>NZ_JBIAZA010000006.1:0-367794 GCF_042898655.1 Streptosporangium sp. NPDC000396
GGGCCTTCAACAAGGACCTGCCCACCGCGCTGGGCGCCATGGGCCTGGTCCCGGCGGCCGTCTACGTGGCCTCCTGGGCCGGCTGGTTCGCCTCCCCGCTGGGATGGGGCCGCAACTGGGCCCAGGCGACCTCCCAGGGGCCCGCCTACTTCGTCTTCGACTCGCTGCGCTCCTGGCTGTCGTACCAGGTGCAGGTCCTGAGCTACCACACCGGGCTGACGGAGGGGCATCCCTACCAATCGGAGCCGTGGAGCTGGCCGCTGCTGCTACGCCCGGTGGCGTTCTTCTGGGAGTCGCCCAAGAGCGGATGCGGGGTCCAGAACTGCGCGCAGGCGGTGCTCGGGGTCGGCACCCCGGTCATCTGGTACGGCGGGCTCGCCGCCCTCATCGCCATGATCGCCTGGTACGTCGCCACCCGCGACTGGCGGGCCGGGGCCGTCCTGCTGGCCTACGCCGCCGGCTGGCTGCCCTGGTTCTACTACGCCATCGCCGACAACCGGACCATGTATCTGTTCTACGCGATCCCGATGGTCCCCTTCATGATCCTCGCGCTGACCCTGGCCGCGGGGCTGGTCATCGGAAAGGCGGACGCCGCGCCCAACCGCAGGGCGATCGGGACGGCGTTCGCCGGGACCTTCATGATCCTGGCGCTGATCAACTTCGCCTGGCTCTACCCGGTCTTCGTCGCGGAGGTCATTCCGCACTCGCAATGGTGGGCGCGGATGCTGCTTTCGCGCTGGGTCTGAAGCCGACTCTGAACCCGTGGCGTAGGGAGATCGCGGCGGCCAGGCACGCCAGCGGCACGGCGGGCAGCACGTAGCGGTAGTCGAACTCGGCGGTCGCGGCCGGGGCCAGGAGGAGGCCGAAGGCGGCCAGCCACGGCAGGAGCACCGGGCCGCCCAGTCGGCGCCAGCGCGCCACCACCCCCGCCAGGCCGATCAGCAGCAGGACGCCGAGCACGAGGCCGGGCAGCCGGACGATCTGCTGGTAGCCCTTGATGAACCCGGCCCACGGCTTGTGGATCTCGGTGCCGATCACCCTCTGCAGGCCGTTGATCTCCTCGGTCGGCAGGCTCGGGTCGTAGCTCTGGGCGTCGCGGTCGGTGGTGCTCCGGGAAGGCGAAGACCAGGAGGGAAGCACCTTGGCCTCGAAGGGGAACTCATACTGCAGGAAGGTGGCGTAGTCGGGGAAGCGCGGCCGGTCCCAGCGGAAGACGCGGACGAAGTCGAGGCCGACCCTGGCGAGGTAGTCGCCGGGCTGGGAGAGGATGGCCCGCTTGGCGAAATCGCCGGCGGACTTGTTCACCTTCGACGTGAACGTGCTGCCCGTCCCGAAGGCGTGAAAGCGCTGGCCGCCGTTGGTGAACCAGAGGTAGTTCTGCCCGGAGAACGAACGCTGGTCCGGCGGTTTGTTGATGCACAGCAGCGCCAGATCCAGCTCCTCGCGCGGGTCGATCTTCATCTTGCCGCAGTCGGCGAACAGCGCGGTGCGCATGTAGAGGATCGCGCCGTCGCTGTTGGTCATCGCGAAGTTGCCGTGCGCCGAGGCGAACCAGGCCATGTAGCCCAGCACCGGGATCGCGCACGCGGTCACCATGGCCGTGATCGGCTTCCAGCCGGTGCGCTTGACCAGCATGTAGACCACGACCAGCGCGAGGATCGGCAGCCCGATCGACCGGGTGAGCGCGGTGAGCGCGAGTAGCAGGCCGATCATCGCACCGAGCCGCCACGACACCTTCCGGTGCCACAGCACCAGCGTCACGACGCCCACGACCAGCAGCATGAACATCGTGTCGGACATGACGAGGTGTTCGAGCTGGATCTGGTAGCCGTCGAACAGCACCGGCACGGTGGCCAGCGTCGCCCCCCAGCCGGGCAGCCCGAACTTCTTGCGCAGCAGCGCGTAGACCAGCACCGCGATGCCCAGCCCCATCAGGTGCTGGGTGAAGGCGACCAGGCCGAAACTGTGGAAGGGCCGCAGCAGGAGCAGCCAGAAGGAATAACCGTTCGGGCGCAGGGCACTGGGCCTTTCGGGGTTCACCGCCCCCGACACGTATTCGTAGGAGTCGTTGAACCACAGGGCCGGGCCATACCCGAGCATGGTGACGACACGTAACGCGAAAGCGGCCGCCAGGGCGGCCACGAAGATGTGATGACGGCGCACGAACGCCCACAGACGCGCTCTCCAGATGGCTGAAGGAGCGTCCAGGCGCGGGGGCTCGGCGACGGTCACCATGCAATACAGGATGCCAGTCGTTTCACGGAGTTGACCCGCGCACTAGGTGTTAGAGGGCATCATGATGAGATTGGCCTGTGCCGTTACTGAAGGGTTGAGACGTGGAACTGACCGTGGTCATGCCTTGTTTGAACGAGGCGGAGACCGTGGAGACCTGCGTGCGTAAGGCACTGGCCTGCATGCAGGAGCACGGGATCGACGGGGAAGTGGTCATCGCCGACAACGGGAGCACCGACGGCTCGCAGCAGCTCGCGCGAGACGCCGGAGCCCGGGTCGTGCACGTGGACGCCAAGGGGTACGGCAACGCCCTCATGGGCGGCATCCGGGCCGCCCGCGGCAAATACATCATCATGGGCGACGCCGACGACTCCTACGACTTCACCGCGCTGCTGCCGTTCGTCGAGCAGCTCCGCGACGGAGCCGACCTGGTGATGGGCAACCGGTTCAAGGGCGGCATCGCGCCGGGCGCCATGCCCCCGCTCCACCGTTACCTGGGCAACCCGGTGCTCTCCTTCATCGGCCGCCTGTTCTTCCCCAGCGCGATCGGTGACTTCCACTGCGGCCTGCGCGGTTTCCGGCGTGACTCGATCCTCAAGCTCGGGCTGCAGACCGGAGGCATGGAGTTCGCCAGCGAGATGGTGGTGCGCTCGACGCTGACCGGGCTGGACGTGCGCGAGGTGCCCACCACGCTGTCGCCCGACGGCCGGTCCCGCCCGCCGCACCTGCGCTCCTGGCGTGACGGCTGGCGCCACCTGCGCTTCCTGCTGCTCTTCAGCCCGCGCTGGCTGTTCTTCATCCCCGGCCTGATCCTGATGACCATCGGCCTGGTCGCGGGCGTCGCCCTGACCTTCGGCCCGGTCTACATCGGCAAGCTCGCCTTCGACGTCGACACCCTCGTCGGCGCCTCGGCCGCGCTGGTGATCGGTTTCCAGGCGGTGCTGTTCGCCGTGTTCACCAAGGTCTACGCGGCCGAAGAGGGGTTCCTGCCGGAAGACCGGCGGGTGCGTAAGCTCGTCGACGTGGTGACCCTGGAGAAGGGCCTGGTCGTCGGCGGTCTGCTGGCCCTGGCCGGTCTCGGCGGCCTGGTCGCCTCGCTGGTCCACTGGCAGACGCGGAGTTTCGGCACGCTGATCCCGTCGGAGTCGCTGCGTCTGGTCGTGCCCTCGGCCGCCGCGCTGGTCATGAGCTTCCAGACCATCTTCGCGGCGCTGTTCGTCAGCATCCTCGGCATCCGCCGCACCCGGGAGACGCCGATCGACGTGGCCGCCTCCGCCGCGGAGGAGGCCGCCGAGGCCATCACCCGGGAGAGCACCAAGGCCTGAGCCCCGCGTCCCTTAGGCTTGGCATCATGTCCCAGCACATCCTGACCGCGGTCGCTTGGCCCTACGCCAACGGGCCCCGCCACATCGGGCACGTCTCCGGATTCGGCGTGCCGTCCGACATCTTCAGCCGCTACCAGCGGATGGCGGGCAACAAGGTCCTGATGGTGAGCGGCACCGACGAGCACGGCACGCCCATCCAGGTGCAGGCCGACAAGGAAGGGCTGACCGCCCGCGAGCTCGCCGACCGCTACAACCGGGTGATCGCCGAGGACCTCCAGGCGCTGGGGCTCTCCTACGACCTGTTCACCCGGACCACCACGGACAACCACTACGCGGTGGTCCAGGAGATCTTCAAGGGTCTCTACGACAACGGCTACATCTTCCCGAAGACCACGATGGGCGCGATCTCGCCGTCCACCGGCCGGACCCTGCCCGACCGCTACATCGAGGGCACCTGCCCGATCTGCAACTACGACGGCGCGCGCGGTGACCAGTGTGACAACTGCGGCAACCAGCTCGACCCGATCCAGCTGATCAACCCGGTCAGCAGGATCAACGGCGAAACGCCGATCTTCGTCGAGACCGAGCACTTCATGCTCGACCTGCCCGCGTTCGCCGAGGTCCTGGGGTCCTGGCTGCAGTCGAAGCAGGGCGACTGGCGGCCGAACGTGCTGAAGTTCGCCCTCAACCTCCTCGGCGACCTGCAGCCCCGGGCGATGAGCCGCGACCTCGACTGGGGCGTGCCGATCCCGCTGGACGGCTGGCGCGACCAGCCCAACAAGCGGCTCTACGTCTGGTTCGACGCCGTCGTCGGCTATCTCAGCGCCTCCATCGAATGGGCCCGCCGTTCCGGCGACCCTGAGGCGTGGCGGCAGTGGTGGCAGAATCCCGACGCCCGCGGCTACTACTTCATGGGCAAGGACAACATCGTCTTCCACGCCGAGATCTGGCCGGCGCTGCTCCTTGGCTACAACGGCCGGGGCTCCCGAGACGGCGACCCCGGCTCGCTCGGCGCGCTGAACCTGCCCTCCGAGGTCGTCTCCAGCGAGTTCCTGACCATGGAGGGGCGCAAGTTCTCCTCCTCCCGCCAGGTCGTCATCTACGTGCGTGACTTCCTGGAGCGCTACGACGCCGACGCGCTGCGCTACTACATCGCGGTGGCCGGCCCGGAGAACCAGGACACCGACTTCACCTGGTCGGAGTTCCTCAACCGCAACAACGGCGAGCTGGTGGCGGCCTGGGGCAACCTGGTCAACCGCTCGATCTCGATGGCGGCCAAGAACTTCGGCGTCATCCCGGCGGCGGGCGACCTCACCGACGCCGACCGGGCGATGCTGGAGCGCAGCCGCGCGGCCTTCCCGAAGGTCGGCGCCGAGCTCGAACGCTCCCGGTTCAAGAACGCGACGAACGAGGCGTTCGACGTCGTCCGCGAGGCCAACAAATACCTGGCCGAGCAGGAGCCGTGGAAGATCAAGGACAACCCCGAGCGGGTCAAGTCCATCCTTCACGTGGCCCTGCAGGTGGTCGACGACGCCAAGACCCTGCTGACCCCGATCCTGCCCGGCTCCTCCAACAAGATCTACACGATGCTCGGCGGCACCGGCGTGTGGTCGGGCATGCCGGAGATCCAGGAGGTCGACGAGGAGAGCGGCCGGACCTACCCGATCATCACCGGCTCCTACGAGGGCGCCGCCCGCTGGGAGTCCACCCCGATCAAGGCCGGCATCCCGCTCGCCCCGCCCACCCCGCTGTTCACCAAGCTCGACCCGAAGATCGTCGACGAGGAGCTCGGCCGCCTGGGAGAGTGACGCCCTCGCGGTTCCCTGCCCGGGGATGACGCGCGGTTCGCCCTTCGGAGGGTGAGGTTCCCGTGTTCTCCCCGTCCGGGGTGACGTCTGCGCGGCCCGCCCGTCCGGGCGGATGACGTGCTCGTACGGCTCGCGCCCGACAGGCGGCGCGAGCCGTACCGGCTTCTCGGTAGGTTGGGGCTGTGAGCACGACGAAGCTTCCTCCCGCCCCCGAACCCCTGGCCGCCGAGGTGTTCGACAGCCACTGCCACCTGGACATCATGGTGGGCAACCGCCAGGCGTCCTCGGGAGACCCCGTCGCGCAGGCCGCCCAGGCGGCTCAGGCGAGCGTCGAGGGGATCCTTGAGCAGGCCCGTTCGGTTGGCGTGACCCGGCTCGTCACGATCGGCTATGACCTGCCGTCCTCGCACTGGAACGCCGCCACGGCCGGGCTTCACACCGATGTCTACGCCGGGGTGGCGATCCACCCCAACGAGGCGCACGCCTCGACGCCGGAGACCCTCGCCGAGATCGAGGAGCTGGCCCGTCTGCCGCACGTCAGGGCGGTGGGGGAGACCGGGCTCGACTACTACCGCGACTGGGCCTCCAAGGACGACCAGCACGCCAGCTTCCGGGCGCACATCGAGATCGCCAAGCGGACCGGCAAGGCGCTGGTGATCCACGACCGTGACGCCCACGACGACGTGCTGCGGGTGCTGGCCGACCAGGGCGCCCCGGAGGTCGTGGTCTTCCACAGCTTCTCCGGCGACGCCGAGATGGCGAAGAAGTGCGTCGAGGCCGGCTACTTCATGTCCTTCTCCGGCCCGGTCACCTACAAGAACGCCGGTTATCTCCGCGAGGCCGCGGCGATCGCGCCCACGGAGCTGATGCTCGTCGAGACCGACGCGCCCTACCTTCCGCCGACGCCGCACCGGGGCAAGCCCAACGCGCCCTATCTCATTCCTCTCACGCTGCGCTGCCTCGCCGAGGTCAAGCGGATGGACCCGGCCGAGCTGGCCACGGCCATCGACGCGAACGGGCAGGCCGTCTTCGGCCCCTGGTGAGCCGCCCGGCCGCCTCGTTCGCCTGTCCCAGCCGGCCTGTTCCAGCCGGCCTGTCCCCGCCGGCCGGGCCGGGTCCGGCCGCGGCCTCAGCCCACCGCCGCGCCGAAGTCGGCCTGACCGCCGCCGTCGAGGACGGGCACCCTGCCGTTCCCCGGGGAGAGCCAGACGCCCGTGTCGTCGTTGCGGCCCAGCAGCGCCACCGCCCCCGAGGCTCCCCGGTCCGGCACGCCGACCAGCAGCCGGTTTCCGCTGAAGGCGACCGACCAGCCGAAGTGGTCGCCGGGCTTGCCCTGGTCGATCAGCCGGGCCTGCCCCGGATTCCCCACCGGCACCAGCCGCACCCCGCCTCGCCGGTCCGGCCCGTCGAACGGGACTCCCACGGCCAGCCGGGCGCCCTCCTGCCCGGTGAAGGCCAGCGAGAAGCCGTAGCCCTCGCCCGCGGCACCCTCGGCACCCTGGTCGAAGGTGCCCGCGGGGGTGATCTCCGAGGTGCTGGACGCCTGGAAGAGCTGGACCAGGCCGGAGTCCTTCACCTGACCGCCGTCTCCGAGCGGCGCGCCCACCGCCAGGTAGCCCACGTCGCCCTCCTCCGCGTAGGCCATCGCGTAGCCGAACCTGTCTCCCGCGTCGGCGTTGACGATCTCGCGGAGGTCCCATTTCTTGCTGACGTACTTCTCCCGGGAGGCGCGCACGTCGAAGAGCACGGCGATCGACCCCGAGTCGAGCTTTCCCTCACCGTCCTGCCGTCCCGCCCCGTCGTCGTTCTCGTACGGCGCGCCCACCGCGAGGTCCGGTTCGGCGGCGGCACCGCCCAGCCTGCCGAGGGCCAGGGACCAGCCGAACATGTCGCCGCTCTCGCTGTTGCCGGAGACCCCCTCGGTGTCCTGGGAGATCCGCCGGGCCTTGTCGAGCGCTCCGGTCTCGAACAGGTAGGCCGCGCCCGCGTCGCTGACCCCGTCGGCGTCCTCGTGCGGGGCCCCGACCGCCACCAGAGTTCCGGCGGAGGCCAGGGACCAGCCGAAGTGGGCGTCGCGCTCCGGCGTGGGGGCGGCCAGGCGGGTCGGCTCCCGCCGCGCTCCGCCGTACACGGCGTAGACCGCGCCCGCGTTCTTCTGCCCCGCCACATCCGCGTACGGCGCGCCGATCAGCAGGTCCGCGCAGCGGTCGGCGTCGAGGTGGGTCAGCTTCACCGACCATCCGAAGCCGTCGCCCGCCTGGGGGTCGGGGGCGGTCACGACCATGCCGCCCTCGTCCCGGCCGAACAGGACGTGCACGGCTCCGGCGCCGGAGCGCCCGCCGGAGTCGGCGAACGGGTCGCCGACCACCGCGTCGTCCACGCCGTCGCCGTTGAAGTCGTTCGGGCCCGCCGCGGGGCAGTCGGCGGCGACCGGGAAGGCGGCGGGGGCGGAAGCTACGGAGGCGGAAGCCGAAGCGGGGAGGACGGGGTAGGGGAGAGCGAGGGCGGGGAGGGAGGGGATGGGGAGGGCGGGGGCCGAGGCGGGCAGTACCGGCAGTACGGCCGCGACCAGCAGGCAAGCCATGAACCTCACGACAGTTTCACCTCGATCTCGGTTCCGCCGTCAACCACGCGACCGGTCAGCTTCAGCGGCCTGCGAGCCGGGGGCAGGTCGTAGAGGAGGAGCCCGTCCACCTTGTCTCCGGGTGCCAGGGTGCTCGGCAGACCCGTCGAGACCGGTTCGGGGCTGTGGGACGCGCCGCGGTCGTCCACCAGGGTGAGGGGGGTCCCGCTGATCGCGGCCGGTTCGCCCGCGGTGTTGAGCAGGGTCCACCGGATCGCGCAGAACCGCCCTCGGACGGGGGTGGCTCCCTGGTAGGAGGTCAGGCCGCACCGGGGGGCCTGCGGGATGATCAGCTGCGGGTCCCCGATGAACGAGCCGGTCGCGATCCGCCGGCCCACGTCGGTGACGGTGACGGCTTTCGCCCCCGGCTCCTGCCCGGTCCCGCGGTCCGTGTCGGCCAGCACGACCGCCGTGACGGCCACGGCCGCCGCCACGGCGAGCCCGGCGAGCAGCCAGCGCCGCCGGGGGGTTCTCCTGGCGGCGGTCGTGCCGGGCGGGGGCGTGACCAGGTCGGGGACAGGGGAGGGCGGGGATGTGACCGGGCCAGGGCCAGGGAAGGGCGGGGGCGTGGCCGGGCCAGGGAAGGGCGGGGGCGTGGCCGGGTCAAGGACGGGAGAGGCCGGGGACGTGTCCGCGCCCAGGACGCCGAGAGTCTGTGTGGAGTCCGGCTCCACGTTCGCCGGGGGTTGCCACGACTCGCTGAGCACGTCGGCGGCGATCAGAGTGGGCTGCTCCGCCGCGCCGGATGCCGCGGTGCCGGATGCCGCGGTGCCGGATGCTGCGGCGTCGGATGCCGTCGTGCCCGATGCCGTCGAGCCGAGCATCACGCCGGACACGGTCGTGCCAGGTGTTCCTGTGCCAGGTGTTCCTGTGCCGGGCACTGTCGTGCCGGGTGTCGTCACGCCAGGCGTCCTCGCGCCGGGAGCCGCCGCGCCGGGAGCCGCCGTGCCGGGCGCCGCGATCCCGCCGCTGACCAGGGCGATCAGCAGGTCCTGGGCGGTGGGCCGCTGGTAGGGATCCATCGCCGTGGCCCGGCGGACCAGGTCGTTGAGCGGGGCGGGCAGCGCGCCCAGGTCGGGCGGGTTGTTCAGCAGCCGGGTGGCCATGGTGATCAGATCACCCCGGCCGTAGGGGTGGCGGCCGTTGCCCGCGTAGGCGATCAGGCAGCCCCAGGCGAAGATGTCGGCGGCGGGGGTGATCTCCAGGCCGCGCACCTGCTCGGGGGCCCACCAGCCGGGACTGCCGAGCACCTCGCCCGACCGGGTGAAGCTGTGGGTGGAGTCCAGTGCCCTGGCTATGCCGAAGTCGATCACGCGCGGCCCGGATATGGACAGGATCACGTTGGCGGGCTTGAGATCGCGGTGGACCAGCCCGGCGACGTGGATCGCGGCCAGCGCGGCGGCGACCCCCAGGGCCACGCCGTGGAGGGGCCCGGGTTCGAGCGCGCCGTACTGGGTGATCTGGCGGGACAGGGGCGTGCCGGCGATGTATTCGGTGACCATGTACGGCCGGCCGTCGTCGTCGTTGCCGTTGTCGAGCACCTGGGCGGTGCAGAAGGAGGCCACCCGCCGGGCGTTCTCCACCTCCGCGTGGAAGCGCGCGGCGAACCCCTCCTCGATCGCGAACTCCGGCTTGACCACCTTGACCGCCACCGCACGCCCGGTCGGGGCCAGCGCGAGATAGACAGTGCCCATGCCGCCCTCACCAAGGCGACCGAGCAGCCGGTATCCCCCGATCTGCGCTGGATCGCCGGGGCGTAACCCTTCGACACCCGGCTGGTTCACGTCCTCTTCACGGGGTGGATTCCCTTCCTCACCGATGACCCCCCGTATGGCAACGTTATCCATCATGTCTATCCATCATCTCGGGGGAGGGGGACGCCAGGTTTACCTGCCGGTGGAATCGCCTCCCTGCTACGGGTTTTCTGTTCGAAGCGGTCAGGGCTTGGCCGTCGCCAGCCTCGGCCGAGGGAGGCGAGAAGCCGTTCTCTTCGGGGAGCGGAGGAGTCACAGCGGAACCTCTCGTGTCCGTCACGCGTCGTCACAGGTTGTTCGATGCGCGAGACTTGTCGGATGACGTGGGGAGTACAGCCGTGAGCGAACGCAGCGAACGAGTCAGTGGGCACAGCGGCCCGGCGGGCGCCGGTTCCGTGCCGCCGGGCGGGGAACCAGCATGAGCCTTCTCGGCCCGGTAGAGATACGTAATTTGGCGGAGAAGCTGGATATCCGCCCGACGAAGAAGCTCGGCCAGAACTTCGTGATCGACGGCGGCACGGTCCGCCGGATCGTCCGGGTCGCCGGGCTGCGGCCGGACGACGTGGTCATCGAGGTCGGTCCCGGCCTGGGCTCGCTCACCCTCGCCCTGCTTCCCGAGGTCCGCAACGTGGTGGCCGTGGAGATCGACCCGGTCCTGGCCGCCCAGCTTCCGCTGACCGTCGCCGAGCACGCCCCGGAGCTGGCCGGCCGCCTCACCGTCGTGCTCGCCGACGCCATGCGCGTCCTTCCGGGTGACCTGCCGGAGGACAAGCCGACCGCGCTGGTCGCCAACCTGCCCTACAACGTGTCCGTTCCGGTGGTGTTGCACCTGCTGGAGACGCTGCCGTCGCTGCGCAACATCCTGGTCATGGTTCAGTCGGAGGTCGCCGACCGGCTGGCCGCCACGCCCGGTTCCAAGATTTACGGCATCCCCTCGATCAAGGCCGCCTGGTATGCCGACGTGCGCCGGGCGGGTCCCGTCGGCCGCACGGTCTTCTGGCCGGTTCCCAACGTGGACTCCGGTCTGGTCGCGATGACCCGCCGCGAGCCTCCTGCCACCACGGCCACCCGCGAGGAGGTTTTCGCCGTCGTGGACGCGGCTTTCGCTCAGCGCCGCAAGACGCTGCGCGCCGCCCTGGCCTCCTGGGCCGGTACGGCGGCGGCCGCGGAGCAGGCGCTCAGGGCGGCGGGGATCGACCCCTCCCAGCGCGGCGAACAGCTCACTGTCGAAGATTTCGCGCGAATCGCCGAAAACCGCACATAGGCGGATTTGTCGAGGGGATTGCATGGGGCAAAGGCAGACCCCGTTACGATCGGCCTCGTGACTAGCGAGCGAGCGCCGATGAGGGACGCATGAACTCCGTGACCGTCCGCGTGCCCGCCAAGGTGAACCTGCAACTGGCGGTCGGGCCGCTGCGCGATGACGGCTACCACGATCTGGTGAACATCTTCCACGCCGTCTCGATCTTCGACGAGGTGACGGCCACCGCGGAGATCGGGGTGAGCGTCCGGGTCGAGGGCGAGTCCGCCGACCAGGTGCCCGAAGACGACGACAACCTCGCCATCCAGGCCGCCCTCGCGCTGGCCAGGCACGCGGGCCGTTCGTACGGCGTGAGCCTGCTCATCCGCAAGTCGATCCCGGTGGCAGGCGGCATGGCGGGCGGCAGCGCCGACGCCGCCGCGGCGCTGGTGGCCTGCAACGAGCTGTGGGGCCTCGGCCTGCCGACGGAGGACCTGCTGGAGATCGCCGCCGACCTCGGCAGTGATGTCCCGTTCGCCCTGCTCGGCGGCACGGCCGTGGGCACCGGCAGGGGAGAGCGACTGTCCCCTCTGGAGGTGGGCGGTACGTTCCACTGGGTGTTCGCCCTGGCCGACGGCGGTCTGTCCACGGCCAAGGTCTACGCCGAGTGCGACCGCATGCGTGAGGCGATCGGAGAGCAGGTGGCCTGGCCTCAAGCCGCCGACCCGCTGCTGGCCGCGCTCCGCGGGGGGGACGCCAAGGCCCTCGGCGCCGAGCTGGCCAACGACCTGCAACCCGCCGCCGTGATGCTCCGCCGCTCCCTGGCCCGCACCCTGGACACCGGCCGCGAGTACGGCGCCCTCGGCGCCCTCGTCTCCGGCTCCGGGCCCACCTGCGCCTTCCTGGCCGAGTCCGAGGCCCACGCCGGAGAGCTGGCCCTGTCGCTCAAGGCCGCAGGCGTGGCCCGCGACGTCATCACCGCCTACGGCCCGGTTCCCGGTCCGACGGTCGTGTAGTCCGAGACCGGATACCCTTGTAGGGCGATGAATCTGGTCAATCTTGAATCGGTCTCCCACTCGTACGGTCCCAAGCCTCTGCTCAGCGACGTCTCCCTGGGCATCGAGGCCGGTGACCGCATCGGGGTGGTCGGCCGCAACGGCGGCGGCAAGACCACGCTCATCTCGGTGATCGCCGGTGACCTCAAGCCCAACGCCGGGCGGGTCACCCACAACCGAGGTCTTCACGTGGAGACTTTGTCCCAGGGCGACGACCTCGATCCGGCGTTGTCGGTCGGGGAGATCGTCCTCGGCGGCAGGGCCGAGCACGAGTGGGCCGGTGACGCGGGCATCCGCGAGATCCTCGCCAACCTTCTCGGCGACGTCGACCTGACCGCGCCCGCCGGAAGCCTGTCGGGTGGCGAGCGGCGCCGTACGGCGCTCGCCAGGCTTCTCATCGGCGAGCACGACCTGATCATTCTGGACGAGCCCACCAACCACCTCGACATCGAGGCCATCGACTGGCTCGCCAGGCACCTGTCGGGGCGCAAGAGCGCGCTGCTGGTCGTCACCCACGACCGGTGGTTCCTCGACGCGGTGTCCACCAGGACCTGGGAGGTCGTGGACGGCTCGGTCGAGCGCTACGAGGGCGGATACGCCGCCTACGTGCTGGCCAAGGCCGAGCGCGCCCGGATCGCCGCCGCCTCCGAGGCCCGCCGCCAGAACCTCATGCGCAAGGAGATCGCCTGGCTCCGCCGCGGCCCGCCCGCCCGCACCTCCAAGCCCAAGTTCCGCATCGAGGCCGCCCAGGCGCTGATCGCGGACGAGCCTCCTCCCCGGGAGAGCGTCGAGCTGGTCAAGTTCGCCACCGCCAGGTTGGGCCGTACGGTCTATGACCTCGAAGGCGTCACCCTGCACGCCGGGGGGCCCGGTCAAGGTCCTCTGGTCCTGGACGGCGCCACCTGGCAGTTCGGCCCGGGTGACCGGATCGGCCTGATCGGCGTGAACGGCTCGGGCAAGTCCTCGCTGCTGCGCCTGCTCGCAGGGACGGTCCAGCCCGACTCCGGCAAGATGGTGCGGGGCAAGACGGTCCGCCTGGCGCACCTGTCGCAGGAGCTGGGCGAGGTCGATCCCCGGCGGCGCGTGCTGGAAAGCGTCGAGGAGATCCGCAAGTTCATCCAGGTCGGGAAGAAGGAGTGGACCGCCTCCCAGCTCCTGGAGCGCCTCGGCTTCAAGGGTGAGGCCCAGTGGAAGGTCGTCGGCGACCTGTCCGGTGGCGAGCGACGCCGGCTCCAGCTCCTGCGCCTGTTGATGGACGACCCGAACGTGCTGCTGCTCGACGAGCCGACCAACGACCTCGACATCGAGACGCTGAACGAGCTGGAGGACCTGCTCGACGGCTGGCCGGGCACGCTGATCCTGGTCAGCCACGACCGCTACTTCCTGGAGCGGGTGGCCGACCGGACGGTCGCGCTGCTCGGTGACGGCAGGCTGTCGATGCTTCCGGGCGGCGTGGACGAATATCTGGCGCGGCGCGCCTCGGGCGCGGCGCTGTCCGCCCGTGCGGCCTCAGGCGCTGCTTCCGCGGCTCCGGCCGAGAGCGCGCGGGCGGCAGAGACGGGCCTGTCCGCGAAGGAGGAGCGCGAGCTTCGCAAGGAGCTCTCCCGCCTGGAGCGCCAGCTCGACAAGCTGAGCGGCAGGGAGGCCAAACTTCACGCCTCCATGGCCGACGCCGCCGCCGACTACGGCCGTCTGGCCTCGCTCGACGCCGAGCTCAAGGAGATCCTCGCCGAGAAGGACACCATCGAAGCCGAATGGCTGGAGGTGGCCGACCGCCTCGGCGAATGAGTGCCTGACCTCGGCTGGTTTATCCCTGTATGACGGGGCAGAGGGCTCAGTGCGCTCCGGTGTCGGTCGCGTCAAAAGGGACAAGTAGCGTGCGCAGCAGGCCCGACAGGGCCTGCTGCTCATGTTTTCCGAGGCTTGCCAGCAGCTCCCGCTCGCGGCGGAGCAGGTCGGCGAAGGCGCCGTCCACCCGGGTCCGCCCGGCGTCGGTCAGGGAGACCAGGACCCCGCGCCGGTCCTCGGGGTCGGGACGCCGCCGGACCAGCCCGGCCGCGGTGAGGCGGTCGATCCGGTTGGTCATCGTCCCGGAGGTCACCAGGGTCGCGCGAAGCAGGGCCCCCGGGCTCAGCTCGTACGGCTCGCCGGCCCGGCGCAGGGCCGTGAGCACGTCGAACTCCCACGGCTCCAGGTCGTGTTCGGCGAAGGCGGCCCGGCGGGCGCGATCGAGGTGGCGGGCGAGCCGGGAGACCCGGCTGAGCACCTGGAGAGGCTCCACATCGAGGTCGGGCCGTTCCTGGCGCCAGGCGGCGACCAGCCGATCCACCTCGTCTTCCGACCGGCCGGCGTCGTGGTCCGCGTGGTGCAGGGTCATGCCGCGAGTGTATCTCTCTTGACATCGAGATAACTCTCCGGATACCAATTATCTCGATGTCAAGAGATATTTGGGATCCGACAATTTACGGCCGCTACGCCGACGAGCGTTCGAGGCCCTTCTTCGACCTCGTCGCCAGGATATCCGCAGAGCGTCCCGCCCATGTGGTCGACGCGGGCTGCGGCACCGGCGAGCTCACCGCCGAGCTGGCCAGACGCTGGCCGGAGGCCGACGTTCACGGCTTCGACTCCTCACCCGCGATGATCGAGAGGGCGCCGGCCGGGAACCGGCTGACCTTCTCCGTGGACGACGTCACACGATGGCGGCCCGGACGCCCGGTGGACGTGATCGTGTCCAACGCCGTCCTGCAGTGGGTGCCCGAGCACCGGGAGCTGCTGCCGCGCTGGGTCGACGCGCTCGTCCCCGGAGGCTGGCTCGCCTTCCAGGTGCCCGGCAACTTCGCGGCTCCCAGCCACGTCCTGGTCCGCGAGCTGTGCCGTACGAAATGGCGTGACCGGCTCGGAGACCTGGTCAGGGACACTCCGGTCGGGGAGCCGGGCGACTATCTCGCCCAACTCGCCGAGCTGGGCTGCCGGGTGGACGCGTGGGAGACCACCTACCTGCACGTGCTCCACGGCGAGAACGCCGTGCTCAAGTGGATCACCGGGACCGCGCTGCGTCCCGTGCTCGACCGGCTGACCCCCGAAGAGGCCGGTGCCTTTCTCGGCGACTGCGCGGCCCTGCTGGAGGAGGCCTATCCGCGCCGGTCCTACGGCACGGTCTTCCCCTTCCGGCGGATCTTCGTGGTGGCCCAGAAATGATCGACTCCTCAGAGTTTATGGACGAGTAGCCGGGCATCAATAAATACTGCTAGAACGCGGTAGATATCTGGGCAAGTCAGGGGATGACCGGTGGCGATAGAGATTGAGGACAAGTTCGATGTCCCCGCTGACTACGGGATCCCCGGGCTGACCGATCTGCCGGGTGTCTCGGAGGTCACGGGCCCCAAGGCCCACCGGCTCGTCGCGCTCTATTTCGACACGGCCGACCTGCGGCTCGCCGCGCGCGGCATCACCCTGCGGCGGCGCAGAGGTGGAGCCGATCCCGGGTGGCACCTCAAGCTGCCCAAGGCGAAGGGCGTCCGGCAGGAGATCACCCATCCCCTGACCCGCAGCACCAAAATGGTCCCGCCTGAGCTGGCGAATCTCGTGCTCGCCTACACCCGGGGAGCGCCTCTCGCCCCGGTCGCGGAACTCGACACCCGCCGTGAGGTGAGCACGCCGGTCAACGGCGCGGGCGTCCGGCTGGCGGAGATCGCCGACGACCGGGTCAAGGGCACGGTGTTCGGCGCCCACCCGCATGTCGAGCGCTGGCGTGAGGTCGAGGCGGAGCTGGTCGAGGGCGACGAGAAGCTGCTCAAGAAGATCGGAAAGCGTCTGGTCAAGGCCGGGGCCGTCCCCGCCGAGTCGGCCAGCAAGCTCTCCCGCCTGCTCGGCGCCGTGGGTCCGGTCCCCGAGACTCCGCACGCGCGGACCAAGCCGGGCTCCGCCGGCGGGGCCGTCGTCGACTATCTCTCCTCCCAGGTCGGGGTCCTGCTCTCCCAGGACCCCCGGGTACGGCGGGCGGAGGAGGACGCCGTGCATCAGATGCGCGTCGCCGCCCGGCGGCTCCGCAGCGCGCTGAAGTCGTTCAAGTCGATCGTCGAGGGCACCGAGAACCTCCAGGACGAGCTCAAGTGGCTGGGCCAGATCCTCGGCGAGGCGCGCGACCTGGAGGTCATCAGGGAACGCTTCGGCGGCAGGCTCGACAGCCTGGACGGCGACCTGATCGTGGGCCCGGTCAGGGCCCGCCTCAGTTCCGACCTGCTGGACGAGGAGCATGAGGCCTACGACCGGATCAGGGAGACGCTCAGCGGGGAACGCTACTTCGCCCTGCTCGACGCCCTCGACGATCTGATCGGCACCCCCGTGCTCACCAAGGCCGCCGGCAAGCCCGGCGAAATCCTGCACGCCGTGGCCGCCAAGAGCTGGCGCCGGGTCACCAGGGCCTACGACACCGCCCAGGCCATCGACGACCCCGCCGAGCGCGAACAGGCCATGCACGACGTGCGCAAGGCGGCCAAGCGGGCTCGCTACACGGCCGAGGCGCTCGGGATGGACAAACCTGCCAAGCAGGCCGAAGCCGTACAGGAGGTGCTGGGCACGCACCTGGACGGCGTCATCGCGCAGGGGCGGCTGGCGGCCGAGGCCGAGACCGCCCGGCGGGCCGGGGAGGACACCTTCACCTACGGCGTGCTGACCGGTCTGGAACGGGCCGAGGCCGAGCGCGCCTACGAGGAGTTCCCCCGCATCTGGGCCGAGACCACGCAGGCCATGCGGACGCTGCTCTGAGCGGGGGGATGTCGCTTTAAGGCGATATGGCGGCTTCGCTACGATCCTCGCCATGTCTGATGTCAGCGGGGACACCGCTATGAGGACCGGTCGTGTCGAGGCTTTCAGCGACGGTGTCTTCGCCATCGCGATCACCCTGCTGATCCTGGAGATCAGGCTTCCCGAGAAGCCGGGTCATCATCTCTGGGAGGCGCTGGTCGGGCTCTGGCCCTCCTATCTCGCCTACGCGGTGACGTTCATGCTGATCGGGATGGTCTGGATGAACCACCATCGGATGTTCCACCACATCCGCAGGGCTGACGGGATGCTGCTCGCGCTGAACCTGCTCCTGCTCATGGACGTGGCCTTCCTGCCGTTCCCCACGCACGTGCTGGCCGAGGCCATCACGGAGGGAGAGGGAAGCGGCGCCGCCGCGGTCTTCTACGGCGTGATCCTGGTGATCGGCGGAATCTTCTTCAACGGGTTGTGGTGGTACGCCTCGGCCGGGCACCGTCACCTCGGTGACAGCATCACACCCGCCGAGGCGCGGGCCCTGCGCATCCGCTGGGGAATGGGGCCGGTGCTCTACCTTGTCGCCACGATCGTCGGCGCGGTCAGCGCGATCGCCAGCCTATGCCTGTACGTCTTCTTGTTGATCTTCTACTTCTTCGACATGCGGCCGCGGACTAGGTGACGTAGCGGTCCATGCCCACGATCTGCCCGTCGGCGTGGTGCAACACCATGAACTCACCCTTGCGCAGATGCACGTTTCCCGGCCGGTCGGCGACCCCGGCGACCAGTTCGGGGAGCACCTTGCCGTGACTGCAGAGCACCGCGGGACGATCCGAGCCGAGGGCCTCGGCGACCAGGCGCCGCGCGGCGTGAGAGTCGTAGCGGGTCTCCGACAGGCACCGCTCCTCGCGGATCTCCAGGCCGGTCCGCCTGGCGTACGGTTCCAGGGTCTGGACGCACCGCCTGCTCGGCGAGCTGACCAGCTCCACGGGGCGGTAGCCGCGCAACACGTCCGCGAGCACCTCGGCCTGCCTCCTGCCGGACTCGTCGAGCGGTCGTTCGTCGTCGTCGCCCTCCCACTCCTGCCGGGAACCGGCCGTGCCGTGCCGGACGAGGATGAGCGGTGTGGTCACCAGGGGAAGCGCGGTGAGGGCATGGAGCAGCCCGGCGTCCCACTCGTAGGTCAGCCGCCGCCTGGCCTCGCTCACCGGCAGCCAGATCACCGCGTCGACCTCGTCCACCCCGCCTGCCTCGCCGGTGTCCGCCAAGACTCTCGGCTCCTCGGAGAGAGGCCGGGCCGCCCAATAGTCGACGCGCTTGAGCCGCTTGCCCTTCAGGTAGTGGATCGGCGGCAGCGAGCGGCCGAGCAGCACGGTGATCCCGGTCTCCTCGGCCACCTCGCGCAGGGCACCGGCGATGACGTGCTCGCCGGTCTTCAGCTTCCCCTTGGGGAACGTCCAGTCGTCGTACTTCGGGCGGTGAACGAGTGCGACCTCTGGCGCGGACTCCGGACCTCTCCACACCACCGCCCCGGCGGCGCGGATCATGTCGGTCGGCCGGACGTCCAGCTCAGTCATCAATCGCCCTCCACCGCCGCATGCCGACCAGATGGCTCTGCAGGTCGTCGCCGTCCTTCCGGGTCCAGGTCCCGTCGGAGTTGAGCCACCACGTGGAGGTCTCCTCCGAGGTCACCCGGTCGAGAAGCGCGGTGAGATAGAGCCGCTGCTGCTGGCTGGTCACCTTGACCAGCGCCTCCACCCGGCGCTCCAGATTGCGGCGCATCAGGTCGGCGCTGCCGATCCAGATCTCCGGCCTGCGGCCGTGGCCGAACTCGTAGATCCGCGAATGTTCGAGGAAGCGGCCCAGCACGCTCCTGACCCGGATGTTCTCCGACAGCCCCGGGACGCCCGGTCGCAGCGTGCACACCCCGCGCACCCACAGGTCCACCGGGACGCCCGCCTGGGAGGCCCGGTAGAGCGCGTCGATGATCGGCTCGTCCACCAGGGAGTTGGTCTTCATCCTGATCCTGGCCGGGCGGCCCGCCTCCTGGTGGGAGATCTCCCGCTCGATCCTGGCCAGCAGCCCGCCGCGCATCGAGTGCGGGGCGACCAGCAGCCGCCGGTAGGCCGAGTGGTTGGAGTATCCGGTCAGGTGGATGAACAGGTCGGTGACGTCCTCGCCGACCAGCGGGTCGGCGGTGAGCAGGCCAAGGTCCTCGTAGACGCGGGCGGTCTTGGGGTTGTAGTTGCCGGTGCCGATGTGGCAGTAGCTCCGGAGCTCGCCGGAGGGCTCCTGCCGTACGACAAGGGCCAGCTTGCAGTGGGTCTTCAGCCCCACCACCCCGTAGACCACATGGCACCCGGCCCGCTCCAGCTTGCGCGCCCAGGTGATGTTGGCGTGCTCGTCGAACCGCGCCTTGATCTCCACCACCACGACGACCTGCTTGCCCGCCTCGGCCGCGTCGATCAGCGCGTCCACGATCGGGGAGTCGCCGCTGGTCCGGTAGAGCGTCTGCTTGATGGCCAGCACGGCCGGGTCCGCCGCAGCCTGCTCGATGAAGCGCTGCACGCTCGTGGAGAACGAGTCGTACGGGTGGTGCAGCAGCACGTCCCGCTCGCGGAGCACCGCGAAGATGTCGTCCTCGACGTGGACGACCTCGGCGGGCACGAACGGGCGGAAGCTCAGCTCCCCCCGGTCCAGGTCGGCGATCGCGTGCAGCCCGGTCAGGTCCAGCGGGCCGGACAGCCGGTAGATCTCATGCTCGGCCACCCCCAGCTCGTCCACCAGCAGGTCGAGCACCTCGGGCGTGATGGTGTCCTCGACCTCCAGGCGAACCGGCGGGCCGAAGCGGCGCTTGAGCAGCTCGCGCTCCAGGGCCTGCATGAGGTTTTCGGTGACGTCCTCGTCCACGTCCAGGTCCTCGTTGCGGGTCACCCGGAAGACGTGGTGCTCGACGACCTCCATGCCCTTGAAGAGCTGGCCGAGGTGAGCGGCGATCACATCCTCAAGGGGGACGAAGCGGTCCTTGGACGCCGCGACGAAGCGGGGGAGCTGGCTCGGCACCTTCACCCGCGCGAACACGGTGTTACCGGTCGCGGGATTGCGAACGGTAACGGCCAGGTTCAGCGACAGGCCGGAAATATAGGGAAAAGGATGGGCGGGGTCCACCGCCAGAGGCGTCAGGACCGGCCGGATCCTCTCCCGGAACAGCTTGCGCATCTCGGTGCGCTCGTCCCGGCCCAGGTCCTCCCAGCGCACGATCTCGATGCCCTCGGAGGCCAGTTGCGGGCGCAGCCGCTCGTGGAAGCAGGCCGAGTGGCGCTGTGCGAGATCGTCGGCGATCGAGGCGATCCTGGCCAGTTCCTCGCGGGGCTTCAGCCCGCTTTTGGTGCGCAGCAGCAGGCCGGTGGCCATCCGCCGTTTGAGACCGGCCACCCGCACCCGGAAGAACTCATCCAGGTTGCTGGCGAAGATCGCCAGGAACCTGACCCTCTCCAGCAGGGGCAGGGAGGAGTCTTCTGCCAGTTCCAGGACCCGCTGGTTGAACTGCAACCAGCTCTCCTCGCGATTGAGGAAGCGTTCTTGCGGGAGGGGAAGCCCTTCAGGGAGTCCTTCGGAGGTGGGGTGCGCGAGTTCGGCGGACATATGACCAGAATGCCCGCTTTGGTTGAACGGAACGTTAATTTCGGCTCAACGACCGCTGTTGCTTACTCGGTCGGTTCAAGTTTTCCCTGCCTCTCGCCAGCGCGTTCGGCAAACCTGGCCTGCCTGGCGGTCTCCTTCTCGGTGGCCTTGGCCTCGCGGATCCGGATCTTCTCCAGTTCCCTGAACTCCCGTTCGCGGGCCTTCTCCTGCTCCCTGTAGAGCCGTTCCTGCTCGCGGAACTCGCGCTCGCGGGTCTTTTCCAGCTCACGCTGCTCCCGGAGCCGGGTCTTCTCCTGCTCGCGCGCCAGCTTCTCCGCCTCGCGTTGCTCGCGCTCCCGGATCTTCTCCTGCTCCTTGAGCTCGCGTTCGCGGGCCTTGCCCATCTCGCGCAGTTCTTTTTCGGTCGGACGCGGCGGCAGCGGTGCCCGGCGCTGTTCCATGCCCCGGGAGGAGGCGGTCAGTCGAGGCCGGGGGTCCAGTCCGGTGAGGCCGTTCCACGCGAGGTTGACCAGATGCGCGGCCACTTCCTCGCGCGAGGGCTTGCGCACGTCCAGCCACCATTGGCCGGTCAGCGCCACCATGCCGACCAGCATCTGCGCGTACATCGGCGCCAGCTTCGGGTCGTAGCCCCGCTCCACGAACTCGTCGACCATCACGTCTTCGACCTGGCTGGCGATGTCGTTGATCAGACTGGCGAACGTGCCCGTCCCCGAGGCCGCGTGCGAGTCGCGGACCAGGATCCGGAAGCCCTCGCTGTTCTCCTCCACATACGCCAGCAGTGCCAGAGCGGCCCGCTCCAGCTTGATCAGCGAGTGTGAGGCCGACAGTGCCTCCGTCACCATGCCGAGCAGCTTCTGCATCTCCCGGTCGATGACGACCGCGTACACGCCTTCCTTGCCGCCGAAGTGCTCGTAGACCACCGGTTTGGAGACATTGGCGGTCGCCGCGATCTCCTCGACCGATGTCCCGTCAAACCCCTTCTCCGCGAACAGGGTCCTGCTGATCTGGATCAGCTGTTCCCGGCGTTCCTTGCCTGACATGCGTCGTCGAGGTTCGCTCACGGTTCTAATAATGGCGCTAACTGGCGGTGAAGCGGGAACCACCTCCCGGACTACCTCGATCCCGACAGTCCCGGCAGTCCGGTCAAGTTTGACGGAATCGCTCGGCGTCGTCTGGGTGGTTTTTGGAAGTTCGGCGCGGGTGCGGGCCGCCTGTGCGGCCCTGGAGGAGTTGGCGCGCGGTGCGCGTGCGCGGGCGGCCCTGGGGGGGTCAGCGGGCGTTGTGTATGCGCGGGCCGCCTGGGCGGCCCTGGGGGGGTCAGCGGGCGTTGTGTATGCGCGGGCCGCCTGGGCGGCCCTGGGGGGGTCAGCGGGCGTTGTGTATGCGCGGGCCGCCTGGGCGGCCCTGGGGGGGTCAGCGGGCAATGCGTTTCGCCGCCAGTCGCTCGGGCGTCGGCCAGCGGACCGAATGGACCCATCCGGCCTTCTCGAACCAGCGGATCACGCCCGCGCTGAGGTCGATCTGACCCTTGAGCACGCCGTGCCGGGCGCAGGTCGGGTCGGAGTGGTGCAGGTTGTGCCAGGACTCGCCGAAGGAGGGGATGGCCAGCCACCACACGTTGCGCGACTTGTCACGCGACTCGAAGACCTCTTCGCCGAAGACGTGGCAGATGGAGTTGATCGACCAGGTCACGTGGTGCAGCAGGCCGATCCGGACCAGCGTGCCCCAGAAGAAGCCGGTGACCATGCCCCACCACGACCACGTCAGCAGGCCGCCCAGCACTGCGGGGAGCACCAGCGAGGTGATCGCCAGCACCGGGAAGAACTTGTGCAGCTTGATGACGTCCGGGTCTTTGACCAGGTCCGGAGCGTACTTCTCGCGGTTGGCGCGGTCGGTCTCGAACAGCCAGCCCATGTGCGCCCAGAGCAGCCCCTTGGTCACGGCGCGGAAACCGGTCCCGAAGCGCCAGGGGGAGTGCGGGTCGCCTTCCTTGTCGGAGAACTTGTGGTGCTTGCGGTGGGTGGCCACCCAGTCCAGCACCGACATCTCCAGTGAGATGCTGCCGGCGATGCCCAGCGCGATTTTCATAGGGCGCTTGGCTTTGAACGATCCGTGGGTGAAGTAGCGGTGCAGACCGACGGTCACGCCCAGGCCGGAGACCACGTAGAAGACGCTCGCGATCACGACATCGGTCCAGCCCAGGCCCCAACCCCATGCGAACGGGACTGCGGTGGCGAGGGCGATCAGCGGCGCGGCCACGACCACCCCGAAGGTGACGAGCTCGGGCTTGGTCTTCGGCTCGGGGTCCACATCCGGTTTGGGACCCGGTGCGGGGCGTTCTGCGATGACGGTCATGCGCTACCTCACGAGGAATCAGGGAGGAAGATGGGCTTTTGTCGGGCTACGCCACCGTAACCTACGCCATCGTAAGTTAGGAATCCCTAAGCGCCTAATGTGGGGAAGGTGAAGTTCCCGGGTTGACTGCCTAGGTGTTTCCTGTCTTGTGTACTACCCGTCTGACCTGGTAAGAGACAACCCATCATGTGACCCGTGAGCGTGCTGTGGCATCAACTCTCTGCCGTTTGACGCCCGGAGACGGTATGGTTTTGCTGATCGAACGGGCGAGCGATAACCAAACTTGGCCGGGAGAGCGGGTTGGGCGGGAAACTCCGGGCGACCGGGGTGGAAGACAGGGCAGCAGCATCAACGATCCGCGCGTGGTCGCGGGTCTTAGATGACTGGAATCCTCCGGATTCGTCCGCGAGGAGTGTTTCGAATCGGCGGCTCGGTATCGTATGGGGTGCCGGATGCTCGGACGGAAGTCTGAGGAGTCCGGCTGATCCGGCATTGGGTAATTGGCAGCCCGCAAGATTTTGGTTCTTGTTGTCCAGGTTCGAGTCCTGGTGCCGGAGCCATGACCTCTGTTGTTCGTTGACCGGGCTGGTCGGCTGAGTTGGTTCGCGGAGGGGAAGGTATCCTCACGTTGTCGAGTGGGTGACCGTGCGATGCCCTGGGGGTAGCCATCTGTCATCCCGCTCCGTCATGTCTCAGCCGCGACGCCGAGGGAGCCTCGTCCGTGAGTGTGCCGCGCCCGGCCGCCATCATTGTCCTCGCCGCAGGCGAGGGCACCCGGATGAAGTCGAAAACACCCAAGATCCTGCACGAGCTGTGCGGCCGTACCCTGGTCGACCACATGCTCACCGCCGCTCGAGGTCTCGAACCCGAGCGGCTCATTGTTGTCGTCGGTCATGAAA
This sequence comes from Streptosporangium sp. NPDC000396, assembly GCF_042898655.1. Taxonomy (NCBI): domain Bacteria; kingdom Bacillati; phylum Actinomycetota; class Actinomycetes; order Streptosporangiales; family Streptosporangiaceae; genus Streptosporangium; species Streptosporangium sp. NPDC000396. The sequence continues at coordinate 23,695 of NZ_JBIAZA010000006.1, forward strand.
GGGAGCGGGTCCAGGCGCATCTGGCGCGGACCAGCCCCGACGCGCGGGCCGTTGTGCAGGCCGAGCAGAAGGGGACCGGTCACGCGGTCAGGGTCGTGCTGGAAACGATCGGCACGATCGACGGCACGGTCCTGGTCACCTACGGGGACACACCCCTGCTGCGCGCCGAGACGCTCGCCGCACTGCTCGGACGGCACGGCGAGGACGGCAACGCCGTCACCGTGCTCACCGCCGAGGTGCCCGATCCCCACGGCTACGGCAGGATCATCCGCGACACCACGGGAGCGGTCCTGGAGATCGTCGAGGAGAAGGACGCCAGCCCCGAGCAGCGGGCGATCAAGGAGATGAACTCGGGCGTCTACGCCTTCGACGGGCTCCTGCTGGCCGACGCCGTCAAGCGGGTGTCCACCTCCAACGCCCAGGGTGAGGAATACCTCACCGACGTCCTGTCCATCCTGAGGGAGGACGGCCACCGGGTCGGCGCGTACGTCGCGCCCGACTACGTCGAGGTGGAGGGCGTCAACGACCGGGTGCAGCTCGCCTTCGCCCGCAAGGTGCTCAACTCCCGGCTGCTGGAGACCCACATGCGCGCCGGGGTCACGGTGATCGACCCGGCCAGCACGTGGGTGGACGTGGACGTGACGCTGGAACGGGACGTGGTGATCCACCCGGGCACCCAGCTGCACGGCCGTACGGCCATCGCGGAGGGCGCCGAGGTCGGGCCGGCCTCCACGCTGACCGACACGGTCGTCGGCGAGGGGGCGGTCGTCCGCAACGCCGTCTGCGTCGAGGCCGAGATCGGCCCCCAGGCTCTGGTGGGGCCCTACGCGTACCTGCGGCCGGGAACCGTGCTCGCTCACAAGGCCAAGGCCGGAACCTACGTCGAGATGAAGAACGCCCGAGTGGGCGAGGGGGCGAAAGTACCCCACCTGACCTATGTGGGCGACGCCACGATCGGAGCCGGGGCGAACATCGGCGCCTCGGCGGTCTTCGTCAACTACGACGGGGTCAACAAGCACCACACGACGGTGGGCGAACACGCCTTCGTCGGGTGCGACACCATGCTCGTCGCACCGGTGAACATCGGTGACGGCGCATACACTGCCGCGGGCTCGGTCATCGACAGTGACGTCCCAGCGGGGTCGATCGGGGTGGCCCGGGGGCGGCAGCGCAACATTGAAGGGTGGGTCGTGCGCAGGCGCGCGGGCACCAAATCGGCCGAGGCAGCGCTGCGAGCAGCCGAAACCGGGAATCAGCAGGGGAGCAAGACGTGATTGAGCGAAGCGGGCGAGCCGATGGCAGCAGCGTCGCGAAGGCAATGACGAGCCGTCAGGCGAGGAGGGCGGCATGACCGGCATCACACAGACGGGCGAGAAGAAACTGATGTTCTTCTCCGGCCGCGCATACCCGGAGCTGGCCGAAGAGGTGGCCAGCCACCTCGGGATCGACACCACCCCCACCGCCCTGCGTGACTTCGCCAACGGCGAGATCTATGCCCGCTACCTGGAGTCGGTCCGGGGGTGCGACGCGTTCGTCATCCAGAGCCACACCGGGCCCATCAACAAGTGGATCATGGAGCAGCTGATCATGGTGGACGCGCTCAAGCGCGCCTCCGCCAAGCGGATCACCGTGATCATGCCGTTCTTCGGCTACGCCCGTCAGGACAAGAAGGGCCGAGGCCGCGAGCCCATCACCGCCCGGCTGATGGCCGACATGTTCAAGACCGCGGGCGCCGACCGGCTGATGTCGATCGACCTGCACACCTCGCAGATCCAGGGCTTCTTCGACGGCCCGGTGGACCACCTGTTCGCCATGCCGGTCCTGGTCAACTACCTCAAGGACAAGCTCGACCTGCAGACGACCACCGTCGTGTCGCCCGACACCGGCCGGGTGCGCCTGACGGAGCGCTGGGCCGACACCCTGGGCACCCCGATGGCCTTCATCCACAAGCGCCGCGATCTCGACGTGGCCAACCAGGTGACGGTGAACGAGGTCGTCGGCAAGGTGCGGGGCCGTACCTGCATATTGATCGACGACATGATCGACACCGCGGGCACGATCTGCAAGGCGGCCGACGCGCTGTACGAGCAGGGGGCCACCAACGTGCTCGTGGCCGCCACGCACGCGGTGTTCTCCGACCCCGCGGTGGACCGGCTGAAGAACTCCAAGGTCTCCGAAGTGATCGTCACCAACACGCTGCCGATCGCCGAGGAGAAGAGGTTCGACAAGCTGACCGTGCTGTCGATCGCCCCGTTGATCGCCCGGGCCATCACCGAGGTGTTCAGCGACGGCTCGGTGACGAGCATGTTCGAGGGCGACAGCTGATCTGAGAGGGTGCGCCGGTGATCCCGACCGAGGAGCGAGGACGCGACGAGGGACGGCACCGGCCACCGGCACCCGAGCCGCCGGGCGAAGCCCGGCGATATACGGGTAACCTATACAGGTTGCGTGCGCTCGTAACGCCTTCCGCTAGGGCGGGTGAGGGGGAGCGCACCCTTCCCATCGTCGAAGATCCCTAGGAGATCAGCCGTGTCCGAAGTAATCATCAAGGCCGAGGCCCGCGACGCGTTCGGCAAGGGCGCCGCCCGCAAGATCCGCCGCGAGCACAAGGTTCCCGTCGTCCTCTACGGGCACGGCACGGACCCCAGGCACCTCACGCTCCCCGGCCACGAGCTCCTGCTCGCCCTGCGCACGCCGAACGTGCTGATCCGCCTCCAGGGTGCGGTCGACGAGCTGGCGCTGCCCAAGGGCGTCCAGCGTGACCCGATCAAGGGCTTCCTGGAGCACGTCGACCTCCTCCTCGTCAAGCGCGGCGAGAAGGTCACGGTCGACATCCCCGTCACCGTCGCGGGCGAGGTGGCCGACGGCATCCTCGACCAGCAGCTGGTGTCCGTCTCGGTCGAGGCCGAGGCCACCCACATCCCGACCGGTGTCGAGGTCGACGTCGAGGGCATGGAGGTCGGCGCCCACGTCAACGCCGGCGACCTGAAGCTCCCCAAGGGCACCTCCCTGGTCACCGACCCGGAGACGCTGGTCCTGCACGTCATCGCGGCCCCGACCGCGGAGGCCGCCGAGGGTGAGGCTGCCGAGGGTGAGGCCGCCGAGGCCGCCCCCGCGGAGGCCGCCGAAGCCGCCGCCGAGTAGTTTTCTCTGCTACACCTGTCAGGGCAGCCCGGGATCGGGCTGCCCTGACGCGCATATGAAGGGATGCCGACCGTGGACCGCTGGTTGGTGGTGGGCCTGGGGAATCCCGGGCCGGAGTATGCCGGGAACCGGCACAACGCGGGTTTCATGGTGCTTGACGAACTCGCCGCGCGGGCCGGTGGGCGCTTCAAGGCGCACAGGTCGCGGGCCGAGGTGCTGGAAGGCCGCGTGGCGGACGCCCCCGCGGTGCTGGCCAAGCCGCTGTCCTTCATGAACCTCTCGGGTGGGCCGGTCAAGGCCCTGGCCGACTTCTACAAGGTGGAGCCGGCGCGCGTGATCGTGGTCCACGACGAGCTGGACATTCCGTACGGCGCGCTCCGGGCCAAGCTGGGTGGCGGCGACAACGGTCACAACGGGCTGAAGTCGATCACCAAGACCCTGGCCACCAAGGACTATCTGCGGGTGCGGTTCGGCATCGGCCGCCCGCCCGGCCGGATGGACGCCGCGTCCTTCGTCCTGCGGGACTTCGCCACCGCGGAGCGCAAGGACCTGCCGTTCCTGGTCGACCGGGCCGCCGACATGGTGGAGTCGCTGATCAAGGCGGGTCTTGAGCCGACCCAGAACACCTTCCACACCGGCGACCTGAAGGTCTCGGGTCCCCCTCGATAGCGCCGGACGGTGAAGGCGCGGCCAGTAATACGGCCAGGTAATGGGGCCATCGGCCTCAATGTCCACAGAGATATACGTTTCGATTTCCAACCGTCCCCTCGCTCTTCCTGTCGCTAGCATTCGGTTACCGTACGTTTGCAAGCAGTGACGCAGGGGGAGTGTGTGCGCGACGTGACCGCCGTCCAGGCGACCCCGAGATCGGTGCCGACGACCCGTCCGCGTATGCCGGACTGGGTGCGCGGGCATCGAGCGCGGGCCGTCGCCGCCGACATCGGCTGTGCCTCCCTGGCCGGGGCCCTCGCTTTGTTCGTTCGATTCGGCGAGGTCACTCCCTACGTCACCCCCTATGTCATGCTGAGCGCCGGACTGCCCGTCGTGTGGGTCTGCGCGGTCGCGCTGAACCGTGCCTACGAGCCCCGCCTGATCGGCCTAGGCTCGGAGGAGTTCCAGCGGATCTTCCAGTGCGGCTTCATGCTCACCGCGGCGCTCGCCATCGGCGCCTACGTGACCAAGACGGACGTGGCCCGCGGCTACGTGGTGCTGGCGATCCCGCTGACGACGCTGCTCACCCTCCTGGCACGGTACGGCCTGCGTCGTTTCCTGCACCGGATGCGGATGCAGGGTGGCTGCATGCGGCGGGTCGTCGCGGTGGGTCACCGGGCCGCGATCGCCGACCTGGTCCGCCGGCTCCGCCGGGAGCGCTACCACGGCATGGAGGTCGTGGGGGTCTGCATGCCGCACGACGGCGTGGGCGACGTGGAGGGCGTTCCGATTCTCGGAGACTTCTCCGACGTCCCGCTCGTGGTGGGGCAGGTCGCGGCCGACACGGTCGCGGTGCTGGCCTGCCCGGAGATGGACGGTGTGGCGCTGCGGCGGCTGGCCTGGCGGCTGGAGAAGACCGACACCGATCTGGTCGTGGCTCCGGCCCTGATGGAGGTGGCCGGGCCGCGGATCACGATCCGCCCGGCGGCCGGGCTGCCCCTGCTGCACGTGGACCACCCCGAGATCGCGGGCCTGCGCCAGGTGGTCAAGAACCTCTTCGACCGGGTCGGGGCCGGGCTGCTGCTGGTCGCGCTGCTGCCGCTGTTCGCCGGTCTGGTGGTGGCCGTACGGGCGTCGAGCTCCGGCCCCGCGTTCTTCCGTCAGACGCGGGTGGGCCGGGACGGCAAGGAGTTCACGATCTACAAGTTCCGGACGATGGGCACCGACGCCGAGCGGCAGAAGATCGAGTTGGCCGGAGACGGTCAGGGTGTGCTGTTCAAGATTCGCAACGACCCGCGTGTGACCCCGCTGGGGGCGCGGCTACGCCGTCACTCCTTGGATGAACTGCCTCAATTGATTAACGTGGTGCTCGGCCACATGTCTCTCGTGGGCCCTCGGCCGCCGCTACCGGAGGAGGTTGCCCGATATGGAGACGATGTCCGGCGCAGGTTGCTGGTGAAACCGGGAATGACCGGCCTTTGGCAGGTCAGCGGGAGATCTGACCTGTCTTGGGAGGAATCAGTGCGGTTGGACCTGCGTTATGTGGAGAACTGGTCCCTCACGCTGGACCTGCAGATCCTGTGGAAGACCTGGTCAGCCGTCGCGCGAGGAGCTGGAGCATACTGATGACGATTCGCGACGACCATGTTCTCGCCGCGGACCTGGCGACGGAGGCCGGCGAGAAGCTGCTGGCCCTGCGCGAGAAGACGGGGTTCGACGAGCCCTCCGTCCTGCGCAAGGAGGGTGACACCGCCTCTCACCTGTTCCTCACCGACGCCCTGGCACGATTGCGCCCGAGTGACAGTGTGCTGTCCGAGGAGGCGACCCAGCAGGAGCGTCTCGACCCTCGCCGCCTCACGGCCGAGCGGGTGTGGATCGTCGACCCGCTGGACGGCACGCGCGAGTTCGCCGAGGAGGGCCGCGCCGACTGGGCGGTTCACGTGGCGCTCTGGGAGCGCGGCACGCTGACCGCGGGGGCGGTGGCGCTGCCGGCGCAGGGCCGGACCCTGTCGACCCTCGAACCGCCCGTGCTCCCCGCGGTCCAGGCGGCGGCCAGGCCGCGGATCGCGGTCAGCCGGACCCGCCCGCCGGAGTTCGTCCAGAACCTGGCCCACCTCGTGGGCGCCGACCTGGTGCCGATCGGATCGGCGGGCGCGAAGATCTCCGCGGTGCTCACCGGGGAGGTCGAAGCCTACGTGCACGCCGGCGGCCAGTACGAATGGGACTCCGCCGCACCGGTGGCCGTGGCCCTCGCCTCGGGGGCCTACGCGAGTCGCATCGACGGCTCGCCGCTGGTCTACAACCAAGTTGACCCCTCACTGCCGGATATCCTTGTTTCCCTACCGGGACTAGCGCCAACGTTGCTCGCTGGGATCCGGGATCTGCACCGATAATCCCCGCTAGGAGAAGTGCGATGCTCCAGTGCGACTACACCACGTCGCAGCTCGATGTTCTCGAGGCAGAGGCCATTCACATCATGCGTGAGGTGGCGGCCGAGTTCGAACGTCCCTGTCTGCTCTTCTCCGGTGGTAAGGACTCCATCGTCATGCTCCGCATCGCGGAGAAGGCGTTCTGGCCCGCCCCGATCCCCTTCCCGCTGATGCACGTCGACACCGGCCACAACTTCTCCGAGGTCATCGAGTTCCGTGACCGCCGGGCCGCGCAACTGGGCGCGCGCCTGGTCGTGGCCAGCGTGCAGGACTCCATCGACGCCGGACGGGTGGCCGAGGAGACCGGCCGCAGGGCGTCCCGCAACCGGCTGCAGACCACCACCCTGCTGGACGCGATCGAGGACAACGAATACGACGCGGTGTTCGGCGGCGCCCGCCGCGACGAGGAGAAGGCCAGGGCCAAGGAGCGGGTCTTCTCCTTCCGCGACGAGTTCGGCCAGTGGGATCCGAAGAACCAGCGGCCGGAGCTGTGGAACCTCTACAACGCCAGGATCCGCAAGGGCGAGCACATCCGGGTCTTCCCGCTGTCCAACTGGACCGAGCTCGACATCTGGGACTACATCCGGCGCGAGGGCATCGAGATCCCGTCGATCTACTACGCGCACAAGCGCAAGGTGTTCGAGCGGGACGGGATGCTGCTGGCCGACAGCGAGTTCATCACCCGCGATGAAGACGAGCCGCTCTTCGAGGCCGTGGTCCGCTACCGTACGGTCGGCGACGTGACCTGCACCGGTGCCGTCCAGTCCACCGCGGCGACGGTCGAGGAGATCATCGACGAGATCGCCGCCACCCGGATCACCGAGCGCGGCGCCACCCGCGCCGATGACCGCGCCTCAGAGGCCTCCATGGAAGACCGCAAGCGAGAGGGCTACTTCTAGTGCGTGACGTCCTGTCGCACCGATCGATCCCCGCGGAAGCCCGGCCTCGTCACATCCGAGGGCCACTTCCGACGCAGTCTCCTCGCGAAAGCCGTACGACCCCTGGAGAGCAGCTTTAATGGACATCCTTCGCTTTGCCACAGCGGGAAGCGTCGACGACGGAAAGTCGACCCTCATCGGGCGGCTGCTCTTCGACTCCAAGGCGATCTTCGAAGACCAGCTTGAGGCGGTCGAGCGCACCTCCCGCGACCGCGGCACCGAATACACCGACCTGTCGCTGCTCACCGACGGCCTGCGGGCCGAGCGGGAGCAGGGCATCACGATCGACGTGGCCTACCGCTACTTCGCCACGCCCAGGCGCAAGTTCATCATCGCCGATACTCCCGGGCACATCCAGTACACCCGGAACATGGTCACCGGTGCCTCCACCGCCGACCTGGCGATCGTCCTGATCGACGCGCGCAAGGGCGTGCTGGAGCAGTCGCGGCGTCACGCGTTCCTGACCACGCTGCTGCGGGTGCCGCACCTGGTGCTGGCGGTCAACAAGATGGACCTGGTCGACTACTCCCAGGAGCGGTTCGAGGAGATCCGCGAGGAGTTCACCTCCTTCGCGGCCAAGCTGAACGCGCCCGACCTGACGTTCATCCCGATCTCGGCGCTGCACGGCGACAACGTGGCGTCGCGCTCGGAGAACATGCCCTGGTACAACGGCTCCTCCCTGCTGCACCACCTGGAGCACGTGCACATCGCCTCCGACCGGAACCTGGTCGACGTGCGCTTCCCCGTGCAGTACGTCATCCGGCCGCAGAAGGCCACCGACCCGGCCTTCCACGACTACCGCGGCTACGCCGGCCAGGTCGCCGGTGGCGTGCTGAAGCCGGGCGACGAGGTCATGCACCTGCCCTCGGGCCTGGCCACGCGCATCTCGTCGATCGACACCTTCGACGGACCGGTGGACGAGGCGTTCGCGCCGATGTCGGTGACCCTCCGGCTGGAGGACGACATCGACATCTCGCGGGGCGACATGATCTGCCGTCCGAACAACCAGCCGCACGCCGCCCAGGAACTGGAGGCGATGGTCTGCTGGATGACCGACGCCAGCAAGCTGGGCCCGCGCACCAAGCTGACCATCAAGCACACCACCCGTACGGCCCGCGCCCTGGTGCGGGACCTGCACTACCGGCTGGACGTCAACACCCTGCACCGCGACGAGTCCGCCCAGTCGCTCGGCCTGAACGAGATCGGGCGGGTCTCGCTCCGGGTCACCCAGCCGCTGTTCGTGGACGACTACGCCAGGAACCGCCTCACCGGTGGCTTCATCCTTGTGGACGAGGCCACGAGCAACACCGTCGGCGCCGGGATGATCGTCGAAGCCAGGTAGGCGTTTGTCCGGGCGACCGCCGTACGCCGAAGCCAGGTAGGCGACCGCCGTACGTCGAAGCCGGTTAGGCGTTTGTCCGGGTGACCGCCGTACGCATCACGACGGCCCTCTCCGCCGGTGTGCCCGTCATGCGGGCACGGTGGAGGGGGCCGTCGGCCTGTGGGCGGATGGTGAGCGGCCGTCGGGTGGTGGGCGGGCGGCCGTCGGGCTGTGAAGTCGGGCTGTGAACGGGCGGCGGGCTGGCTGCGGGCGATCCCGACGCGGCACATCCCAGGTAGATCCTTTGTCTGTTCCCTGACCGCTTGGTCACTCTCCGCGCTAGTGTCGGCACGTTCCGTATCCATCGGGTAAGGATTCGTGTCTGTGTCTGATAGCCCGCCTCCCGCCCGGGTCGTTTTCCTGGGCGGCCTCGGCCGCAGCGGGACCACGCTGCTGGAGCGCCTCCTCGGTGAGGTGCCAGGCATCGCGCCGCTCGGCGAGGTCGTTCACCTCTGGGCGAGGGGTGTGCTGACAAACGAGCTCTGCGGGTGCCGCGAGCCGTTCCGCCTGTGCCCGTTCTGGCGTAAAGCCGGTAAGCGCGCCTTCGGCGGCTGGTCCGAAGGGCTGGCCCACCGGGTGCTCGCGCTCCGGCACAGGGTGGACCGCACCCGGCACATCCCCGCCCTGGCCCAGCTCATCGCCGAGGAAAGGGTGGACGCCGGTGGGTGGCCGTCGCCCAAGATCGCCGAGCTGGACGAATACGTCGCCGCCCACCGCCGCCTGTACGACGCGGCGGGCGAGGTGGCCGACTGCCCGGTGGTGGTCGACTCCAGCAAGCACGCGTCCCTGGCTTTCTGCCTGGCGGCGGCCGGGGTCGACGTGCACGTCGTGCATGTCGTACGCGATCCCCGCGCGGTCGCGCACTCCTGGGGCAGGCAGGTCGCGCGCCCCGAGGACGGCCGCCCGATGACCCGATGGTCGCCGGCCCGCACCTCGTCGCACTGGCTGGCCCAGAATCTCGGCATCGAGTTCCTGGGACGCAGAGGCGTCCCCGTCACCAGGGTCCGCTACGAGGACCTGCTGGAAGCCCCGGCCACCACGCTCAGGCGCCTGGTCGCCAGGATCGGTCTCCGGCCCCGCCTGGACTTCCTCAACGGCACGCAGGCCGAGCTCTCGCCAGCCCACACGGCCTCGGGCAACCCCATGCGCTTCACGGTCGGCCGAATCGCGCTGACCCCGGACGACGGCTGGCGCACCGCCGCCCCGGCCCGGCACCAACGCCTGGTCACCGCACTGACCTGGCCCCTAATGATCAAGTACGGCTATTCCGGGAGGCTCGCGTGAGTCCATCGGTGGGCGTGGTCATCCCCACGCGAGGGCGTCGGCCCGATCAACTGCGCTCGGCCACGCGCTCCGCGCTCGATCAGGATCATCCCGGCGCCATCGAGGTCGTCATCGTCGTGGATGACGGCGATCTCGCCCTGGTCGCCGATCAGGTGGCCGATCTCCTGGCCAGCCGGGCGCTGGCGGTCCGGGGTGACAAGACGGTCTCGCGCAGCGTCCGGGTGATGGCCAACCGGCTCAGCCCCGGCCTGCCGGGGACACGCAACACCGGCATCGCGGCGCTGGACACCGACCTGGTGGCCTTCTGTGACGACGACGACCAGTGGCTGCCAGGCAAGATCAGTGCCCAGGTCGCCGCGCTGGAGGCGGAACCGGGCGCGGAGTTCTCCAGCTGCGCCATCGAGGTCGAGTACGGCTCGCGCCGCGTACCGCGTCTCGCCGGCATCGATCGGATCACCCGGGCTCACCTGGTGCGCTCGCGCATGGTGATGGTGCACTCCTCGACGTTCCTGTTCCGCCGCGGTGAGCTCTGGGTGGACGAGAGCGCGCCCAACGGCCAGAACGAAGACTGGGACCTGGCGCTGCGTGCCGCCGCGCGCCACCCCATCGTGCATGTCGACCGCCCCTTGGTGCACGTGCGCTGGGGCGGTTCCCTGTACGTGGCCCGCTGGGCCGACCGAATCGCCGGGCTGGAGTGGATGCTCGCCCGGCACCCCGATCTGGCCGTGGATCCGCGCGGCGCGGCGCGGGTCTACGGCCAACTCGCCTTCCACCACGCGGCCCTCGGCCGGCGGCGGGAGGCGAGCCGCTGGGCGTGGCGGGCGTTCACCGCACGGCACGGTGAACCCCGCGCGCCCATCGCGCTGGCCGTGGCGGCGGGCCTGGTGTCGGCCCAGGCGGTGCTCAGCACCCTGCATCACCGCGGACACGGCATCTGATGGCCCTCAAGACCGCCCAGGAGACGTTGAGGGTCCCGCGCCAACGGTCGCGGCCGGACAAGGCCACGCGCAAGCGGCTGCGCCGCAGGGTGCAGGTGGCCGGCCTCTCGATCGATCCGATGACCGAGGGGGAGGTCGTCGACCATGTGATCGCCGCGTTGAAGCGCGGCGAAGGCGGTCACCTGGTCACTCCGAACGTGGACATCGGCTGGGCCGCCGCCCGCGACCCCGAAGCGCGGAGGATCATCGAGGGTGCCGACCTCGTGGTCGCCGACGGCATGCCGCTGGTGTGGGCGGCGAAGTTGCTCGGCACGCCCATCCCCGCCCGGGTGACCGGTGCCGACCTGATCTGGTCCCTGTCGGAGGCCGCCGCCTTCTACCGCTACCCGATCTATCTGCTGGGGGCTCCGCCGGGTGTGGCCAGGCAGGCGGCCGGTCGGCTGACCGGTTGCCATCCCGGGCTGATCGTCGCTGGAACGGATGCCCCGCCGTACGGGTTCGAGGTCACTTCGGAGGGCTACGCGAAGGTCAGGGACGCCGTGGTGGCCGCCGCGCCCCGGCTGGTCTTCGTCGGGCTCGGCTTTCCCAAGCAGGACCGGCTCATCGCGGAGCTTCGCAAGGACCTGCCCGCCACCTGGTTCGTCGGCTGCGGCTCGGCGATCGCGTTCGCGGCCGGGGCGGTGCGCCGGGCACCCCTGTGGATGCGGCGGGCCGGGCTGGAGTGGCTGTTCCGGCTGCTCAACGAGCCCGGCCGGTTGGCCCGCCGCTACCTGCTCCACGACCTGCCGTTCGCGCTCTGGCTGCTCACGGCCTGCCTGTTCCGCCGCCTGTTCTCCTGAGGGCCGCCTGTTCTCCTGAAGAGAGACACGTCTCCTGAGGAGAGACGCGTGACAACCTGCTGGGACGGACGAAGAGCATCTGTCGGCCCATCGCAGCGAGCCGGTTCCTGGGCGGCGATTAGGTGATCGTTTGACTGGTAGCATCCAACCCGCATCGGGTGATAAGCGCGCGATTGTGGAGGTTCCGGGTGGCTGCCTCACAGCAGGGCGACGGTCCAAGCGGCACAGGAGAAGCCGCTGCCGGCTTGGTCAACGCGGTCGTCGGCGCTGATGGACTCCTGGAGAAACTGACGTTGAACCCGCGAGCGCTACGTTCGGGTTCGCAGGAGTTGGCCGAGCACATCGTGGTGGCCGTACGGGCCGCGCAGCGGCACCGGCTCAGCCAGATCGACAAGGCCGACGGAGACGATTCCGCGATAGACGACGCCGGCCTGGACGCGTTGCTGCAGCGTCTGGACGACTTGGAGGCCCAGGCCAATGTCGATTTCATGCGATTGACGTCGGCTCTTGACGACACCCTGCGGCGGATAGAGGAAAGCAATTCCGATGGCCGATGACGAACTGGTGATCGATGCCGATGGAAGATCCGTTTCTGGGCGCGGTTTCCAGAACCTCGCAGACCACTACGCACAACTTGACGCGCAGTTTCAGGGCCACCTGGACGGTGAGCCTCCGATGGCGGCCCGGACGCTCGGCGAACCAACCGGCTGAGAGCCGCGCGAGTGGATCGTCCGGCAGCGCCCGGCGGCCGGTGAGTCTCCCGAACGTGAACGCCGTGCCGTACCGGACCGTCATTGCCACGCAGGAACTTATATGGATATTCCGGCATGGTTCACCGGCGGTTTCGTTCTCCTCAACATGATCGGTGGCAGGAGTTCCCTGAGCACGAGGAGTGCGATGCGCCCCCTGACCGGCCTGGTCCCCGCCGCTTTGGCGATCGGCATGCTCGCGGTCGCGGTCATGCCCGCGACCGCGAGCGACCTGCCAACCGTCCGCCCCCGAATCGAGACCCCCGCGCTGTTCGACGACGCGGCCGGCGGCAACGCCAACGGCGACGACCCGGCGATCTGGGTCCACCCCACCGAGCCGGCCGGAAGCGTCATCGCCACCGCCGCCAAGGAAGGCGGCCTGTATGTCTACGACCTGGACGGCAGGCAGCTCCAGCACCTGCCCGCCTCGGCCGCGCCCGGCAAGGACGACGAGCCCGGCCGGCTGAACAACGTCGACGTGGTCTACGGCCACCCGTCCCGCTCCGAGCGCCGGGACATCTTCGTCGCCTCCGACCGCGGCTCCGACAAGCTGCGCGTCTACCGGATCGACCCGTCGAAGGCGGGCCAGGGCCAGGCACCGCTCACCGACATCACCGACCCCGCCGCGCCGTTCGTCTTCAACACCACGCAGGCGGAGGTGAACAAGGCCGAGACGGCGTACGGTCTCGCGGCCTGGAAGCGGGGCTCGAACACCTACGTCCTGGTGAGCCGCCGGCACACGACGCGGCTCGCGCTGCTGAAGCTCACCGACGCCCCGGACGGGAAGATCGGCTACACGCGGGTCCGCACCATCGACCTGCCGTCCGGTTTCACCCTCCCGAACGGCCAGAGCTGGACCCCCTGCGACGAGCCGGGGGTCGGGCCGCAGATCGAAGGCATGGTCGTCGACGCCCGGACCGGCACCCTCTACGCCGCCCAGGAGGACGTCGGCATCTGGCGGATCCCCGCCGACCTCACCGGCTCGCCGGTGCTGATCGACCGCGTGCGTGAGTACGGCGTGCCGGCCACCTACGACGCCGAGACCGAGGAATGCGTTCCAGGGGTCGATCCCGGGTACGGCGGCACCCACCTGACCGCGGACGCCGAGGGCCTGACCATCTACCACGGCAAGGACGGCAGGGGCTACCTGATCGCGTCCAGCCAGGGCGACGACACCTTCGCCGTCTACAACCGGGGCGGACGCAACACCTACATCGGTTCCTTCCGGGTCGGCGAGCGGGACGACATCGACGGTGTGCAGGCCAGCGACGGGGCCATGGTGATCAACGTGCCGCTCGGCCGTCGTTTCCCCAAGGGCCTGTTCGTCACCCACGACGGCGCCAACACCCCGGAGGTGAAGGATTCCGAGGGCGAAGTGCGTGAGAACACCGACTTCAAGTACGTGAGGTGGGACGACATCGCCCGACGGCTCCGGCTCGACATCGACACCGAAAGCTGGAACCCGCGCGGCTGACACCACGACCGCGGCTCGGATGGCATCGGTTCCTCGCCCCCGGCCGAGGCGCCGATGCCATCCGAGCCTTGGGCAATGCGCGACAACACGGGCTGCGGCCAGTGCGGTGGTCGCATACCTTCATCGTGTTGGCATCCTGGGAGCATGAGTTCTCTGAGGGGCAGGCCGTGCGAGCTCGACCGGACGCCGTCGTCGCCTCTCGCCGAGCTCGACGACCCCCGGCTAGCCCGCGCGGGCGTACAGGTCATCCTGAAACGCGATGACCTGATCCATCCGCTCCTGCCCGGCAACAAGTGGCGGAAGCTGAAGCACAACCTGAGACGAGCCTCCGAGCTGGGCCACGAGACCCTGCTGACCTTCGGCGGTGCCTACTCCAACCACGTGCGGGCCGTCGCCGCGGCCGGCGACCGTTTCGGATTCCGGACCATCGGCGTCATCCGCGGCGAGGAGCACCTTCCGCTCAACGACGTCCTGACCTTCGCCACCGGCCGCGGGATGCGGCTGGCCTACATGGACCGCACCACCTACCGCGCCAAGGACACCGCGCCCGTCATCGAGGAGCTTCGGCGGGAGTTCGGCCGTTTCCACCTGCTGCCGGAGGGCGGCAGCAATGAGCTGGCCGTCCGCGGCTGCGCGGAGCTGCCCGGAGAGATCGGCATACCGTTCGACGTCGTCTGCTGCCCGGTCGGCACCGGAGGAACGCTGGCGGGCATCGCCGCCGGGCTGGGCGCCGGTCAGCGGGCGCTGGGGTTCTCGGTCCTGCGGGGAGGGCAGTTCCTGGCCGGTGACGTCGCCAGACTCCAGATCGCCGCCTACGGCGAGGCATCGGCCAACTGGACGATCGACCACGACTTCCACGCCGGTGGCTACGCCAGGCGCAATCCCGAACTCGACGCGTTCATCGACGACTTCGCCGATCGCCACGGGATGCTGCTGGACTGGATTTACGTGGCGAAGATGATGTGGGGGATCTTCACCCTGGCGGAGCGCGGGACGTTCCCCGCGGGCACCACCATCATCGCAGTGATCACAGGACCGGTGGCGACCGTTCCGCGGCAGGGCGGGGCGTGAACCCGCGACCGGGGCCCGGGTTTGAGAAGCCAGGGCGACCCCATCCGGAACCGATTCCGCGAACTGCCGGAACACCCTGGTCGGGCCGGCGGCAGGTTTCCTAACGGCGCCCATGCCCAAGTGCGACGGCGTGAAGGGCCGAGCGTAGCCAGCGGTGCGCGGGGTCGGTGTGGCTGCGTCGGTGCCAGGCCATGCCGTACGGGATGTCGGGCAGGTCGAGCGGGATGTCGTGGATGGCCAGGGGGAGCAGCCGGGCGTAGTGGGCGGCCACCAGCCTGGGAAGGATGGCAAGGGTCTGCCCGTCCAGTGCGGTCAGGGCCGCGGCCCAGGAGGTGGCCGTGCTGGCGCGGGTGAGCCGGGTCAGTCCGTGTTCGCCGAGCAGCCGATCGAGGTCGTCGTGCAGGCGGCCCCGGCGGGAGATGGTCAGCTGTTCGGCGGCGGCGAACCGCTCAAGGGTCAGCTCCGTGCCCGCCAGCGGGTGGTCCCTGCTCATGACGGCGACCAGCCGTTCGGCGCCGAGCGCTGCGCTGAGGATGTCGGGCGGCAGCTCGTCGTGATGCCCGATGTCCAGGTCGACGCCGTCGGCGCGCAGTGCCGCCGGGTCGTCGTCGCCCTCGGGCAGGAAGCGCAACCGGATGCCCGGCGCCTGCGCGCGGGCCTGGGCCACCAGCGCCGGTAAGAAGAGGGCGTGCGTGTCGTGGTTGCCGCGTATGGTCAGCACGGTCTCCACAGCGGCCGGATCTTCTGGCGGCGCGGGGTGCAGTGCCGCGAGCGCGACGGCCAGCGCCCGTTCCACCTCCGGTTGCATCCGCCGCGCCCGTTCCGTGAGCACGAGGCGCCGTCCTGCGGGGACGAGCAGCTCATCTCCGGTGACCCGGCGCAGTCTGGTCAGTGTCCGGCTCATTGCCGAGGCCGACACGTGCATGCGTTCGGCGGCTCGCGCGACGCTGGCTTCGCGCAGCAGGGCGTCCAGTGCCGGGAGCAGGTTGAGATCTGGAAGCTGCATGGCATGCAACCCTAGCGTGTCAATTCGGAACTTGTGTGCATGGTTCGAGGCGGGCAGGCTGATCTTCGGTCAACCACATGCGATTACAGGAGCATCCATGCACTCATCTGACCAGGCCTACTGCCAGGACCTGCTGCGCCACGTCGGCCGCGCCGCTCTCGACGAATGGCGCCGAGCCGAGCCGCCCGCCGATCTCGCCTCCATGGTCACCCGCTACCACGCCGCCAACGACGCCATCAGCGCCCGGATCGGCGCCGCCCTCGCCGACCGCTTCCCTGCCATCGGCTTCACCGCTGAGGAGCTGGAAGCCGCCGCTCAGGGGCCCGGCCACGACTACTGGATCTGCGATCCCCTGGACGGCGTCGCCAACTTCGTCCAGGGTTTCGGCCCCTGGTGCATCACACTCACGCTGATCAGCGGCGGCACCGTCCGCGCGGTGTTCATCTACGACCCGATGAACGAGGAGATCTTCACCGCCGCCGCCGGTGGCGGCGCGTACCTCAACGGCGAACCCATCCGTACCGGCCGCAAGACCAGCCTGGACACCGCGGTCATCGCCACCGCGCATTCCGGTAAGCCCGGTGACCTTCAGGCCGACACCCCACGTTTCCTCGCCACGATGGAGCGTCTGACGGCCTCCGCCTTCTGCACTCGTGTTCTCGGCCCCGCGTCGCTTCAACTGGCCTACGTCGCCTGCGGCCGACTGGACGGGTATTGCGAACACGGTCAGGACATCAACGACTGGCTGGGCGCCGCACTGCTGGCTGCCGAGGCGGGCGCCACGGTCACCGCCGCCGACGGGACGGCGCTCACCCTCACCTCCATCGGCGTCGTCGCCGCCAACCCCGGCCTGCACCCCGAACTGCTCGCGCTGCAGCCCTGAACGGCGGTCACCTGGCTCGATATTCGGGCTGAATCGGGCCCGCGGCGGCCCAGCAATGTGCCGGAACCGTGCCTGGGCGGCTCCTTTCGGCCTGTGTGATGCTTTCACCTGGCATCTTGGCTGATCCAGTCATTCTGGGCAGCGGCACCCCGCCGACCCGGGCGATCCCGTGGTGTCGTCACCCGCCGAGGCGGCGGGCCGCGGTCGGGGGTCGGGGTCGTCCGTGCCACGGTCACCGGCGTCGGCGGCCTCGGCGACTTTGGCCAGCCACTCCTGCGCCGGCTCGGCGTCGCCGTACTCGTCGTGCCAGTTCCACCACTCGTACGGCGGGGTCTGGGGATAGCCCTCGGGCGAGTCCTCCCACTCCTCCTGCCGCCCGAGCGCGGTCATGTCGAGGTAGCTCCAGGTGCTCCCCATCGCCTCGTCGCCGCGGCTGTTGATGAAGTAGGTGCGGTACACGCTGTCGCCGTCGCGGATGAACGCGTTCGTGCCGTGCCATTCGTCCACACCGAAGTCGGCGTCGAACTCGTCGGTCATGGTGTACCAGGGCATCGTCCAGCCCATCCGCGCCTTCACGCGCTCGATGTCCGGCTGTGGCGCGCGCGAGACGAAGACGAGGGTGGTGTCGCGGGCGTTCAGATGGGCGACGTGGGCGACCTGGTCGGCCACCAGGGAGCAGCCGCGGCACGCGTGGTCGGGCCAGCCGAACACGCCGGGCTCGAAGAAGGCGCGGTAGACGATCAGCTGACGACGGCCCTCGAACAGGTCGAGCAGGCTCGCCCTGCCCCCGGGGCCGTCGAACGCATACTCCTTCTCCACCGCCAGCCATGGCATCCGCCGACGCTGCGCGGCCAGTGCGTCCCGGGCGCGGGTCATCTCCTTCTCCTTCACGAGCAGCTGCCGGCGCGCTGCCTCCCACTCTTGGGACGTGACGATCGGTGGGGTCTTCATCATGCTGTCCACCTTTCCGTTCAGGTCCCCGCTCACGTGCCGAGCGGGGACGTCGGCTTCTATCGCCCTTGACCGGCTGCCGCTTCTTCAGCGAGAAGGTGCGGTCGGCCGCGGCCGTTGGGCTTTCCCTTGGGCTTTCCCTCACCGGTGGTGATCAAGCTCTGCAGGTTGTCGTCGACGTAGAAGCTCCACGCGTTGGAGCAGACTTCGAAGCACTCGTAGGCGGGAACCAGGCCCTGATGGATGAATCCGTGCTCATCCATGTTGTTCTCCGCTTTCGTGGAGCGGGGTTGTGGTGGCCCCGCCGGCGGACCGGTCGAGGTGGTCCTTCAACGCGTGGAGCGGGTCGTCCCAGTCGCGGGCCAGCGCGGCCAGGATGGCGCGCCGGCTCGGGTCGGCCAGGGCGATGAAGACCTGTTCGGCGATCGTCTCGATGTCAGGCGGCATCGAGGGTCGGCGGCCGGGTCAGTACGGCTTCCGCAGCCCGGTGCCGTTGAGCGGACAAGGTGCCTGAACCACGGGGCCGTCACCCAAGTTCCACGAAGCCCGGGGCATCCTCTTGGCCTTCAGGGGTGCCGCGAACTTCCTGCCGGGTGTCATTTGAAGGGGATGTTGAGCCAGGGACTGTTCGGGTCGGTCGTCAGGATTCTGTGCGCGTTGAGCATTTCCCCGTACCAGTCGCCGAACTCCTCTTCGTCGAAGTGGAGGCAACGTCCCAGGATGTAGGCGGCCGAGAACTCTTCCCAGGAGCGGTAGTTGATCCGGCTGACCCGTCCGGCGCGAAGGACCGCCTGTTCGGCCTCCGCCAGGTCGCAGTAGCGGGCGCCGAGTCCCCAGCGGGCCATCTTCGAAGCCCGCCCGTAGTCCCACGCCTCCACCGAGCGCACGAACCTGCCCTCGGCGAGTAACCCGTCCGCACGGAATCGCGCCTCGTACCGGGTGATTCGTCCGATAAGCCGTTGCGCTCCGGCGACCTGGGCCTCTGTCTCGGAGTGACTGCGAGGAGCCGTCCTGGTGACCCCACCGGGGGTGATTTCCTTCTCCTCGGCACGATGCCGTATGACTCGCGAGGTCACCTGGCGCCAGTGGTCCACCTCGACCATGCCGCCGAAGTCGCGGGCCAGGGCGCTGCGTACTTCCAGCACGAACCCCCAGAACGGGCTGCTCATCCGGCCACTGAGAAGTTCCTCCTCCACACGCAGCCACTCTTCTCGGCTGGTGATCCCCCACCACTCCTTGAGGCGTTTCCTCTCTCGGACATAGCCGGTGCCGTGCCAGCCCATCGCGTTCCAGAGTGAGGCGTTGCTCACGCAGAGAAGTGCCCCGCAGGCGAGGCCGTGAGCGACGGGGCCGTGCAGCGGCCCCCCGGCCCACAGCGTGCGCAGTTGATTTCGGCGAGGGTGGGGCATCCGGTCGGCATGCCAGCGCCATGCCGACCGATGGCCGGCCGTCGTGGGGAAGAACGCTTCGCAGGGGCTGCCGGGGTTGATGGCCAGCCACGCGTCGTCCTGGGGCCAATCCTGGGCCAGCTCGCCCAGGTCGACCTCGAAGAAGACCGGGTCGGGCACGGGCGCCGGGAGCATCCCATCGGTGAAGAACACAAGAAACTTAGGGCCGGGCTGAGGACTCCGGTTTGTGGCGATGTACTGAACCCAGCCGGGGTTGGCGTCGGCCCAGGCGCGCGACATCGGGTGATAGAGGTCTGCGGTGGCGAGGACATCGAAGTACGCGGCCCAGTCGCCGCGCATCTTGGCCTCGTACAGGCCACGTTCAGTGTCGGTGGGCGCCTGCCATGAAGGGACTTCCCCCTCGTTGGGTGCGCCCTGGTTCGCCGTGAGACCAGGGTTCATGCCACTCCACGTCCTATGCGCCCCAATACATTACAACTGCCCCACGGCCCTGCCGCGCTTACGGAGCTGATCGACAAGTGGGGAGCGGTCCCGCAATCGCAGAGGGACTCCGGCATGCCCACTGAGTGGTACGGACGTTGGACCAGCGCCGAAGAAGCCGTTGGATCATCCTTCGCGAGCAAGCACCTCGTCGAGCCGCGCAGCCCGCCTGGCCAGGTCGTCGACCGCCAGCGGCTCCGCAAGATCGGGTGCGAACGCCTCCACCGCGGCTCGGCATGCCTCGGTGAAGTGCACGGTTCCGTCCTTGTCGATGCGCTCGACCCCGTCACCCTGGCCGACCCGCTCGTTGAAGGCGACGGCTTCGGCCAGATCGAGTCCCGGCGGTAGGTCCAGAGCCACCGAGCCGTCCGCGATGCGCACGGGATACCCCCCGGGAAGCCCGTTCGGGGCGGGCGTCGACCATCGCAGCGGCGCCCCGCCGGGCAGCAGCGCCTCCAGCACGGGCAGCGCGGCTGCCACTGTGACCGGGTTGTAGCGCGGTCCCGGGGCCAGCGCGGGCGCCCGGTAGGCGCAGGCATCGTCGCGCAGCCCCTCCTCTCCCAAGAAGATGCGGCATCGGTCGCCGGGATCGGCCGGCTTCCGCGACTGCATGACGTCGAGGACCTGCGCATGCTGCGCCAGCACGCGGATCAGGGAGAGATCGCTCTCGGGCCGGGCCGCCCGCAGCGCCGCCCGCGCACGCAGCAGGACCATCCCGGCGTTCCCGAGACCGAGTGTGGGCGCGAGCCCGAGGCGTTGCAGGACCGGTCCCGTCACATCCGGGAAGGAGAGGTTCGCCACCGGTCCGGTCCACCCCGCGTCCCGGACCGCCTTCATCACGTTGAGTATTACGGGGAGTTGGTACGGCAACCGCAGACCGAGCCCCGCGGCGAGCACTCCCTGCGTCCGGGGGCCGATCCGGCCCGCCAAAGCCCACGGACCCTGGAGCGCGGCACACTGGACGACGACATCGGGGCGTGTCCGGTCCAGCAACTCCGCGACGTCGTCCTGCCGCAGCGCATCGAGCCGTACCGGCTCGACCAGGCAATCGGAGGCGCTGGCGACCATTGCGGCGGTCTCACCGACAACCGCAGGAGAACGTCCGGCGAGAACCAGCCGGCGCACCCGTCCTCCTGCCGCCAGGCCCAGCGCGAGCTGCTGCCCTACGTCACCGACACCAATGATCAGCACTGTGCTCATCTCCGTGAGCATAGACACCTCCATCTCGACCGTCCTCTTTCGCGAAGCGGCATCACCTCTTCTCGCTGAGTTCACATCCGTCGCGTACGTCCGATTGCCAGGGATGTGAGGACGGCAAGGAACGCCCCGAACCACAGCGCGCCGGTGATCGCCAGGTTGTCGGCGACGATGCCGCCGAACAGCGCACCGAGTGCGATGGCCAGGTTGAATATCGATGTGTTCAGCGCGGTGGCGGCCTCGGCCGCCCCCGGTGCCGCCTTGAGGATCCAGGTCTGCACGCTCACCGGCACGCCACCGAAAGCCAGCCCCCACAGGATCAGCAAGCCCGTCCCACTGATCTCGTTGCCGCCGATGACCGGGAAGAGCGCCAGGATCGTGGCGAGCAAGACGCTGATGGTGATCACAGCCCCGCGCAGGTTGCGGCCCGCCATGCTTCCGACGATGAAGTTGCCGACGATCCCGGCGACACCGAAGGCCAGCAGAAGCGGTCCGATCAGGCCGGCATCGATTCCCGCGATGTTCTGCAGGATCGGGCTGACGAAGGTGAAAGCGGTGAAGTGGCCGCTGACCAAGAGGAAAGTGGAGATGATGCCGACGCGGACGGCGGGGTTGCGCCACTGCTCCGCGAGCGTGCGCAGCCGTACCGGCGAGGTGGCCGGCATCTTCGGCAGCAAGAGGAACAGGGCGATGACCACCACGAGGCCGAGCCCGCCCACGGCGGCGAACGCGACGCGCCAGTCGGTCAGATCTCCGATCAGCGTTCCCGCCGGCACGCCGAGCACGTTGGCGGCCGTGGCCCCGCCGAAGGTGAGCGCGGTGGCCCGTGGGACGTACTGTTCGGGCACCATGCGTACGGCGATGCCTGCCGCGAGCGCCCAGAAGCCGCCGATGCTGATCCCCACGAGGAACCTCGCCGTGAGCAGCACAGAGAACGCCGGGGCCAGCGCGGACATCAGATTGGCCAGCACCATCAAGCTGATCAGGCCGAGCAGGACGATCCGCCGGTCCAGGCGGCCGATCACCACCGGGAGGATCGGAGCGGTGGCCGAGGCGACCAGGCCCGGCGCGGTCACCATCAGGCCCGCCGTACCCTCCGACACCTTCAGCGACCCGCCGACCGCGGTGAGCAGGCCGACAGGGAGCTGCTCGACGGTGACGACGGAGAAGGTGCCGACTGCCACCGCCACGACGCCGAGCCATCTCTTGAGCGGCACGCGATCAGTGTTGAGCGGGTCAGGTTGTGCGGATTCGAGAATCGTCACGGTTGTGCTCCAAGCTCCGCTGCCCGCGGCAGGCAGCGGTATGACATCCGTCGTGGTGACGACGGCATGAGGGAAATGACGTGTGGGGATCAGACCAGGGTGCTGTGGGTGTGGACGGCCTGGCCGAGCACCCGGCCCGTCTCGTCGCCGACCAGCTGGGCGACGATGGGGGTGACATCGGCGGGGTGATGGCAACACTCGACCGTGTTGACGGTGATGCCCCGACCGGCGAGATCCTGGGCGGCGGCCAGCACCATGCGTTCGACCGCGGCCTTGAAGGCGGAGTACAGCCCGTACGGTCCGGTCATGATCGAGGGGAGGGTGGCGGAGAGCACCACGCACCGGCCGCCGTCGTTCAGGTGACGTGCGGTAGCACGCAGGATGTTGAAGACGCTGCGGATGTTGTGGTCCACGACGTGGTCGAAGTCCTCGTCGGTGACGTCGGCCAGTGGCTTCCCGATGACCGCTCCGGGCGTGTGCACGACGATGTCGAGCCTGCTGTGCCGGGACACCACACCCTCGAACAGCCTGTTCACATCCGTGGAGACGGTGGCGTCCGACCGGCTCGCCTCGGCCGTCACGCCATGCCTCTCCAGCATCGCCAGCCTGCGTTGTGCGGCCTCGTCGTCCTCGCTGTAGCCGATCACCGTGGTGGCGCCGCGCGAGGCGATGTTCTCGGCGAACGCCGCTCCCTGGCCATGGCTGCCGCCGACCACCAGCGCGACCTTGCCGTCAAGATCACGGAAGGGGGGCATGGCCGTCCTCTCAAAAGGCGTTATCGGATGCCCAAAATCATGCACCGGCCAGTCTTGCCTGCGGAAACAAAGGATTCCGGGGGTGTCACAGCCGCAGCTTGTGCCGGGAGGGCGAGGCCGGGCGTAATCGGGCGTAATACGGTGAACTCCATGACCGACATCGAGGTTCGCTATCTGGAGTCCTTTATCGCGGTCGCGCAGGAGCTCAACATCACACACGCCGCGGCTCGGCTCCATCTGACCCAGCAGGCGGTGTCGACGCACATCCAGCAGTTGGAGCGGGCCCTTCAAGTCACCCTTCTGGTCCGTACGTCCAGGGGTGTGCTCCTCACCCCGGCGGGCGATGAACTCGCCGCCGGCGGCAAAACGGTCGTCGCAGACCTGGCCGAGCTGGCCGAGCAGGTGCGTCGCACCGCCCGGCAGCAGTCCGGCGCCCTGCGCCTGGCCTGCTGCCCCTATGCCACCTCGTTGTTCGCCGCCGAGGTGGCCGACGCGATGGAGGCCGCGGTGCTCGGGCTGACGGTGGAGCTGACCAGCGTGCGCACCCCACGGGAGGAGCTGGGGCTGCTCAACGCCGGTACGGCAGACGTGGCGTTCATGTGGCTGCCGGTAGGCGAGGTCGGACTGCACCACGCGGTGATCCGTACCGACTCGCGGGTCGTGGCGCTGCCGGTAGACCACCCACTGACCTCACGCGAGTCGGTGTCGCTCGCCGATCTGGCCGCCGAACCCGTCATCTGCCCCGACGTCTTCGTGTCCGCCGAGGCCGAGCGCCACTGGATCTCCGACCCTCGCCCGGACGGCAACCCCGCCCCACGCGGTCCCTCCGTCACCCAGATCGAAGACTGCCTGCTCATGGTCGCGCGCGGCCGCGGGATCTGGCTGGCACCCGAGCCGCTCAGCCGATGGGCCCCGGCCGTCAACGTTCGCTGGCTTCCCGTCACCGACGCCGAGCCGTACGAACTGGCCGTCGTATGGAACCTGAGAGCACCGGGCCCCCTGGTGGCTCGCTTGATCGCAGAGGTGAGGAAGGTCATCTGACCTTCCTGCCGGCCGCCGGCGCGATCAGGCAGACGTCGTACCCGGTGTGGTCGTCGTCGATGCGGACACCTGCGTTGTCCACGCGGTTGGCGTGGTCACGCCAGGTCGCGCCCTCGTCGAAGGAGGAGCGGACGTTCATTCCCACCGGGTTGTCGCCAGTTTTCGGTGTGGAATCTCCCCGCCATGCGCGATGCCCCTGGTCAGGACGATTGACCGGGGGCATTTGCGATACACATTGAGAAGCGCGGTGCCGGTAAGAAATTACCCGAATATGGGATTAAGATTCGCCTGGAGTTGGCAATATATCTCTGCCCTGGATAGTTCACGTCGGCCGACCGTGCCATAACTTTAGCTTTCCGATAGCCGTTCAAGGTGCACTTTATATGGATTAAATCACCCGAAGCGAATAGTCTCGGATCCACTTGGGTGAAAGATGTGCCCGCGGGTAGCGCCGAGGACGGTGGGCAGACGGAAGGACATCCCATGCCGCGAAATGAGCCTGATTCGAAATTGGCTGAACGTGGGAAACCGGGTCCTACTAAGCCAGGTCCTGCCAAGCCGGGTCCAACTAGGCCGGATCCATATCCTGTGCCGCGTGAAGGCGAGCCGGCAGCTGACGCCGAGAAAGTGCCCTCCGGGCCACCTGGAACCCTTCAACTCGTTGTGATCAGCCCAGAGAATATTGACGAAATCCTGGAGAAGACGCAGGGCGTCCGATCGAGACCCGTCCACTACTACCAAACGGACGACCAACACGAACGCGGCGAAAGTCGCCCCGACGGCCGCGGCGGAGTAAACGGCAACTGCCGGAACTGCCCTGCCAATATCTTCTGCTGACCGAACCGCTTACCCTGCCTTCCCGTACAGATGTATGCAAAAGAATATGAGAAAGGGTGCGCCTGGTATGGCTAATTGCGGTTCGGATGGTCTGGTATGTAGATCCATGTATACCGTCGTCGTCGAAGGCGGCGACGGTGATTACCTTGTGTACAACACTCTCAGCGGTGCATTCTTGAAAACTCCCGGCAATGTCATTCGGTTCTTGGTTGACGATCCCGTTTGGCGCAGTGCCGTTTGCGATCTGTCGCCATTCCAGCGATATCTCCATGATGTCGGCATTCTCGTTGACGTAGAGCTGGACGAGTTTGAGATTTCGCGCCGGCTGCTGGAGGAGAGTCACGCGCGCGAGGACCGGCTCGAACTGTTTCTCCTGCCCCATGAGAACTGCAACTTCCGATGCACCTACTGCTATGAGTCGTTCGCCCGCAACAAGATGGAACCCTGGGTCGTCGAGGCGACCAAGCGATTGGTTCTGACACGGTCGGGAGCGCTGCGTTCGCTGTCGACGTCGTGGTTCGGGGGCGAGCCGCTGCTCGGTTACGACGTGATCTGCGAACTGTCGGCGTTCTTCGTCGAACTGTGCCGCCAGGCCGACGTCAATTACCAGTCGGGTATCACGACCAACGGCTACCTGTTGGATGCGGAAAAAGCCCGTCATCTCATCCATGACTGCCAGGTGCGGCAGTTCCAGATCACACTGGACGGGCCATGCGAACAGCACGACCGGCGCCGGCACCTCATGGGCGGTGGCGGCACCTACGAGCGCATTTACCAAAATCTCAAGGATCTGAAAGAGATCCCCGAATCGTTCAATGCCATGATCCGGGTGAACTTCGACCACGAGGTCGGCGCCGCCATGGACGACTTTCTCCGTGGCCTACGTGACGACTTCGCGGGCGACCCGAGATTCCTCATCCACTTCTTTCCCATTGTGAACCTGGGGGGAGCCACCCGCAGCGAGATCGACGAGCTGCCCTTGTGTGATGTCAACGCGACGCGCGTGCTGGAATACCAGCTCCTTGAGCGGGCTGTCGACTACGGTTTCCGGACGATGACCCGCGACCAGATTCAACCGCTGGGCTCGACCTGCTACGCGGCCGATCCCAGAAACTTCATCATTGGAGCGGACGGCACGATCTACAAGTGCACTGTCGCCTTCGACGACCCGCGCAACCATGTCGGTGTCATTCAACCGGACGGTTCGCTGCAGATCGACGCGGCCAAACTCGGCCTGTGGACCGAGCACGCCGGAGCGAGCGATCCGCATTGCCAGTCCTGCACGCTCAATCCGTCGTGCCAGGGTATGGCGTGTCCCCTGTACAGGATGAACACTGCAAGCCGAGCCTGCGTGCCCATGAAGTCGGATCTGCCGCGCACCATCCGGTTCCTTGCCCGGGAAATGGTGGCGCAGGAGGCGCGTCAGTGTCAGAGTCGGTAGCTCCTGCCGTAAGGCGACTGCTGGTGGGCGCCTGCGGCGCAGCCAACGTGGTGAACCTGCACGAATATCTCATTTCGCTGGGGCAGGTGGCCGATCGTGCCGCGGTCGTCCTGACTCGGTCGGCGCGCGAGCTCGCGTCGCCCCGGTCGATCCGGGCAGTCACCGGGAGCACCGTATACACCGACGAGGACCATCACGGCCTGGCCGTCCCGCACATGGAGCTCGCACTCTGGGCGGATCTGATCGTGGTGGTTCCAGCCACCGCGAACATCCTCGGCAAAACGGCACACGGCATCGCCGACGACCTTCTTTCCTCGATCATTCTGGCGTATGCGGCACCTGTGATCTTCGTGCCCAGCATGAATCCAGCGATGTGGATGAACCCCGCCGTGCGCAGAAATGTCGAACTGCTCAAAGAGGATGGGCACCGTTTCCTGTTCTCCGACACCACGCGACCGAGCCTGGAAACGGCGACAGGCGAATGGATCATGAGTGAACTGGGCCTGAACCCGGAGGAATTGGTGAAAAAAGTCTCAACCGAGGCTGAATCCCTTGAGTTTCTCAAGCAGACAGCGGAGTGATCGATGGGCACAGGAGTGTACCTCTTCCGGGGCGGCCGGTACCTGCGCTACGACCGAGGTGACGACACCGCGGGTGATTCGTTCGGGGTCGCGGGGAACTGGCCGGGGCTCGCGGAGACTGGATTCGACCAGCCTGATGCGGCGGTCAATTTCGAGGCGGGGAAGGTCTATTTCTTCCGCGGACCAGACTATGTGCGGTATGACGTGGCAAGCGACAAGGTCGACTCCGGTTACCCTCTGCCTGTCGCCGATCATTGGCCGGGTTTTCAGGAAGCCGGTTTCGGTGCGAATATCGATGCGGCGGTCAACTGGGGAAACGGAAAGGTCTATTTCTTCAAGGGGCCGGATTATCTCCGCTATGACATCGCCGACGACAAGGTCGAGCCCGGTTATCCTCTGCCTGTCGCCGATCATTGGCCGGGTTTTCAGGAAGCCGGTTTCGGTGCGAATATCGATGCGGCGGTCAACTGGGGAAACGGAAAGGTCTATTTCTTCAAGGGGCCGGATTATCTCCGCTATGACATCGCCGACGACAAGGTCGAGCCCGGCTACCCTCTGCCTATCGCCGACCACTGGCCCGGTCTCGGCCCGACCGGCTTCGGGGCGTCGGTCCGGGCCGCCGTCGACCTGTTCGACGGACGTGACGTGTGGCTGCCGCGCGCCGAGCGTATGCCGGCCACGAAGAACGGTCCTAAGTATCTGCCTCTGCCGTGGCGCGGAGTACTGCACACGACGGAGGGCCCCACTATCGCAGGCGCCCTGCAGACCTTCCGCGACACCAATTTCTGGCCCACGCTCACCATCGAGCCGAACACGTTCCGAGTGGTCCAGCACTACTCACTCAACGCGGGTGCCCGAGCCCTGTCCGACCGCGCGACCGCCGAGAACGCCGCACGTTGTGTGCAGATCGAGATCGTGGGATTCGCCGCCCAGACCCCATCGTGGGCACCCGAGCAGCTGGCCTTCATCAGAGAGGTCATCCGCGACATCGAATCCCTCGTGCCGATTCCCCGGCAGTCGAGCCGAACGTTCCTGGACGCGGCCGGTGTGAGTTCGAAACCCGGCAACCGCATGTCAGTCGAGGAGTGGAAGAGATATTCCGGTTGGTGCGGCCACCAGCACGTACCCGGTGAGTCGCACTGGGACCCGGGGGCCCTGGACATCGCCGCCGTGCTGGGCTGACGAACTCGTCTTACCACCGTGCAGAAAGGAGCCGACCCGTGGCGGGAATCGCCGTGCACGTCGGGCTCAACGGCGTGGATCGCAACGCCTACGAAGACTGGGACGGCGCACTGGAGGCCCCCGAAAACGATGCCGTCGCGCTGGAAAAGGTCGCCCGGAAGCTCGGATACGACACGAAGGTCCTCCTCACCCAGGAGGCCACGACGAAGGCGGTTCTGGGCGAGATCAGCCGAGCCGCAAGCTCCATGGCCGACGGCGACATCTTCGTGATGACGTACGCCGGACACGGCGCGCAGCTCACGGACCTGGACAACGAGGAGCCCGACCGGAAAGACGAGACCTGGGTCCTGTACGACCGCCAACTGCTCGATGACGAGTTGCGGGTGGCGCTGTCCGGGTTCGCAGCCGGCGTCCGGGTCGTCATCGTCTCGGACAGCTGCCACAGCGGCACAGTCATCCGTGCCGCGGCCGAAAAACTGCTGCGCGAACGCGAGATCACCGCCGCCTTCGCCAAAGTCGCTCCGCACGTGCGCAGCAGGGACTTCGCGGGGCCGGGTGCCGCGGCCGCGCCCCCTAAGGTGCGAGAGATCCCGCCGGCAGTCCAGAAGCGCATCGAAGCCAAGCAAGGCGACATGTATCGCAGGATTCGCCGGAGCACCCCGAGGGCAACCGAGCTCACCCCCGACGCGAGCATCATCTTGCTTGCCGCATGCATGGACAATCAGACCGCCGCCGAGCAGCACGGGCACGGGCTGTTCACCGCGGCCCTGCTCGAACAGTGGGACGGTGAGACCTTCGGGGCCGACTACGACGAAGTGATGTCCTCGGCCTGCAAACAGATCCCCGCCCTGCAGAGCCCGCACAAGATGACGATGGGCCGGAACTGGCCCGCCTTCGAAGACCAGATCGCGTTCACGGTGGCTCCGCCGGCGACCACCACGGCCGCCCAAGGCCAGACACCGACTGACACGTCCACAAATCATCCCGGTGAGGAGACGACACCCGTGACCGAGCCCAAACAGCCGACAGCCTCGCCAGCGAGCGGAGCAGCGCCGCAGCTGACGCTCTCCGTCGGTGTGACGTTGCGTCCCACAGATCGGCTCAGCGAGATACTGCTCAACCTCCTGTCCGCCTCGTCAGACGGTTCGGACAAGTCCGGCCGGCGAGATCTGGCCTCGCTCTTCCTCGAAACTCTCTACTGCGAGACGCCCGATGACCTCGGCGGCGACGAACCGATCATCACATTCAATGGCGAGAACGTGTGGAGCGCCTCGGGAATGGACGCGGGAGACTCGCGCGTCGTCAACTACCGGCGGGCCTTTTCCGACTTCGTCATCGTGAAGCTGTACGACGAGGAGCTGGGGGCGGACGACGAGATCGGCACGCGAGTCATCAGCTCTGATGAAATGGGACTCGGCACACGGCATGCCTACTTCTCGGCACCCGGAGGCGCCCGCTACACGTTGACCTATTCCGTCGAATGAAGCCTCACTGGAGCGCGTCACCGCTTTGGCCAGGTGGTGGTCGGCCACGCTGGACGTCTGCGCTTCCCGGACGTGCAGCCAGGGGCTGAGTGTGGCAGAGGCTTCATGGCACAGTGCGAGAACTTCGTGCGCGGGCACAGCGGGATCCGGGTCGACGAGAGTGTGGGCCCACCAGGCCTTCAGGAATTTCCAAACCACTGCAACCTGCTCGTCAGGTCACTGCTGCCCCCCTGGCACTCACAGTTGTGCTCATCCTCGATGACCACTTCGAAGTCGGCATGCTCACTCGTGTCGATCACGTTGCCAGAAGGATGTCGACCGCCCGGGCGATGACCTCCTCGCGGTTGCGGCCGAGGTGCTCCGCGGCGAGGAAGTGACTGCCGATCGCCGTACAAAACGCCAGCAGGCTGCGGGCCTCGACCTCATCCGGATCGGAGCAGAAGGTGCCGATCATCTCGCGCAGCAGAGCCATTCGCCGGTTGTCCACCCGGCGCAGCCGTACGGCGACGGCCACGTCATACCGGGCCCAGTCACGGATGGCGAGATCGATCGGGAGCAGCCGGTCGGGGGAAAGGGTGAGCCGACCGGCCAGCTGGATCTTGGCTCGCGGATCACCGCCCTCCTCCTGGATCCTGCTGAGGACATCGTCGATACTCTCCCGCTCCCAGGCTTCCAACATCTCCTCAAGCAGTGCGTTCCGGTCCGCGAAGTATCCATAGAAGCCGCCCTTGGTCACCCCGAGCGCCTTGGCGAGAGCCTCGACCCGCACCGCATCCGGACCGCCTTCTGCCAAGGCCTTCAGGCCCTGCTCGACCCATGCTTCGCGAGGTGTCCTAATCGCACCCACGACGTGACTCCTCTCACACACCCGACATCTATACGGCAGCGTATATGTGGGGCTATCGTCCTTAATATACGGCACCGTATATGAGGAGGTCGCAATGAAGACAGGCTTCATCGCCTATCACTATCCGTACGCCCACTATCGCGATCAGTTCGCCAGGCACGTGGAAGGAGTCGCCCGGGTCTTCCGCAGCGCGACCGGATGCCTCTCAGCCGATTGCTGGCTTGCCGAAGACGGCGAATCCGTCGTTTCAATCGTGAAGATGGAGTCTCCGGGGGCGCTTGAGGCGGCGTTCGCGACGCTTCGGTCGGCGGAGACAAGGGAGGCCCTTGAGGCGGAGTTCGGCGCGTCCCCGCCCGGGACCGTTGATGGCACCAATGAC
Organism: Streptosporangium sp. NPDC000396; assembly: GCF_042898655.1. Classification (NCBI taxonomy): domain Bacteria; kingdom Bacillati; phylum Actinomycetota; class Actinomycetes; order Streptosporangiales; family Streptosporangiaceae; genus Streptosporangium; species Streptosporangium sp. NPDC000396. The sequence continues at coordinate 54,331 of NZ_JBIAZA010000006.1, forward strand.
GAACTCTTCGTCCGCCCCCACGTGGTCCATCAGATCGTGTCCCTCTGAGGCCACATCACTCCGCCGCCAAACGGATTATGAGAATCCTCGGTAAGTGGCGCTCCCTGTCGGGACACGACGCTTTCTGTCGCTCTACCCGCGAATATCCTCATGCTGGGGCGCGACCATGCGTGTCACGGCCAGAGGGCGCCAACCATCGGCGGCTGAAGGATCCACAGCGATCCCGGATGCGGGCCTGAGCGCCGGGGCCACCAGCTCACAGATGCCACCACGGGTCCGGCTCGGGTGATCTGTTGACGAGGTGAGCCTGCTGCCGGACGAAGCGGAACAGCGAGGCCGGACCCATTCGGGAGCCACCCAGTCCCGAAAACTTGAAGGAGTTCTTCGCCCCATCGTGGATGAAGGCTGTCAGCGCCGCGTCGTTGACGCTCACCGCGCCGACCTGGAGCTGAGCCGCGACAACCCGGGCCGTGTCGAGCTGCTGGGCGAAGACGGCCGCCGACAGGCCGAAGGCGGAGTCGTTGGCCAGCTGTACGGCGTGCCGCGCGTCCGAGACCGGCATGACGGGGATGACCGGGCCGAATGTCTCTTCCGTCATCACCAGCATGCCGTGATCCACTCCGGTGAGCACGGTCGGCTTGCACCACCGGCCGCCATCCAGTGTCTCGACGGTCCCGCCGCAGCGGGCGACGGCCCCTTTGGAGAAGGCGTCGTCCAGGTGCCGTTCGATGACGAGTGCCTGGCCGGGGTCGATCAGCGGCCCGATCTGCCCGTCGGCCGGGCCCGGCCTCGCCAGCCGTAGCCGCTCGGCCTTGGCCGTAAGGAGGGCGACGAACTGCTCGAAGTCCGCTTCCTCGACGTACACTCGCTCGATCGACAGGCACGACTGTCCGGCATTGGCGGTCGCGCCCCAGAGGATGGCCGAGCTGGCCCGCTCCAGGTCGGAGCCTGCCAGTACGATGGCCGGATCCTTACCGCCGAGCTCCAGGAATGCGGGGATGAAGGCTGCCGCCGCGGCGGCTCCGACCGCGCGACCCGTGGGTACGCTGCCGGTGAAGGCCAGTACGTCGACCAGCCCGACCAGTTCCGCACCGGTCGCGCCGTCGCCTTCGACGAAGGCCACCACCTCGGCGAGCGGGGGCACCCGCCGGATGGTCTCCATGAGCGGTGCGACGAAACGCGGGGTCACCTCGCTCGGCTTGGCCAGGACGGCACTGCCCGCGGCCAGCGCCGGGATGGCGTCGATCAGCCCGAGGAGCAGCGGGAAGTTCCAGGGGCTGATGACTCCGGTCAGCGGGTAGGGAACCAGGGCCTGGCAGACCTCGATGCCTGGTACGGCTGCCGCCTGCGGAGCTCCGGGCGTCAGGAGCGTGGGTGCCAGGGTGGCCCAACGCTCCAGCATGCCCAGCACGCTGCGCACCTCAATGACCGATTCCGCGTATCGGCCGGTATCGGCGATCAGTGCGGCGAGCAGGGTGGGCTCGGCAGCGGCGATCTCCTTCCGCCAGGCCGACAACGCCGCCCCGCGAGCCTCGGGCGAGAGCGCTGCCCAGCCAGGCTGGGCAGCGCGTAGGCGGGTGGCCAGCTGAGACAGTTCGGTCGCACTGGGCGGGCACAGGTCGCGCTCGACCTTGCCCGTGCGCGGGTCACGGACCTGGTACGTCACATGATCACCCCTGCTTTCCGTAGCTGTTCGATCGTCGCGCGCTGGCGTTGGGAGAACCAGGCCATCTCCGGTACGGTATCGCCCAGCTCGTCCGGCTGCTCTTCCTCGTGCCTGCCGTACTCCCGCGTCCAGAGCGCCGGCGTGGCACGGGCCGGCAGGTTCCCCATGCCCGGCCGCGCGCGGTAGCGGCGCAGGGTTCGGAGATCGAGTTCGGCGGTGGCCATCAGGCTCTCGCCGACGCCCACGGCGACGGCGGAGGGAGTGGCCGAGGCGGACTCGCGTACGCCGTTGGCGATCGACGGCCGGCTTTCATGACGGGACGCGGGTCTCGTCGATCAGGGTTCGCTGGATGCATTTCCCGCCGCGGATCCACTGCCAGACCCGGTTGCGGGTGTTGCCGTCCGGGCTCAGCACGATCAGTTCGAACAGCCTGAGGTCGGCGTCTGTCTCCTTGTAGATCCATGACAGGTAGATCGTGTCGTCGTCGACGGCCCAGAACTCGCCTTTGATTCGCTCGGTGTCGAAAGCGCAGCGGCCCTGGCCCAGGTAGGTGCCGGGGAAGCGATGCTCCTCGGTACGGCCGTCCTCCCAGGTGTAGCGGTTGATCTGGTAGTAGTCCCAGTCTCCGCTGTCCGGCAGGGTGCAGGTGAGCCGGGCGTGATGGCGGTCGACGACCGTGCCGTCGGGATCCACGTAGGTGTAGGTGCCTTCCCACTCGCCTTCGTGTCGGGCGAGCAGCGGCATCTCTTCCCTGATTCCCATGGGTTGCTGTTCCTCTCAGGTGAGCCCGGCTCCCACCAGGCTTCCGATTCCGAAGGTGGTTGCGGCGGCGAGCCCGCCGAGCGCCAGTTGGCGCAGAGCGCCGGCCCACCAGGGGCGCGGTGAGCCGGGCGACGATGCCTCCAGCGACAAGCAGTCCGAAGACGCTGACAACGGCCGCCACGAGCAGGCCCGAGGTGCCGAAGATGAACGGTAGCACCGGGATGATCACACCGGCGGCGAAGGCGGTGAAGGAGGAGAGGGCCACCACGTACGGGGAGGGGAGATCGTCAGGGTCGACGCCCAGCTCTTCGCGGACGTGGACCCGCCACGCGAGTTCCGGCTGCGCGCTGATCTGCGCCGTGGCCTTCTCGGCCGTCTCCGCGTCCAGGCCGTCCATCGCGGTTCCTGGTCAAGCGTGGTAGGGCGGGCGGGACTTGAACCCGCGACCGACGGATTATGAGTGGACGGCCTCTTTTGGCCTCTGCGGTGCTCTCACCTGGCACTTTGGTCGGTGTGTCGTCCGGGGCTCATGAAGGCAATCCGCGTATGTTCCGGATCTTGAGATCCGACGCTTTGTGAGGGCTCTCGGCAATCGGGCTTGGTCCGGCACCGTCAGAGTATCCCTCTTGTCGCTATGAGACCCGGTGAGCCGGTGCTGAGGGACGAAGCACCGGATCGTCGATCGCCCCCAACCACTGCATGTCATCAGCCACTTACAGGCGATCGTGATACAGGACTACACGACTGACACCCTGCTTGCAAATCGGTCCGATCTCGGACCGTACAGGCCGTGAGCTGGGCGGAAGGCTTCCCACGAGTGACCATGACTGCCCCCTGTTGACCGCCCTTAATGGCCCGCTAATGGCCCGACGGGCAGCCTGGCCGATCTGCTCGACGACCGTCCCGGTCAGGCACACGACCAGCAGTAGAGCTGCTGACCATGCTCCTTCGCACGACGGGACAACCCAACAAGACCCTCCGCTACGGACATCAGATACTCCATGTCAACCGAGCTGAAGTGCGAGAACTCCTCGATCTTCGCCCAGCGCTCCACCAGTCTCGGCAGGCGTGCATCGTCCGCGTCGGCGAGCAGATCACGCACATTCACCGACAGCTCTTCGATACCCACGCTGCTGAGGTAAGGCGAGTCCTCCGGCAGGGCGTCCCACTCCTCATCAGTCTGCGGCACCGGGTCGGGATACAAGGGGTACAGGCGCACTGTGGCGACCAGCTCTGTGGACAGGTCGACATCAGCGATGAGCGCCACCAGCTTGTTCAAGGTCCCCCACGTGTCAATCCACTTGGTTTCCACCACGTCGAACCCGGAAACCCCATGGGGTTCTTCGATCGCACGCGAGGCTTCCGGCCGGACGAGTGCCGCCTCACGATCGGTAGCGCGGTAGTACTCAAAGAAGAGACCCATGTGAACAATCCTGGTCAGGTAGCGAGGGGTAAGACTGACATCAAGATGACGGACAAGCCAGGAGATGCGGCAAGACTACGGAAGATCGATTGATCTTACTTGGCAGGCAACTCGCACTATCAGCTTGGGAAGTCTCTATCGCGCCTGGCCGCTGAGCTGGTGAAACGCTGACCTGCGAGGGAGGGTTCCAATTACCCGTGGTTCCCCGTGAGTCTCCCTTGATCACTCTTCTGACGGGCACGCAACGGGCACGGCTGAGAGGCTATGGGCATGAGCGAGATCGTCAGGCAAGTGCCGTTTCCCTTCAGCGGTGGGAGGTTCCCGTCCGAACTTGGGGCCGTTGTGCAACGTACGGTCGTCGACGGGGAGCTTCCGGCACTCATTGTGATCCACGATGATGACGGCGATTGGCTGATCGGAGATGACGTGACCGATGCGAGCGACCCCGCGGCCTCAGTCATCAGCCATGTTCGCCACCTGGTGGACCGTGATCCCAGCATCGAGGAGACCGCCGGTCTGTCCTGTGGCTACGCGGCTCGAAGGTCGTCGCGATCGGCTCCATGGGCGATCGAGAAGTGGAGTTACGTGGATGAGGACGCCTAGCAGTTCGTGAGGTGACTCCCTGCCTGTTGCCGCCGGTTATCGCGTGGCCGCTTGTGCGAGCTCGGTGGGCCGGGGTTGAGGAACGAAACCCCGGACCGTCGATCGCCCCCAACCCCTACGGAGATCAGCCACCGCCGGGCGATCGTGAGGGCAGCAGTCCAACGGGCCAGGGCTGGAGATCTCCTTCCTGGAGTGCGATCATCGGCTCATGACACTGATCAGAAAGGGCCATGCCGCGTAGGCGCCCCTCCGAGGTCCGCGCACGCCGGTTGAGGTGCGGAACCCACAGGGCCTCGATTCATCAGGTCCCCGGTCTCACCGCTCGGCCTATGGCTGCGGTGATCGCCCTGGAACACACCCTCCTGGAGCCAGGTGAGGTGGCCGTGAGGCTACTGGCCTGGACACGGGAGGTCGTCCCCGGCACCAGCACCCGGCTCTTACCCACGTGCTCGTGTCCTGGGTGTTCGTGGGAGGACGATCCGCGCGGGGAGCTCGAACGGGTGCTCGTCGCCTTGCCGCGCTGGGCCAGGCCGTATCTCTACAGCCTGGTGCTCCCCATCGACAGAAGCTTTCTCGCCAGGACGACATCGGACCTTCGTGCCTCGCCTGACTGGCCGTGGTGGCGGCAACGGCGACGTCCGTACTTCGGGGACGACCCGGGCTGACCTGGCGGCGGTGCGGCCCAGGTGCGGCGGCTGAGGGGTTGGTACGGCGGGCGGGTGGTGCGGTGGGCGGCCCGTGGTCCCGCCGCCGGCCGAGACCGGCGCCCACGCCGCACGCTCGGGCGGCGTTCGGGCGACGGGCCGTGCGGCGGCGCGCCGCGCCGCCGCCTTGATACCCATGAGAACAATTCGGCAAGGTCACTCGTGGAGTTGTGACGTCCCGAGTAGGCGAACGCCGTCGTGGCTGCGGATGGCCGGTGCCTGGTCTTGGTGCATGGCGTCGAGGACACGGATGGCGAATGCCTCGGATGCGAGTTCCTGGACCTCGTCTGCGGTGACCCAGCGGAAGGCTCGGGCCTCGTCGGTCTCGGTGAGGTGGCCACCGATGACTTTGCAGCGGAAGACCAGGGCGACGATGCTGCGGGTCATGTTCTTGTAGACGCCGGTCAGGGTGACGGGCTCGACGGTCAAGCCGGTCTCTTCGTGGATCTCCCGGAGCAGGCCGCTGGTGATGTCCTCGTCGCGCTCCAGGACTCCGCCAGGTGCTTCCCAGTGGCCGTTGTCTCGGCGCTGGGTGAGGAGGGCCCGGCCCTGGTCGTCGATGATCACGCCTGCCACGCTGACGGAGTGCTGCGTGTTGTGGTGATCCATCGGATGTCCTCCGGGGCTGCTGATCGCTATTCTCGGACTGCGGTACATGTATGTACGAGTTGAGGAGTGGTCGTGGCCGAGCTGCCGTTGCCGGATCTGGACCCGACCAGCGACCGGGCCGTCTTCCGGCAGATCGCCGATCACATCAGGCATGCGATCGAGCAGGGCATTCTCGCCGAAGGTGACAAGGTGCCCTCAGAAGCTCAGCTCATGCAACATTACGGCGTCGCGCGGATGACCATTCGCAACGCGCTTCAGGTCCTGCAGGGTGAGGGGCTGACCGTCGCTGAACACGGGCGCGGCGTCTTTGTCCGTTCCCATCCTCCGGTCCGCCGGTTGGCTTCTGACCGGTTCGCTCGTCGCCATCGCGAGGAGGGCAAGGCCGCGTTCATCGCGGAGACCGAAGGAGCGGGCGGGAAACCAACCGTCGACTCCATCAAAATCACTGAAGAGCGGCCGTCAGCGGACGTGGTCGAGAGGCTCGGGATCACCCCAGAAGATCGCGTGATTGCCCGGTCGCGTCGATATCTGATCAACGGCCAGCCGGTGGAGACGGCCGTGTCGTACATCCCAGCGGAGATCGCTCGGGACACGCGGATCGCGCAGCCGGACAGTGGTCCGGGAGGGATCTATGCCCGGCTGGAGGAGTTGGGCTACCGGCTGGATCACTTTGTGGAGGAGATCCGTTCTCGGATGCCGCTCCGCGACGAGGTGCGGGCGCTCAAGCTTGCTCCGGGTGTTCCGGTGTTTCACCTGGTCCGGACGGCTTACGCCGTCGATGGTCGCGCCGTGGAGGTGTGCGACACGGTGATGTCCAGCGATGCCTACGTGCTCTCGTACGAGCTTCCCGCCCGATAACGCTTGACGAACTCCTCTAGAGGAGTCATAAAGGAGTTGCACTCAAACTCCTATAGACGAGCAGACGTCTGTAGGGGTTGTCTCTGGTGCTGTGGAGATTGCCGGATTCGAAGGGGCGAAGCCTTATGGCCGACCTGTGTGTGTCCTGTGAGGGACGGGGGTGGAAGTACGTCAGCCCTCGGCGCGGATTGATTGCCGGCCCCGGGGAGACTGCTCCTTCTCTCCGCGTGCGCGACGACTGCTCCACGTGCCAGGGATCTCGTGTCCTGGAAACTTCGCGAGGGCGTGCATCGTGAGCGAAGGGCCGATGGTGTCCAGGAGTGTTTCGCCGCTGGATATGGCCGAGTCCCTACAAGCCGAACTTCGGCGTGGAGGGATCTCCGCCGACGTTCACGACGGGTACGGCCTGGCGCTGGTGTCGGTCTGGGTCGGGCTGGTCGTGTGGTGTGACGGTGATCGGTTCTGGTGGCGTACCGGCTGGGACGATCGGCGCAGGCGCTTCACCTATGCCTGGCATCCGGCAATGGACCCGGCTCGCGCCGCTCGCCGGGTCGCGTTCCGGTACGGAGACCTCCGCAGGAAGAGCTCGTCGTCCGTGTCGAACGCCTAGGCTGCGCCGTGATTCCGCCCGACGAGTGCCTGAGTCCGCATCTCGGAGTGGCGCAGCGCGATCATGTGCGGCTGGTCTGGTGGCGCTTCTACCAGACGTTTGAGCGGGTGCGGGTGATGGAGTGGACCTGTGCCTGCCGGAGCACGGTGTACGAGCTGTGCGAGGGCGGCGGGCGAGCGTTCATCCGGCGCATCGTTCAACTCGAAAACGATCATCAGGTCCATGAGACCCATCGGTGGTCGATCGCTGAAGCTCGGGCGAACTGGACGAACCTGTTGTCCGGGAAGGCCCGGTAGAACGAGTGTGGCGGTGCGGTCGATGGGGCCGACAGGATGGAGGGGGTCTCCAGGGGCCCGCACCGCCACACTCTCCCCGCTGATTTTGATCAGCTATGCAAGTCGAGCATCCACGTCTATGCTGACGACAAGTCGAGTAGTTGGGTTGTTGTCATGTCCGTATCTGATGAAGAGTACGCTCCTCCGAAGTATGCGCAGATCGTCACCGCGATCCGGCGCAAGATCGCGGATGGCACCTACCCTCCCGGTTCGCAGCTGCCTTCCGAAACCCAGCTCGTTCGCGAGTTCGCGGTCAGCCGTCCTACGGTCGTCCGAGCACTTCAGGTGTTGCAGCTTCGAGGGATCATCGACCGCGAGCACGGCAAGGGTTCCTATGTGAAGACTCCGCCGCCCAGCTCTGAGGGTGACTCCTCTCGGCCGGGCCGGGCCGTACTCGATCGAGTGGAAGCCAGTGAGGGCGGAGCGGTCATCGCGGCGGGAGCGCGACCTGCACCAGGGAATGTGGCGGCGATGCTAGCCCTGCCCGAGGGGGCGCCGGTCGTGATGCGCCGCGTTCTGCTCAGTGAGGCCGACGAGCCGTGCGAGCTGGTCACCTTCTGGTGTCCGATCGAGCTGGCCGAAGGAACCGACCTTGGCCGCCAGACACCGCTGACCGTAAGCGCTCGTCAGCACCTGCAAGGAGTCAAGGGCCTGCGGCTGGATCATGTCGTGGAACGGCTGGCCGCTCGTCACCCCTTGCTCGAAGAGGCCAAGGTGCTGGGACTGGGCAAGTCGGCCGCGGTGCTGGGTGTGATGGCGCGCGTCTTCGATGCCTCGGGCCGTCCTGTGCTGGTCATCGACATCGCGCTTCCGGGTGCGTTGCACGAGCTGGAAGACGCCTACACGCTGTGATGTGACCTAAGTCACATCAAATCTCGGAAACTCGTATTGTCGAGTGCTCGTTTCCTGGGTAGCTTCGAACTCGACAATACGAGTTAGCGACAGTACGACAGGAGAACAAGCCATGGCTATCCAAGGCCCCATTGCGATCGGCTTCGACCAGGTCTTCCCGCACGGCTGCTATGTCGTCGGCGAGGTCGAGCCGGTCAAGGACTTCGACGCCTCCACCAACGGCCGGTTCGTCCAGGCCCGCGACAAGACCGCCGGAGAGCCGGTGTGGCAGATCGCGGTCATGGACGCCGACCCGACCGTGAAGGCCGCGCAGAAGACCGTCGCCGTCAAGATCTTGTCGCCGGTTCAGCCGGTTCCCCCGGCATCGCTGCCGGACTCGCCGTTCGTGCCGGTGGAGTTCGACGGCATGACCGCCACGCCCTACGTCGGCCAGAACACCGGCCGTCTGGCCTGGTCGATCCGGGCGCGGGCGATGCGTGCTCCCCGCGCCGCTGCGGCCCCGGCCAAGCAGGCTCCGGCCGGTAAGGAGGTGGCGGCATGAACGAGTACCGGCCCTACACCCACGCCTCGGCGTCGATCGATGAGAACGGCACCCGGCTCAGCGTCTCGTTCAACACCCCGGACGTGTCGGTCAAGGTGCTGGGGGCTCAGCGCGAGCGGCCATTTCTGAGCCTGTCCACCGCTGAGGCATGGGTGTCGATTTCCACCACGGGCGGCGGGCCGGTCACCGAGCGGGACGTGACCCTCGCCCGGGAGATCTTCAATGCTGCCGCGCGCTACCTGGCCGACTGTGAACGCCTCCACGCGGCACAGGCGATCACCCCGGCACTTCCCGGCCTCGACGAAAACGCGGCCTGACATGAAGCGGGGCCGCTGGAACTGGCATTCCGGCGGCCCCTCGGTTCTCCCTGGACAGCACATCGAGGAAGAGGACTCAAGTCTAATGTTCAAAAAACTGCCCGGCGACGAGGCGCAACACCTCGTCTCCACCACCCCCGACACGGCCGTGGTGTTCCGCCCGGCTGTCGTCCGTACCCCGGCGATCGTGACCCTCGTCATCTTCGTATGGCGCCTGCTGGCCGGTGTCGTCCGGCTGCTATGGCGTCACCCGGTCGCCTCGGTTGTCGTCGCCGTTCCCTGCGCGCTCGGCTGGCTGTACGGCTGGCAGTGGGGCGTTGCCCTGGTCGCCCTGGTCCTGCTCGGCCTCACCGTCTGGGGCCTGGTCGATCGACCCTCATTCCTTCGCCTGGTGGGCTGGCGGCTGCTGGCCTGGTGGCGGCTGGTGTGGGTCTACCGGCGTCACTGGCAATCGGTGATGATCGTCTCTGGACTGAGTCGGAAGGTCCATGGCCGCGACTACCTGCCCCATCTGATCAAGGTCACCTGCACCTCGTGGGCCGACCTGGTCACGGTGAAGATGCTCAAGGGCCAAGCGGTCACCGACTGGTCCGACCGGATCGAACACCTCGCGCACGGGTTCGGCGCGACCTTGTGCCGGGTGACGGTCGCCCGGTCGGGCCGCCTGCTGCTGACCTTCCCCCGGCGTGACCCACTGGCCACTCCGCTGCCCGCTGTCCCGATCCCTCCGGCCGCCTCGGTCGGGCCGGTCGAGATCGGCAAGCGCGAGGACGGCACCCCGTGGAGGCTCAAGGTCCACGGCACCCACGTTCTCGTGGCGGGCGCGACAGGTGCGGGCAAGGGCTCGGTCATCTGGTCGGCAGTCCGGGGCCTGCTGCCCGCCAAGCGGGCGCGTCTGGTCGAGATCTGGGCGCTGGATCCCAAGCTCATGGAGCTGTCCTTCGGCCGGGACCTGTTCGACCGGTACGCCGCTGATCCGGCCCACTGCGCCGATCTGTTAGAGGCGGCGGTGAAGGTGATGCAGGAGCGGGCGGGCCGGTTCGCCGGAGTCCAGCGCAACCACACTCCCACCGTGGATGACCCGTTCATCCTGATCATCGTTGATGAGATCGCGTTCCTGACCGCCTACCAGAACGACAAGGGGCTCAAGCTGCGCATCTCGGCCGCCCTGGCGACCCTGACCACGCAGGGGCGGGCGGTCGGCGTCGGCGTCCTGGCCGCGCTTCAGGATCCGCGCAAGGACGTGCTCAGTATCCGCAACCTGTTCCCCGACAAGATCGCGCTCCGATTGGACGAGTCGGAACAGGTGGACATGGTCCTCGGCGACGGGACCCGGGATCGGGGCGCACTGGCCGACCTGATCTCCCCTGACCCGGAGCAGGGCGCGGGTATCGCCTACACCCGACTGGAGACCTCACCCGACCCGATCCGGGCCCGGGCCGGCTACGTCTCCGATGCCGATATCCGCGCCATGGTGGCCGCGTTCGCCGCTGACACCCTGCCCCTGTCGTTCACGGAGGAGATGGCCTGATGCGGATCATCATCCACGGCACCGCCGACCAGATCGAGGGCCTGCCGTTCCGCCGCCTGCAAACCGTCGACGGCTCTGATCTCGCCGAAATGGTCGTGATCGTCGATCTGAACTCTGCCCGACTCCGCAAAGCCCCCTACAGCGACGCCTACCGGCTGTGCGCCGACGTGCTCGACCGAAAGGAGGCCATGTGACCGACACCGCCCACCCGTCCACCCCCTCAACTCCTACCTCTCCGAACGGCGCCGATCGCACGCTTCCCCGCCTGGTGCGCGACACCCTGCCCCTGGCCCTGGACGTCGCGATCGAGGTCGCCAAGCACAACGGGGTATGCATCCGCCCCATCGAGCTCAAGCGCCTGGACACCCACACCGGCACGATCGAGCCGTTCGACATCCCCTGCGGCACCACCAGCGAAGCCAAATGCCCACCGTGTGCTCAGCGCAACAAGCAGCTCCGCAAGGCCCAGTGCCGGGAAGGCTGGCACCTGGAGACCGAACCCGTCGCCGAACCCCACCCGGCCACCGAGGACCAGAAGTGGCTGATCGAGTTCCGCGCCGACGTCCAGGCCAAGCGCGATCAAGCCGAACGCGACGGCGAGGACACCGCCGACTGGGACGAGGCCATCGCGGGCATCGACACGGAGATCAACGCCGCCGGGATGCGCGGCAATGTCCTGGGCGGGCGAACGGCCCCGAAGCGCTCCCGATCCACCCGGCGCCGCCAGGACGCCCCGGACCTGCCCAAGCGCGCACGGCAGAACACCACCCTCGGGCGGACCTTCACCGCTCCCGACGGGAAGGTCTACCGGCCCTCGCTGTTCGTCACGCTCACCCTGCCGTCCTACGGGCGCGTCCGGAACGGTGCGCCGGTCGATCCCACGACCTACGACTACGCGCGGGCGGCTCGCGACGCGCTGCACTTCTCCAAGCTGGTGGACCGCTTCGTGCAGAACCTGCGCCGGGTGGCGGGCTATGACGTGCAGTACTTCGCCACCGTCGAACCGCAGAAGCGGTTTGCCCCGCACCTGCATATGGCGATCCGCGGGACCCTGCCCCGCGCCGAGATCAAGCAGATCGCCGCTGCCACCTACCACCAGGTGTGGTGGCCTGCGGTCGACAAGGTGACGTTCGATGGCGAACACCTGCCGGTGTGGGCCGAGCGGGCCGACCGCGTCGAGCCGTACTTGGACGGGCAAACCGGCGACTACCTTGACCCGGCCACCGGCGAACTCCTGCCCACCTGGGACCAGGCGCTCGACCAACTCGACCAAGACGACGAGGCCGAACCGCTGCACGTGGTCCGCTTCGGCGATCAGGTCGACGTGCAGGGCATCCTCGCCGGGACCCCGAATGCTCACAAGCGGATCGGCTACCTGACCAAGTACCTCACCAAGAACCTGGGCGACACCCTCGACCCCGAGGACCCCGCCACCGATGACGCCGCTCGCCGGGACCACGCCGCCCGGATGGTCGAGGCGCTGCGCTACGAACCCTGCTCGCCCACCTGCCCGAACTGGCTGCGGTACGGCGTGCAGCCTAAGGGCGCCAAGCCGGGTATGACGCCGGGCCAGTGCCGGGGCAAGGCGCACAAGGCCGAACACCTCGGCTACGCCGGACGCCGCGTCCTGGTCTCTCGTAAGTGGTCCAACAAGACCCTGCGCGAGCACAAACAGGACCGCCGTGCCTGGGTCCTCGACATGCTCGGCCTACCCGACGACACCACCACCGACCCACACCGCTACATCTGGCGCCCGGTCTCTGCCAAGGACCCGACCCGTACCCCGCTCGCCCTGCGGCTGATGCGCGGTGTGGCCAACCGGCACCGAACCCGCGCCCGGCTCGATGAACTGCGGGCCAGAGCGGAAGGCAGACCCGTCCCAGATCTTTTGGCAACTCCGGCTCTGGGGGAGGCGGCGTGAAGAAGAAAGACGAGCTGATGACCATTCCCGAGATCCTCGACGAGTTGCGCGATGTCTCGGAACGCACCCTCTATCGCTGGCGCGAGATCGGCAAGTTCCCCACCGGTATCCGGCTGCCCAACGGCAAGATCCGGCTCTACCGGAGCGAGTTCGAAGCCTGGCTAGAAACCCTCCGGGAGGCGGCGTGAAAACCTCGTACAAGGTCAAGTTCTGGGAGATTCGCACCAACACCAAATCCCAGGGCGCTGGTAAGAAACCTCGTATCGTCTCCCACACCGTTCGCTGGACCGTGGGCAATCGTGAGAAGTCTCAGACCTTCAAGACCAAAGGGCTTGCTGAGAGCTTCCTGTCGGATCTGCGGCAGAAGGCCAAGAACGGTGAGGCGTTCGGCCTGGAAAGTGGTCTCCCGCTTTCGATGATCGAGGTCAAGGACGCGCGCACTTGGTACTCCCTCGCCGTCGCCTACGTCCAAGCTTGGTGGCCTCACGCAGCGGCTAAGACCCGTGAGGGCATGACTGAGACTCTGGCTTGCGTCACGCCGGTTTTGGTCAACGATCTGCCCGATCGCCCGGACGACGAGGACATCAGACGGACACTGCTCGATTACTCCTTCCTCCCTGAGGACCGCCGCCCGGCTCCCACACCGAAAGTCCGTCAGGTCCTTCGGTGGCTGGAGGCGGCCTCCCTGCCCCTCAACTCGCTGGAGGACCCCAAACACGCACGCGCGGGTCTGGAGGCCATCTCCCTGCGACTGGACGGCAAGGCGGCAGCGGCCTCGACCTACCGGCGCAAGCGGGCGGTGTTCCATCACGTCCTGGAGTACGCCGTCGAGCTGGGAGAGCTTTCGGCAAATCCGATGCACAGGGTGAAGTTCCGCAAGGTCAAGGCCAACGGTGAGATCGATCGTCGGTCGGTGATCAATCCCGAACAGGCTCGTGAGCTGCTGGTCGCCGTGACCTACGCGGGTCGTAGTCGTGGCCCGATGATGGCGGCCATGTTCGCCTGCATGTATTTCGCCGCCCTTCGCCCGGCTGAGGCGTCCGGCCTGCGTAAGGCGAACTGTCATCTCCCCAAAACCGGATGGGGCACCCTGACTCTGGAGACGACCCGGCCGGAGAGCAAAAAGCGCTACACCGACTCGGGGGAGTCCAACGACGAGAGAGGACTCAAGCACCGGGATGAGAAGGCGACGCGGGTGGTTCCGATCCCTCCGGAACTGGTAGCCATTCTGCGCGACCACATCGACAGGTACGGCGTCGCCGAAGACGGGCGGCTGTTTCGGACAGGGACGGGCCAGACCTTCTCCGGCTCTGCGGTCTCCATGGTCTGGAAGCAAGCACGTTCCTACGCCTTCACTCCCGACCAGGTCGCCTCACCTTTGGCGCAGCGGCCGTACGACCTGCGGCATGCGGCGGTCTCCCTCTGGCTGAATGCCGGGGTTCACGCGCCGGAGGTGGCACAACGAGCCGGGCACGGGGTGGATGTGCTCCTCAAGGTCTATGCCAAGTGCATCGACGGTCAGCACGAGATAGCCAACAAGCGGATCTTGGAAGCTCTCGCCGCGTGAGATCCCTGACGGCAAGACAGAACAAAGGACCCCGGGTAACCCTCGGGGTCCTTTGTCGTGGTGGCTCCGGCGCCCCCGGAATCGTTCCGGAAGCCTCCGGAACGTCCGTGGTGACCTGGGCAAACGTTGGTGATCCCATTCCGCGTATATTCCGGGACCACTGGCAGACACCTGCGTCTGGCTGCATCCAGCTGCATGTGCCAGTCAAGATCGATAGCGGCAAAAGGCCAGTTCAGGGCCTAAGTTCCTGGTCAAGCGTGGTAGGGCGGGCGGGACTTGAACCCGCGACCGACGGATTATGAGTCCGCTGCTCTGACCGGCTGAGCTACCACCCCGTGTGAATGTTCTAGATTCGATCATACGAGGACCGGGAGGTAGAAGGAGCAGAGACATGTCACCTTTCGGTGTTCCGACTCAGTACTCCGAGACGCCCTGGGAGGCGAGCTCTCTGACGCGGTCGATCTCTTCCGGGCTCAGCCGGCCGGCCGCCGTGGTCAGGGCCTGGCGGGAGTTCATGGGCCGGTAGGCCGTGCGGGACAGGCCGTTCCAGGTGAAGCCGCCGGTCTCGGCGGCGGGTGCCGTGCAGGCGCGGGAGATGCGTTCCTCGGCGCGGGCGGACCAGGTCAGGCCCGACCATTCGTACAGGCGGCGAAATCCCGGTGCCGGGTCGGTGGCCAGGTCCTCGTAGCCGACCAACATGATCCCGGAATGCCGGGCGGCCAGGTCGGTGGCGATGGTCCGGCCCGCCCGCCACAGGGCGACGGCCTTGGCGACCCGGTCCTGGCAGCCCACCAGCGGGCGAAGCGCGGAAAGGTGCGGGTGGTCCCGGATCAGCAACGGCTGTTCGAGCAGTTCGTGGAAGTAGATCGTCCAGCCGAGCCGCTGCCAGCTGCCGACGAACGACACGACGTCGCGGAGCAGGATGATCACCCGGCAGCCCAGCCGTTCGGCGAACCAACCGGCGGAGAACAGCGCGAACGGGTCGTCCAGCAGCGCCCGGCGGCCGGTGAGCCTTCCGAACGTGAACGCCGCGCCGTACCGGACCATCCTCGCCAGGTCGTACGGCGAGCGGTTGCGGCGCAGCTCGGCCAGGAACCGATAGCGCAGCGCGACGGTGTCGGTGAAGGCGGGCAGCCAGATCTCTTCGTTGTCCGGGCAGATGTATTGGAAGCGATGGGTGACGGGGGCGTTGAGCACGCCGGGGCACTGCCCGGGCGGGTGTTGGGGGTTCAGCGGTTCGTTGACGTAGACGAGTTCGCCGCTCGCCGCGAGCATCTTGCCCACCCAGCTCGTACCGCTCCGGGGCAGCCCGGTCACCAGCACGGGCGTCATCGCGCCCGCCATGATCGCAGGGCGGCCAGGCTGTGGACGCCGAAGGGACGCAGGCCGTACCGGCGGTGGATCCGCCACAGCGGAAGCAGGTTCTTGACCAGCGTGCCCCCGGCCCAGCCGAGGGCGGCGCCGAGCGCGCCGTGGGAGGGGATGAGCAGCATGTCCAGCGCCACGGTCACCGCGATGGCGGCGATCAGGTTGGCCAGGCTGGAGCGGGTGTGCCCGGCGGCGGTGAGCACCACGTCGACCATGCCGCAGGCGGTGGCGAGCATCATGGTCGCGGCCAGTACGAGCGCCACCGGAACTCCGGAGGCGTAGCCGTCGCCGAACAGCCCGAGCAACCATGGCGCGAGCGTGGCGTAACCCAGCCAGACGGGCCAGGTCACCAGGACCAGCCACATGGTGGCCGACTGGTAGAGCTCGCGGGCCCGTGGCACGTCGTCAGCGGTGAGGGCGTCGATCAGCTTCGGCTGCACGGCCTGGGTCAGGCCCTGGTTGGCGAGCTGACCCACGATCTTGAACCGGGTGGCGGCGGTGTAGACCGCGGCCTCGACCGGCCCGGCGAGCACCGCCACGATCACGATGTCGATCCGCTGGAACACCGCCTGGATCGCGGCGGCCAGCGACCGGGGCCAGGTGTAGCGCCACAGGTCGTGCGCGGTGCCGGGCAGGTAGGGCGCGTACGGCAGCCGCCGGCGCAGCCAGCGCGCGGCCAGCAGCAGGACCGGCAGGGACGGCAGGGCCCAGGCCGCCGCGAGCAGAGGCACGGACCTCGCGCCGGACAGCACCACGGTCGCGACGCCGGCGAGCTGGGCGATCGGCTGGAGCACGCCGCTCAGCAGCACGGTCGGCCGCATCACGCCGAACCCGCGTGTCGCGGCCACCATGATGTCCGCGCACACCACCACCGGAAGCGCCACCGCCAGCACCCGGAACGCGGGGTCGGGCGTGCTGAGGCCGATCACCGCTCCGGTGACCAGCGAGAGCGTCACGACCGGGACGAGCGCCGCACGGACGTAGCCGGAGGTGCAGCGATAGCCGAACGGCCGTGATCGGGCGATGAAGTAGATCAGACCGTTTCCGGCGTCCAGCCGCAGGATTCCGGCGATCATCAGGTACAGCGCCGTCGTGGCGAAGAAGGCGCCCGCCGTCTCCGGGTTCGTCCCCCGGGTGACCAGCACGACCGTCGCGAACTGCGCGGTGGCTCCGACTCCGGCCCCGGCCAGTCCGGCCAGCCCGCCTCGGGCCACTCCCTTCAGCCTGGGCAGGCGGGCGGGGATCAACGTCGCCACGATGGGGCCGTCCTGTTCTGGCCGGGCGGGCCGGTGAGGATCAGCGTCGCCATGACGGTTCCGCGCCGAGCCACGGGGTCAGCAAGGCGTCGGACTCCTCGAAGCGGCCGGCCAGCTCGCGGCGGAGCGACTCGGGCATCGGCGCGGGCCGGGGCCGGGCGTTGTGCCGTTCGAACAGCGGATCGCCGATGTGCGGCAGCCCGAGGAACTCCAGCACCCGGTCGTAGACGATCTCCGGCTCGGTGAAGAACCGCCCGCTGTCCAGGACGAGCACCCGCTCCCGGCCGACGAGGGGCTCCAGCCGGGCCAGCTGCTCGATGTAGCGTCCCCGGGCCAGATAGGCGTGGTGGCGGTGGGAGTGGCTCGCCGAGTACGGCGAGGCGCACAGGTCGTCCGCCGCCCCCGCCAGCCGCTCCTCCTCCAGTTCCAGGGCACGGGTGAAGCCCTCGGTCTCGAAGCCCCGGGCCAGCTCGTGGGCATAGGCGGAGAAGGCGCGTTCGACGGGGTCGCGGACCAGCACGATCAGCTTCACTCCGGGCAGGTCCCAGGCGATCCGGGAGCAGGCCAGCGGGTGGAACAGGTAGTAGGGCGAGGATTCGAAGGCCTGGGGGCGGCAGCCGTACCGGCGTGCCAGCCGGGAGGCCTTGGACTGCAGCGGGAAATGCGCCCGATACCAGGACAGGCCCCGGTTGTAGGCCATGTCGAAGTAGTGCACGCCCTTGTGGAGCACGGGTTTGAGGATCAGCGGATGCTGGGACAGCGCCCGGTAGAGCGAGGTGGTGCCGGAACGCTGCGCCCCGACGATCAGGAAGGAGGGCAGCATCCGGCTCCCGGCGGTGATGCGTCCGGTGGCCCGCGACACGACGTGGACGGAGTGCTTCAGCCTCGGCTTCAAATGAGGGTCTCCTGGGAGTCGACGACGGGGGTGAGCCAGCGCTCGGGCGGGCCCAGGGGGGAGTGGCCGTCGGCCGCGTGCCGGTCCGCCAGCGTGATCAGGTAGCGGATCGCGGTCAGCCTGGCCTCCGAGGCCGACAGTCCGAACGGGGCCAGGGTCGGCAGGGCCTGCGCCAGGCAGGCCCGGGCCGCGGTGGGTGGATCCATCCGGCGCAGGGCGCGCTGGAAGAAGTGGTGGACGGCGTCGAAGCCGAGCGGCACCCCGGTGGCGAACCGCTCCCAGTCCCACACCAGCAGCCGCCCGTCCGCCCCGGGGGCGACGTTCCACGGGGAGAAGTCGCCGTGCCAGGCGAATCCACGGTCGCCGACGCGGCTGATCTCGTTGATCGCGGCGGTGAGCAGGTCCTGGGGGGCCGGGCCTCGCCGTACCGGCAGCGGGGTCAGCGCGAGCACGGACAGGCCGCGCCAGGACCCGTGGTGCAGCACGGCCGGCGGGGTGACGGTCTTCAGCGGCATGCCGGCGAGCAGATCGAGCGTCCGTGCCTCGTTCGCGACGAGCTCGCGGACCCGGTCGGTGTCGCCGATCTTCACGAAGGCGGCCAGTCCGTCCGGGGCGTGGGCCTCCAGGATCGGCTTGCGGTTGGCCCGAAGGGCCGGGCGGACGTGCAGCACGACCCGGATCGGGGCGCTCAGCGCCTCGCTCAGGTAGGTCTCGATCGTGTCTTCCCCGGCAGGGACCATGATCTTCCCGCCGGGGTGCCACCACGCGCGGGGGGCGAGCCTGCGGGGGATCAGGGGGTGGGGAAGCAGGCTGTACGGCCGGGCCTCGCCGGGACCGGGGAACAGCAGGCCGATCGTCTCGCCGAGGTAGCGCAGCCTGACGCGGGCGTCGTTCATGTGGCCCTGCTCGCCATCGAGTTCCTCCAGAGCAGCGCGAATGAGATGAGATACAGGCTGAGCGGCGTGACCAGCCCGTCGTAGACGAACATGTAGAGCAGGGTGAGGATCATCACCAGGACACCGGCCATGCCGATCGGGCTCCGGTCGTGCCAGTGGCGGCGGACGGCTCCGGCGAAGAAGGCCACGTAGAGCCCGGCCCCGACGAACCCCTGCGTGATCATCAGGTGCCAGAGCTGGCCGTCGCTGCCCAGCGGCGGATGGCCGCAGGTGACGCACCAATCGGTCTTGCCGGTGGTGATCGTGCGATGGCTGCCCGTCGCGTTGCGGGTGTTGCCGTAGCCGATGATCGGCGACGTGCCCGCAGCGGCGATGGTCGACGTCACGGTGAAGGCACGGATGTCGTTGCTGTGCGGGTTGTCCAGCCGCTGGGCCACCATCGCCTGCAGGGGGCTGAGGAAGAACGCCAGGGCCCCGCAGGCGATGGCGGAGCAGGCCACAAGGCGGGCCCGCGCGCCCAGCCGCAGGACCAGGTAGGCGGCGGCGATGCCCAGGCCGATCCAGAGCCCGCGGTTGAGCGAGTAGACGATCGGGACGGTGGCCAGGGCGAGCAGCGGGACCGCGGCAAGGCGTTTACGCGGCCCGCCGTACACCCACCAGCCGACCACGAACCAGATGAGCAGCACCGAGACGTTGCTGCCCCAGGCGTTGGCCCACTCGAACGGGGCTTCGGGCCGGGGGGAGGCGTGCCCCAGGACCTTCTGCACCTGGGCGGTGGTGGGATGGATCAGGTTGTGAACGAAGGGGTTGCCGCTGACCCAGCCGGGCAGGACCCGCTCGACCGGTGAGGTGAAGTCGGCGTGCGGGGCGAACACGCCCAGCAGGCCGCCCGCGACGGTCGTGACGAACAGGGCGCCGAGCATGCGCACCAACGTGAGCTGCGGCAGCTCCTGCTCGGTCAGGTTGCCCAGGTAGAGCACCATGATCATCAGTGAGACGTAGAGGAACAGGCGCATCAGGTAGCCGATCAGCCGTCCGGCGCCGAACTCGCCGTAGGTGTTCGGCGGCATCTCGTCGAGCATGAGCGCGCTGACCAGGTAGCCCGCCAGCAGCAGCAGCCAGAGCCCGAACCCGCGCGGCACCCTGATCGGCCGCCGTCGCAGCAGGACCAGCGCCATCGGCACGGCCAGGACGATCACCGACAGCCCGCCGAAGCCCAGCGCCCACCACAGCGGATACGCCACCAGGAACGCGGCGATCGGCCAGGCCGCCCGGTGCAGACCCCTCACGACGGCAGACTCCTCATGACGGCAGACCTCTCACGACGACAGGGCCGTCTCGCCGGTCGCGGGCCGCTGCGCCGGCGCGGTGGCGACGACCGCGCCGAGCACGGGGACGCTCCGCTCGTTCAGATGCCGTACGGCCTGCGCCACGTCGCGCGAGGAGGTGCCCGGCAGGGGGACCAGCAGCACCGCGCCCCCGGAGCCCGTGAGATCGTCGATCTCCTCGCCGCTGACGATGTCGAGGCCGGTCAGGCGCTTGACGTCGGCGCTGTCGTGGAGCCTGGTGCCGAGGCGGTCGCGCAGCCAGGCGAGACCGATTCCGGCGAGCAGGCCCGCCATGAAGCCGCTGCCGAGGTAGAGGGGAGGGCTGGGGGAGCTGGGCTCGGACGGCGCGATCGCGTCACTGATCACGGATCCGGGGGTGACGACGATGGTCTTGAGCGTGTCGTATTTGATGGTGAGGTTGTAGACCTGGCGGCTCAGCACGTTCTGCCGCTGCAGGGCGATGGTCCGCTCCGCCGTCCCCTTCGCCAGTCCGGGCAGCGTGGCCGCCACCGAGCCCAGGCTCGCGTTGACCTGTTTCAACTTGGCCAGGAGCGTTTTCAGCTGGGCCTCCAGCGCCTGCGTGGACGACTCGCTCCGGTGGGCCAGGTAGGCCTGCGCGTAGGCGCTGGCTCCGGCGGCGGCGGTGTTCGGGTCGGTGGCGGTGTAGGAGATCTCCAGGACCGAGGTGTTGGGCGGCACGGAGACCTCGACGGGTCCGGGGGTGCTCTTGAGCGCGGCCTGGACCTTTTTCGCGACCACCGCGGACTGGGCGATCTGGGCTTCGGTGTCGAGGTTGAGCGACTCGCGCTGCCGGTTGGTGACCTGGTTGGTCTGCTCGGGAAGGCCTGTCGCCGACACCAGCACCTGGGCGGAGGCGGTGTAGGCGAGCGGGGCGGCCCGGAGCAGTGCGACGCCGCCGCCGATTCCGAGGGCGAGGAAGAACAGGATGATCGGCCACCTGCGGCGGAGGAAGGACCCGTAGTCCGCCAGGTCTCCGCCGGGGAGGTGGGTGGGGGCGCCCGGCGACAGGCTCATTCGTTGCTGTCCCTCTCGACGGAGCCGACGCTTTCAGAACCCTAGGAACTATAGGTCGGATTTCCAATTTCCCGATCCAATACACAAGATTTTCTTCGGGTTGATCCTGCTAATCACGACAAGATAACTGGTGCTTATCCGATATTTCCTGCATCTCGTCAGGCGGGCCCGGCACGGGCCGGCAAAGTCCGTGACGCGGCACGTCCGTGAGGTGGGATGGTGTGAACCGGGAAAGTCAAGAAACGTACAGGCGGAGTATCTGCGAGGAGCCGATGCATCGGATAAATGGTGATTTAGGGGTAATTTTGCGGAAGGTCATAATCGGCTGCGCGCTTCTCACCTTGACGCTGGGATCGAGCGCGTGCGGCCGTGTCCCCACGGTGACGGAGAAACCCGGGGAGTCGCCGGAGCGTGCCGCGGCCCGCGTCAACGGACTGCTGGGCATTGACGCGTCGGTGCCCGGCTGCGAGGTCACCGCCAAGCTCATCCCCTCGTGCGGGGCGTGGTGGGGGATCGCACCGGAGATCTTCACCGGCAGGCGTCCCGGGCGGGCGCTGGAGCGGGTCGAGAGACGCATGGGCCGCCCGGCCCACATCATGCACGTCTACCACCGAGGTCCGGAGCTCTTCCCGACCGCGGAGGAGCAGAGGATCGCGCGCGACCCCCACGGGCGCAGGCTGCTGCTGGTCAACTGGAAGCCGTCCTTCGACCGCACCTGGGCGGAGATCGCCGGGGGTGCGCTGGACCAGCGGATCGACCGGCTGGCCGACCACATCCTGAAGAGCTTCCCCGAGAGGTTCTTCCTGACCGTGCACCACGAGCCGGAGAACGACGTGCGGGAGGACCCCGGCTCGGGGATGACCGCCGAGGACTACGCCGCGATGTTCCGGCACGTGGTGCTGCGCCTGCGCCAGAGGGGTGTGAAGAACGCGATCACGGTCATGACCTACATGGGCGCGCCCAACTGGGCGGCCAAGCCGTGGTTCGAGAAGCTCTACCCGGGTGACGACGTGGTCGACTGGGTGGCCATGGACCCCTATGTCGACGACAGGGTCCGTACCTTCGACGGGCTGGTCAACAAGACCCGCGAGGAGTTCGCCGGGTGGCCCGGGTTCTACCGCTGGATGCAGTGGCGCTTCCCGGCCAAGCCCATCATGGTCGCCGAGTGGGGCGTGTTCGAGCGCCATGACCAGCCGTGGTTCAAGGAGTCCTACTTCTCCGCCGTGCGTCAGGAGATGCGGTTCTATCCGCAGATCAAGGCGCTCGTCTACTTCGACTCACCGCGCGCTCCGCGGGGGGACACCCGCTTCGACACCACTCCCGGCGGTCTGAAGGCCTTCGGGGCTCTCGCCCGCGACCCCTACCTCAGTGCGAGCGCGGTTCCCGAGAAGTGACCATCCGGCGGCCCCCGCGACCACGGCGCCGCCCAGGATCCAGAGCGTGGTCGTGTTGCCCGCGCCGAGGAGCTTCAGCGCCGAGGCCAGCAGCACCACCGCGAGCAGCGCCCGGATGACTCCGCCGGGAGCCCAGGCCGAGATCCGCGCGCCCAGGTAGACGCCGGGGATCGAGCCGGCCAGCAGCGAGGTGGTGACGGCCAGCTGGAAGTCTCCGAACAGCAGGTGGCCGAGGGCGGCCGAGGCGACCAGGGGGACGGCCTGAACCAGGTCGGTGCCGACGAGTTGGTTCGCCTTCAGCGCCGGATAGAGCGCGAGCAGCGCCACGATGATCAGAGAACCGGAGCCCACGGACGACACGCCGACGACCAAGCCGCCGATCGTACCGACCAGTAAGGTCGGGATTGGGCGCACGACGATCTCGCCGAGGTCCGCCAAAGCCGTGCCCTTGCGGTCTCCACGGACTCCACGGACTCCACGGACTCCGCGGTCGTCGCGTCGCGCGAGCCACGCCTTGGCGACCAGCCCGGCGACGGCCAGCAGCAGCGCGACGCCCAGGGCGTATTTGACCGCCTGCTGGACCCGCTCGCCGTCCCCGAACGCCCGGACCACGAAAACCCCGCAGAAGGCCGCGGGCACCGATCCCGCGCACAGCCAGGCGACCAGCCGCAGGTTGACCGTGCCCCGCCGCAGATGGACGACCCCGCCCACCGGCTTCATCACGGCCGAGGCGACGAGGTCGCTGGAGACGGCCGCGAGGGGTGGCACGTTGAAGAACAGCATCATCATCGGTGTCATCAGCGCGCCGCCGCCCATACCGGTCAGCCCGACGACGATGGCGACGAAGAACGACCCGGCGGCGAGGGTGAGGTCGATGTCGATCAACGGATCCAGCCTCCCTGGATCAGGGGATTCAGCACCTGGTGCACCGCCTGATCAACGCTGATCGCGGTGGTGTCGATGACCAGATCGGCGTCTTCTGGCTCTTCGTAGGGGTCGGAGATGCCGGTGAACTCGGGAATGAGCCCGGCCCGGGCCTTGGCGTAGAGGCCCTTGCGGTCGCGGCGCTCGCACTCTTCGAGGGGGGTCGCCACGTGGACCAGCAGGAAGTCGGCGCCGACGGCCTCGACCATCGCGCGGACCTCGTCGCGGGTGGCGGCGTAGGGCGCGATGGGCGCGCAGATCGCCAGCCCGCCATGCCTGGCGGCCTCGGCGGCGACGAAGCCGATCCGGCGGATGTTGAGGTCGCGGTCGTTCTTGGAGAAGCTCAGCCCGGCCGACAGCAGGTGGCGCACCACGTCGCCGTCGAGGTAGGTGATCGTACGGCTGCCGCGCTCCAGCAGCGCGTCTCGCAGCCCTCGGGCGACGGTGGACTTGCCGGAGCCCGACAGGCCCGTGAAGAAGATCACGAGTCCTCGGCGGTGCGGCGGCCCGGGAAGCGTCACGGGCTCGGGCCCTGCCAGATGCTCGGTCGCGCCGTAGGCCTCGGCCACGTGCTCGCGCAACTCCAGATCGATGGCGGACTCCTCGCGGGGCGCGAGCGGCACCACGGCCACGAGCGTGCCCTCGGGCAGCCGGTCGCGGGCCTTGAGCGCGGAGCGGACCACCGCCGGGCCGCCCTCGCCGAACGCCAGCGGCAGCAGGAGGATCGTCGCGTCCAGCTCCTCGGCGGTCGCCCTGACCTCCTCCAGGTTGTCCAGCGGTCCGCGCATGGTGACGGCCAGCACCTGCCGGCCGGCCAGCTCCTTGCGGACCTCCGCGGGAGTGAGGCGGAGCCGGGCGAACGGCCCGTGCTCGGGCGCGTCCAGCGCCTCGACCGGGCCGGCGACGAAACCGTCCTCCCGGCCGGTGACGGTCAGCACGGCCAGCGCGGCGCCCTCGGGGTCGCGAAGCGTGATCAGGTCGCCCGGGGCGGCCGGATGGTCGTCGGGCAGGGTGAAGGAGACGGGCGCGGGCCAGGGCGTGCCGTCGATCAGGGTGCCGTGCTCGTCCACGGAGTGCGCCTCGGCGGAACTCATGAAGCCGGTCAGCGGCTGAAAGGCACCGGAGAGCAGCAGCTCCAGATCGGCCAGCTCGCGGGTGTCGGGGGTCCACTCGAAAGGCGCCGTCATCTGCTCCACAATCCCGATCGACTTAGTCGGATTTCGTCAGCTTACCTACTCCGGTCGCCCCGCACCAGCCGGGTGTCTCTCAGAGCAGCCGGGCGAAATGGCTGTGGGGCTTGCGGATCACCATGATGATCTCATCGTGCGCGGCGGACCGCCGTCCTCTCGTGAAGGTCTCCACCAACGAGCAGGCGAGGCGGGCCAGCTTGCCCATCGGCCCGCTCAGCGCCGGTCCGCTCGTCGCGGAGGCGTCGTCGGTCACCATCAGCCCGCGCGTCAGGCAGAAGGAGTGCATCCCCTCGCGCGAGGTGATCTCCCCGTAGAAGGGCGGCAGGGGGCCCACGGCGTCCACCGGGGCGCACCTGTGCCACAGCGCCTCCCGCAGCGCCGGGGGGATCAGCCGGTCGCACGTGCCGTAGGCGGAGGCCCGGTCGCGCATCCGCAGCAGCAGCAACCCGCCCGGCCGCAGCCCGGTGAGCAGCCGGTCGAGCACCAGCTCGGGGTGCTCGATGCGTTCCAGCAGGAACGACACGTAGACGACGTCGAACGACCGCGGCGACACCGGAACCGCCCGTAGATCGCCCAGCGTCCAGGAGTCCAGGTCTTTCCGGGAGGACGTGCTCGTCCGCAGCGCCGGCGAGTCCTCGTCGATCCCGGTGACCCGCGCGTCCATCCGCTCCAAGTTCAGCGGATCGGGCCACCCGCACCCGGCGATCAGGACGTCCAGCCGCCGCCCTGATTGGCCCGCGTATTGCTCTCGAATGCGCTGGCTGAATATGTCGTCCACAACGACGACCGACTTTACCTCTGCCATGTAACCAAGAGTAGTCAACTCCTCACGATTCGTCGCGCATTTCCCCCTCTCTTCTCCCTACGGATGATGGTCGCCAGGGAAGTAGCCTTGGACTACCCCCGTGTCCTCGTGGCCGGGGGCCTGTCGTGTTGCCGTCGTGGGGCTGTGGGCGAATCTGATGAGCCTTTCCGGACTGCTGGACCTTGTCGCTGGGGAGCCGAAGCTGGCCTCCGCTCTTCAGGACGTGCGCGGGGGTGACTCCTCCGACGTGTCACTGATCGCGCCACCGGCGCTGCGGCCGTTCGCACTGGCCGCGCTGGCCAGGGAGGGGGCCAAGGAGGGCAGGCGGACCGTGCTCGCGGTGACCGCCACCGGACGCGAGGCCGAGGATCTCGCCGCGGCGCTCACCAGCCTCCTGGACGAGAACACGGTCGCCGTCTTCCCCGCATGGGAGACGCTGCCGCACGAACGGCTGTCGCCGCGCAGCGACACGGTGGGCCAGCGGCTCGCCGTACTGCGGAGGCTGGCCCACCCGGTGGAGGGCGACGCCGCCGCCGGGCCGCTGCACGTGATCGTCGCGCCGGTTCGCGCGGTGCTCCAGCCGATCGTGCGGGGCCTGGGCGACCTCCAGCCGGTACGGCTGCGCTCGGGAGACGACGCCGACCTCGAAAGCGTCGTCCACAGGCTGGTGGAGAACGGCTACAACCGGGTCGACATGGTGGAGAGGCGCGGGGAGGTGGCCGTCAGGGGCGGCCTGCTGGACGTCTTCCCGCCGACCGAGGAACACCCGCTGCGGCTGGAGTTCTGGGGCGACAGCGTCGAGGAGATCCGCTGGTTCAAGGTCGCCGACCAGCGCTCGCTGGAGGTGGCGGAGGAGGGGCTGTTCGCCGCGCCCTGCCGGGAGCTGCTGCTGACGGAGGAGGTCAGGGAGAAGGCGCGGGAGCTGGCCGGGCGGCACCCCGCGCTGGCCGAGATCCTGGACCAGCTGGCCGAGGGCGTCCCGATGGAGGGCATGGAGGCGTTCGCGCCGGTGCTCGCCGGGGAGCTGGACCTGCTGATCGACCACCTGCCGGCTCAGGCCGCGGTGTTCGTGTGCGACCCCGAGCGCATCCGCGGCCGCGCCGATGAGCTGGTCCGGACCAGCCAGGAGTTCCTGGAGGCCTCCTGGATCAACGCGGCGGCCGGGGGAGAGGCGCCGATCGACCTGGGGGCGGCGGCGTTCCGCACGCTGGAGGAGATCCGCGACCACGCGCGCGAGCTCGGCCAGCCCTGGTGGTCGATCGCGCCGTTCGGCGGCGACGACCTCGGCGACGGACTGGTCCTGGGCGCGCGCGAGGTGGAGGCCTATCGTGGCGACACCCAGCGGGCGCTGGGAGACATCAAGGGCTGGCTGGACGAGGACAGGGTCGTCGTGCTGCTCAGCGAGGGCCACGGCCCGGCGGAGCGGATGGTCGAGCTGCTCAGGGGCGTGGACCTGCCCGCCCGGCTGGAGCAGGGCCTCGACGGGGAGCTGGACCGGAGGGTCGTCCACGTCACCACGGGCCTGATCGAGCACGGCTTCGTCAGCTCCGCCCTGGCCGTGCTGACCCACCTGGACCTGGTCGGGCAGAAGGCGTCCACCAAGGACATGCGGCGGCTGCCCTCCAGGCGGCGGAACATGGTCGACCCGTTGCAGCTCAGGGTCGGCGACCACGTGGTGCACGAGCAGCACGGCGTGGGCCGCTACGTCGAGATGGTGCAGCGGACGGTGCAGGGCGCCACCCGCGAATACCTGGTCATCGAGTACGCCAAGGGCGACCGGCTCTACGTGCCGACCGACCAGCTCGACGAGGTCACCCGCTACGTCGGCGGCGAGTCGCCCACGCTCAACCGGATGGGCGGCGCCGACTGGGCCAAGACCAAGACCAAGGCGAAGAAGGCGGTCAAGGAGATCGCCGGGGAGCTGATCCGGCTCTACTCCGCCCGGATGGCCTCGCCGGGGCACGCGTTCGGGCCCGACACGCCGTGGCAGCGGGAGATGGAGGACGCCTTCCCCTACGCCGAGACCGGCGACCAGCTGGAGGCCATCGACGAGGTCAAGCGCGACATGGAGCGCGGTGTCCCGATGGACCGGCTGATCTGCGGCGACGTCGGCTACGGCAAGACCGAGATCGCGGTGCGGGCGGCGTTCAAGGCCGTGCAGGACGGCAAGCAGGTGGCGGTGCTGGTGCCGACCACGCTGCTGGTCCAGCAGCACCTGTCCACCTTCACCGAGCGGTTCTCCGGGTTCCCCCTGAACGTGCGGCCGATCTCGCGGTTCCAGACCGAGAGCGAGGTCAAGGAGGCCGCGCGGGGTCTCATCGAGGGCTCCGTGGACGTGGTGATCGGCACGCACCGGCTCTTCTCGCCGGAGATCAGGTTCAAGGATCTCGGCCTGATCATCATCGACGAGGAGCAGCGGTTCGGCGTCGAGCACAAGGAGGCCATGAAGCACCTGCGGACGCAGGTCGACGTGCTGGCCATGTCGGCCACGCCGATTCCGCGCACGCTGGAGATGGGCATCACCGGTATCCGGGAGATGTCCACGA
Source organism: Streptosporangium sp. NPDC000396 (assembly GCF_042898655.1). NCBI lineage: Bacteria > Bacillati > Actinomycetota > Actinomycetes > Streptosporangiales > Streptosporangiaceae > Streptosporangium > Streptosporangium sp. NPDC000396. The sequence continues at coordinate 82,267 of NZ_JBIAZA010000006.1, forward strand.
TCCTCACCCCGCCGGAGGAGCGGCACCCGATCCTCACCTTCGTCGGCCCCTACGACGAGAAGCAGATCGGCGCCGCGATCCGGCGGGAGCTGATGCGCGACGGCCAGATCTTCTTCGTCCACAACCGTGTTTCGAGCATCAACAAGGTCGCGGCCATGCTGCGCGAGCTGGTGCCCGAGGCCAGGATCGCCGTCGCGCACGGCCAGATGAACGAGCACCAGCTGGAAAAGATCATGGTGGGCTTCTGGGAGCGCGAGTTCGACCTGCTCGTCTGCACCACGATCGTCGAGTCCGGCCTCGACGTGCCCAACGCCAACACGCTGATCGTGGACCGGGCCGACAACTACGGGCTGTCCCAGCTTCACCAGCTCCGCGGGCGGGTCGGCCGGGGCCGCGAGCGCGGCTACGCCTACTTCCTGTACCCGCCGGAGAAGCCGCTCACCGAGACCGCCCACGAGCGCCTGGCCACGATCTCCCAGCACACGGAGATGGGCGCGGGCATGTACGTCGCGATGAAGGACCTGGAGCTGCGCGGCGCGGGCAACATCCTGGGCGCCGAGCAGTCGGGCTTCATCGCGGGCGTCGGCTTCGACCTCTACGTGCGCCTGATGACCGACGCCGTGCGGGAGCAGAAGGCCAAGCTGTCGGGTGTCCTTGTCGACGAGGAGGAACGGCCGGAGGTCAAGGTCGAGCTGCCGATCAACGCGCACGTCCCGCACGACTACGTGACCTCCGAGCGGTTGCGCCTGGAGGCCTACAAGCGGATCGCCGCGGTCGCCTCCGACGCCGACGTCGCCGCGGTGCGCGACGAGCTCGTCGACCGGTACGGCAGGCCGCCCCAGCCGGTCGACAACCTGCTGGAGGTGGCCCGTTTCCGGATCCGCGCCCGCGCGGCCGGGCTGACCGACGTCGCCCTGCAGGGCCAGCACATCAAGTTCGCCCCGGTGACGCTCAAGGACTCCCAGCAGGTCAGGCTCCAGCGGCTGTACCCGAAGGCGCTGCTGAAGCAGGCGACCGGTACGTTGCTGGTGCCCGTGCCCAAGACCAAGCCGCTCGGCGGTCAGCCGCTGCGTGACCTGGACCTCCTCAAGTGGTGTGGCGACCTGGTCGAGGCGATGTTCCTCGAGAACAGGCCGGTAAAATAAACGCGTTTGTCGTGAAGGGATCGCATGTGAAGTCGACTCGAGTGCGCGTCATCCTGGCAGTCGCCGCCGCGGGTGCCGCGCTGACCGCCTGTTCTCCGGCGCAGGCCGGCGCCGCCGCCATCGTCGGCGGAGATCGGATCAGCTCCAGCGAGCTGGATCGGAACGTGCAGGAGTACCAGAACGCGCTGGGCAGGGCCAACGTCTCCCCGTCGCAGCTGCAGTTCCCCGGAACCATCCCGCAGGTCGTGCTCTACCAGCTCGCCTCCGCCAAGCAGTACACGATGCTGGGCGAGAGCAAGGGCGTCGCGGTCACCGACGCGGAGATCGACCAGGTGATCACCGGCGCGGGCGGTCAGGCCCAGTACGAACAGCAGCTGCTCCAGGAAGCCGTGGCGCCCTCGCAGGCGCGTGACTTCACCCGGGGCAAGCTGATGCTCACCAAGCTCATGGCCAAGTACGGCGGCGGCAGCGACGAGGCGGCCCTGCGGCGCGGCCAGCCGCAGGTGGTCAAGGAGCTGCAGAACGTGAAGATCACCTGGAACCCGCGCTACGGCGAGCTCAACGCGCAGCGGAGCCAGCAGATGCCGATGCTCTTCGTCGACAGCAACCGTTTCGGGGCGAATCCCGCCGGCGCGCAGCAGCAGTAATCTCGGTGGCATGGCCCTGATCGTCGTCACCACCTCGCCCCGGGTCGCACCGGGGCTGCTCAGCCGTCGCGCGTGGCAGGTCCTTGAGGAGGGCCCGGTGCGCACCGGGTCGGCCGATCATCCGCACCTGCCCTACCTCGCCGACGCCGGGATCGCGGTCGAGGTCGTGACGCCGGATCCCGCCGCTCTGGTCCGGGAGAGCCAGACCGGGACCGTCGTGTGGCTGGAGGCCGACGAGGCGCTGATGCGTTCCATCGGATATGCCGCGGTGGCTCTTGAGGAGCCGCCGGTGATCGAGGTCGTGCCGGGCTCGTACGACTTGCCGGGAGCCCGGCTGCTCGACCTGGTCGCGGTGATGGACCGGCTCAGGGTGAACTGCCCGTGGGACGCCAAGCAGACCCACGAGTCGCTGGTGCCGTACCTCCTGGAGGAGGCCTACGAGGTCCTGGAGACCATCGAGGAGGGCGACTACGCGGCCCTGCGCGAGGAGCTGGGCGACCTGCTCCTCCAGGTGGCCTTCCACGCGCGCGTCGCCCGCGACCGTCCCGACGGTTTCGACATCGACGACGTGGCCGACGGGATCGTCTCCAAGCTGGTCCGCCGCCACCCGCACGTGTTCGCCGACACCCGGGTCGAGGGCGCCGAGGAGGTCAGCGACAACTGGGAGACCATCAAGGCGGCCGAGCGCGCGGCCAAGAACGGCGGCGACTCGGGTTCGGTCCTGGACGGTGTCCCGATGGGCCAGCCCGCGCTCTCCCTCGCCGCCCAGCTGCTCAGGCGCGCCGAGCGCGCCGGGGCTCCCGCCCTCTTCCCCGAGCCGTCCGCCGACGACCTCGGGGCGCGGCTCCTGGATCTCGTACGGCAGGCGCACGAGGCCGGTCTCGACCCGGAGGCCGAGCTACGTGCCGCCGCCCGTGCCTATCGCGACCGGGTCCGCGACTGGGAGTCGTCGGGCGGCGGGACGTCGTCCGGACGGCCGCGGTAGGCGGAGGGATCCACGGAACAGGCTCGAGGCGGAGGGACCCACGGAACAGGCCCGAGGCGGAGAGGCCCACGCGGCAGGTCTCAGGCCAGGCGGCCGCTCACGAACTGCGTGAGCCCGTAGGTCCTGTGACGCAGCCCGGAGAAGCCGAGCCGGGTCAGGGCGTCGGTGACCTCGTGGTCGCCGAACATGCGGACCCCCGAGGCGACGCCGACCACGTCGTTGACGGGGCCGATCAGCGGCAGCCGCCGAGTCGTCATGATGGCGATCCGGCCACCGGGCCTGAGCGCCCGTGCCATCCCCGCGAGGGCCTCCACGGGCCGGTCGAACAGGTAGAGCGCCGCGAGGCAGCTCACCGCGTCGAAGCTCGCGGGCCGGAAGGGCAGGTTCACGGCGTCTCCGCGCACGTAGCCGACGTTTCCCGCCTCGGTGTCCTGGACCGCGCGGGTGAGCATCGTCGCCGAGGCGTCGATGCCCACGGCCAGCCCGTCGTCGCCGATCGACTGGGCCAGGGCCCGTGTCACGTTGCCGGGGCCGCAGGCCACGTCCAGCACGTGGTCGCCGGGTCCGAGCTCCAGCATTCGCCGGACCAGGGCCATCTCCTGCCCCGTGCTCGGCCCGAGGGGGCCTTTCATCGCCCCGATCAGCGCGGGTCGCCAGAACCGCTCGTAGATTCTCGGCAGGAGCCCCGAGTGCATGAGCCGCTGGGCTATCGACTCGTCGATGGGTTCCTCGCCGAGCAGGTCCAGATATCCGTGCTCGGAGGAGCACTCCGCCAGAGCCGGGTCCAGCAGTTCGCGGATCCGGTCGAGCGCCGTGAGATCGCTCATACCCCGATTGGATCACATGCCCCCGCCGGGGGGCGTACGGCGGTCGCCGTACCGGCAAGTCGGAGGGGATGGCGGTCGCCGTACCGGCACGTAGGTCTCGATAGGCTTCTGAGGCAAACTGTCCTGCGACTTTAGGAGCGCTTCGTGGCTTCCATCGAGGGCGTCACCGCCCGCGAGATCCTTGACTCCAGGGGCAACCCGACGGTCGAGGTCGACATCCTGCTGGACGACGGCAGCGAGGGTCGCGCCGCGGTTCCGAGCGGCGCGTCCACTGGCCAGTTCGAGGCCGTGGAGCTGCGTGATGGCGATGAGCGCTACGGCGGCAAGGGTGTCGAGAAGGCCGTTCTCGGTGTGACCGACGAGATCGCCGACGAGATCATCGGTTTTGACGCGACCGAGCAGCGCAGCATCGACCAGGTCATGATCGACCTGGACGGCACGCCGAACAAGGCACGCCTGGGGGCCAACGCCATCCTGGGCGTCTCCCTGGCCGTGGCCAAGGCCGCAGCCGAGAGCGCCGAGCTGCCGTTGTTCCGCTACCTCGGCGGGCCGAACGCGCACCTGCTGCCCGTCCCGATGATGAACATCCTCAACGGTGGCGCGCACGCCGACACCAACGTGGACATCCAGGAGTTCATGATCGCGCCGATCGGCGCCGAGACCTTCCGCGAGGCCGTGCGCATGGGGACCGAGGTCTACCACGCGCTCAAGGCCGTGCTGAAGGAGAAGGGCTACGCCACCGGCCTGGGCGACGAGGGTGGCTTCGCCCCGAACCTGCCGTCCAACCGCGACGCGCTGGACCTGATCCTGATCGCCATCGAGAGGGCCGGCTACGTGCCGGGCCAGGACATCGCGCTGGCGCTCGACGTGGCCGCGTCGGAGTTCCACAAGGACGGCGTCTACACCATCGACGGCAAGGGCCTGTCCGCCACCGAGCTGATCGCCTTCTACGAGGACCTGGTCGCCAGCTACCCGCTGGTCTCCATCGAGGACCCGCTGAACGAGGACGACTGGGAGGGCTGGAAGGCCATCACCGAGGCCCTCGGTGACAAGGTCCAGCTCGTCGGTGACGACCTGTTCGTGACCAACCCCGAGCGCCTGGCCCGCGGCATCGCCGAGGGCACCGCGAACGCGCTGCTGGTCAAGGTCAACCAGATCGGCACCCTGACCGAGACTCTCGACGCGGTCGACCTGGCTCACCGCAACGGCTACCGCTGCATGATGAGCCACCGTTCCGGGGAGACCGAGGACACCACGATCGCCGACCTCGCCGTGGCCACCAACTGCGGTCAGATCAAGACCGGCGCTCCGGCCCGTTCCGACCGCGTGGCCAAGTACAACCAGCTGCTGCGCATCGAGGAGCTCCTGGACGACGCCGCCCGCTACGCGGGTCGCGCGGCGTTCCCGCGCTTCCGGCGGTAGTTTCGCCCTGCGGCTTGCGCCCGATTTGATCGGGCGCAAGCCTTCCGGCGGTGAAAGCGGAGACGGAGGAGGGGCGCATGGCGAAACGGCCACAGTTGACGGGACGGGCAGCGGTCCTCGCGGTCGTGGTGTGCGCGATCGCCATGAGCCTCGCCTACCCCATCAGGGAGTACGTCGCGCAGCGCCGCCAGATCGTCCAGCTCGAACAGCAGAAGGCCCGGGAGCTCGCGGCGATCAGGGCCCTGGAGGAGGAGCGCAGCCGGCTCCAGGACCCGGGCTACATCAAGCGGCAGGCCAGGGAGCGGCTTTTCTACTGCGACCCCGGGCAGAAGTGCTACGTCGTCATGAACGACCAGCCCCCACAGGGCAAGAAGGGCACGGCGGGGGAGAAGAAGGCCGCCAGGCCGCCGTGGTACCAGACGCTCTGGGAGTCGGTCGAGGCCGCCGACACGGGGAAGGGAACGAAGGCGGCGGAGGCCAAGGGATAGGGGGTGTCCTCCAAACCCCTATAGCCTGGATGTCGTCTTTCAGGGGGTGTCACCAATGGTGGATGATCGCGACGTGGCGGCGGTGGAGCGGCAGCTCGGCCGGACGCCGCGTGGCCTGCGGGCGGTGGCGCACCGCTGCCCGTGCGGGCTGCCCGACGTGGTGGAGACCGCGCCGCGGCTGCCCGACGGGTCGCCGTTCCCGACGTTGTTCTACCTGACCTGCCCGAAGGCCGCCTCGGCCATCGGCAGGCTTGAGACCTCCGGGATGATGCGGGCCATGCAGGCCAGGCTCGCCGAAGATCCCGGCCTCGCCCGGGCCTACCAGGCGGCCCACGACGACTACATCGCGCGCCGCGACAAGGCCGCCGCCGAGGAGGGCCTGGAGCCGCTTCCCAGAGACATGCAGAGCACCGGCGGCATGCCGACCAGGGTCAAGTGCCTGCACGCCCTGGTCGGGCACGAGCTCGCGGCGCCGGGGAGCAACCCCTTCGGGCGCGAGGCTCTGGACGCGCTCGGTGAGTGGTGGGCCGACGGGCCGTGCTGCTCCGCCCCGCCTCCGGCGGGCCTCGCCACGGACACCGAGTCTGAGGGAGGCCGCACCACGGCTCCCGAGGGGAGCCGCACCGTGGCTCCCGAGCCCGAGGCGGGCTTCACCGCGAACCCCGAAGAGGAGACCAGTTGACCCGCGTCGCCGCCATCGACTGTGGCACCAACTCCGTCCGCCTGCTCATCGCGGACATCAACGCTGACACCCTGACCGACGTCGAGCGGCGCATGGAGATCGTCCGGCTGGGCCAGGGCGTGGACGAGACCGGCAGGCTGGCTCCGGAGGCGCTGGAGCGCACCTTCACCGCGATGCGCGGTTACGCCAAGCTCATCGACCAGCACGGGGCCTCCGCGGTCCGCGTGGTGGCCACCAGTGCCACCAGGGACGCCGCCAACCGGCAGGAGTTCGTGGACGGCGTGCGGGAGATCTTCGGGGTGGAGCCCGAAGTCGTCACGGGCGCCGAGGAGGCGGAGCTGTCGTTCGCCGGAGCCACCCGTGACCTGGTACGGCTCTCACCCGAAACCGGCCTGCCGACCCCCGACGGCACCCGCCCGCCGTACCTCGTGGTCGACATCGGGGGCGGGTCCACCGAGTTCGTGATCGGCTCGACGCACGTGGAGGCCGCGCTGTCGGTGGACATCGGCTGCGTCCGGCTGACCGAGCGGCACCTGCGCGGTGTGGGCGCCCCGTTGCCCGCCGAGGTGGTCGAGGCCGTGGTCGCCGACATCGACGATGCGCTCGACAGGGTTTCCGGGGAGATTCCGGTGGAGCGGGCGCTGACATTGGTCGGTCTCGCGGGGTCCGTTACAACCGTCGCGGGAATAGCGCTTGAGCTGCCCGAATATGACCCGGATAAAATTCATCACTCGCGAATTCCGGCAAATCGGGCATATTCCGTTTCTGGGCGCCTGCTGGAGATGACCCACGACGAGCGGGCCGCGATTCCCGTCATGCACCCCGGCCGCGTCGACGTCATCGGGGCGGGGGCGTTGATCCTGGCCCGGATCCTGGAGCGGTATGGCTTCACCGAGGTGGTTGTGAGCGAACACGACATCCTTGATGGGATTGCGTGGTCAGTGTCTGAAATTTCATGAGATCTGGACAATATCCTCGTTCATGGGGTATTGAGAGATCGTTCTGTTTTATGGTTAGGTAAAGAAGCTTTAGCGAGGCTTTGCCGTGGGGCCCGGCACAGCTGGTGTCGGGGCGGCAACCGTCTCCGGGGCGAACTTTTGTTCCTAACGAAACGGAGCATCCCCTCATGTCCGGACTAGCACGAAAGCTAGCCGCGGTAGGAGCCAGCGCGGCCATGCTGGCGACTATGGCGGCAGGACTGTTGGCCACGCCCGCAGCCGCGGCCAGCGGATCCACCAAGGCAGGGACGGCGGCCACGTCGACCCTCACCAAGTCGAGGCCCGCGGTCTCGGTCAGCGGAACCAAGGCATCCCCGTCCAACTCTGACGAGTGCCCCACCCGGGTGACCTTCTCCTCGAAGATCAAGGTGAAGGCCGTCAGCAGCAAGACCAAGGTCGCCTACCGCTGGCTGCGCGGGAATGGAAGCAAGAGCAAGGTCAAGACGTTCATCCTCAAGGGCAAGGGCGTCAAGAGCGTCACCGTGAGGGAGTCGTCCACCTTCGACGGCGACATCCGGGGATGGCAGGCGGTGCAGGTTCTGTCGCCGCGCAAGGCCACCTCCGGCAAGGGCTACTTCAAGGTCTCCTGCGGTGGCGACACTGACGGTGACAAGGAAGTCGTCAACACCGACAGCGTCGGCGCCCGGATCTGGGTTGACGAGGGTAACTGCGAGGCCACCCTGGTCGGTCGCATCACCTCTTCCAGCCCGCGCTGGGTGCGCTACCAGTGGGTCGTCAACGGCCGTGTCATCGACCGTGACTCCGCTTACGTGAACGACTCCCGCCGGGTCTACCACGTGATCAGGCCGCACGACGACTTCAGGGGTTGGGCGGAGCTGGAGATCCTCGGCCCGGTCGAGACCACCTCCAACCGCGCCTACTTCAAGATCTGGTGCAGCGACTCGACGAACGTCTCGGCCTCCGTCGACGCTCCGAGCCCCTACCAGGGCGACTGCCCCGTCACCCGCACCTTCACCGGCACCATCAGCATCTCCGGTGGTCAGGGCTACGTGAGGTACCGCTGGATCCGTAACGGCGTCGCGGGCGGCCTGGAGAGCGTCTACTTCGGCGGCCACGGCTACCAGAGCCGCACCGTGACCGACTCCTGGACCGCCTCGGCGTCCGGGAGCAGCACGCGCGCGATCAGGATCGAGGGTGGCCCGACCAGCGGCACCGTCGAGGGCAAGGTCTCCTGCCAGTCCGCTCCCCCGGTGAAGGCCTGGATCGAGAACGCGTCGGTCAAGCAGACCGCTGCCACCTGCCCGACCGCCTCGGTCACCGGCACCGGCAGCATCTACGCCACCGGCGCCACCAAGGTCAGCTACGTCTGGACCCTCAACGGTTCCGTCGTGAAGACCGGTGAGCTCGACTTCGCCTCCTCCGGCAGCAAGTCCGTCTCCTTCACCAGCGCGTCGGACGGCTTCAAGGCCGGCACCGCCAAGCTGGCGATCGTCGGCGCGGGCTCGCAGTCCGTGGACTACGACGCGGTCTGCGTCAAGGCCGACGCCTGACGCCGAGGCTCACCTGAGTCTCACCTGAAGTAGAACAAGCGGCGCCCGCATCCAGCGGGTGCCGCTTTTTCGTTTCTCGTCCCAGGCGTTTCTCGTCCCAGGTGTTCCGGGCGGCTTTCGGTCGATGGACCTCACCTGGTCGGGCACCATCGAGGGCATGACCTACGTTCCTCCCGGTTCGGGCTGGCCGGACGACCCCGCCGGGCCCGACACCCCCGTCGCCCACGACCCCGCCGAGGTGAAGGAGCTCGCGGGCGCGAGCCGTACCCTCGCCGAACTCACGGCCAGGCAGTCGGTCTGCCGGGCCTGTCCGCGCCTGGTCGAGTGGCGTGAGGAGGTCGCGACGGTCAAGCGGAGGGCGTTCGCGGAGGAGACCTACTGGGGACGGCCCATCGCCGGGTGGGGTGCGGACAAGCCGGAGATTCTCATCGTGGGGCTGGCTCCGGCGGCGCACGGAGGCAACCGCACCGGCCGCATCTTCACCGGAGACCGCAGCGGAGACTGGCTGTTCGCCTCGCTTCACCGGACGGGCCTGGCATCACAGGAGACCAGCGTCCGGGCGGGTGACGGGCAGCGGCTCATCGGCGCGCGCATGGTGGCCGCCGTCCGGTGCGCCCCACCGGTCAACAAGCCCGAGCCGTCGGAGCGGGCGGCCTGCTTTCCGTGGCTGGCCAGGGAGATCGCGCTGGTCGCCGACAGCGTGCGGGTGGTGGTCGCGCTGGGAGGCTTCGCCTGGCAGGCGGTCTGGCCCGCGCTGAAGGACGCCGGATACGTGCTGCCGCGTCCGAGACCGCCGTTCGGGCACGGCGCCGAGGTGGCGATCTCCCACGGAGGAACTCCGGCCTATCTTCTCGGGTGCTACCACCCGAGCCAGCAGAACACTTTTACCGGCCGGGTGACCACCGAGATGCTTGACCAGCTCTTCACCAGGGCAAACGCACTTCGTGGCTTGTGAACTCGATCACAAGGGGAATATTTACCGATCTTCGCATCGAAAGAGAGGGTGAATCTCCCGATTCAGTAAAATACTTCGGTAATTACCCATAGGAGAGATGGTATGGCCGGATGGGTGGGCGTATGCTTGTGAAAGCTTTCACAAAGCCTGAACCTAAGGATGGCGTCGAAGTGAACCGCAACCCCAAGCACATCGTGGTCGTTGGTGGGGGCTACGTCGGTCTCTACACCGTGCTGCGGCTGCAGCACACGCTCCGCAAGGAACTGCGTGACGGCAGCGTTAGCATCACTGTCCTCTCTCCCGAATCCCACATGACCTACCAGCCCTTCCTGCCCGAGGCGGCGGCGGGGAACCTCTCGCCCCGGCACGTGGTCGTTCCCCTGCGCCGGGTGCTGAAGAAGGCGACGATCCTCAACGGCAAGGTCACCAAGGTCAACCACGCGGCCAAGACGGTCACTTTCGAGCCCAACGTCGGCACCCCGCACGAGATCAGCTATGACATCGTGGTCATGGCCGCCGGTTCGATCTCCCGGACGCTTCCCATCCCGGGCCTGGCCGACGCGGCCATCGGCTTCAAGACGGTCGGCGAGGCGATCGCGCTGCGCAACCGGGTCCTCGAACTCCTCGACCGGGCCGAGTCCGACGACGACGAGACTCTGCGCCGCAGGGCGCTGACGTTCGTCGTGGTGGGCGGCGGCTTCGCGGGTGTCGAGGCGCTCGCCGAGCTGGAGGACATGGCGGTCGACGCGATCCGCTACTACCGCAACGTCTCCCGTAAGGACATGCGCTGGGTCCTCGTCGAGGCGACCGACCGCATCCTTCCCGAGGTCGGCCCCGAGATGGGCAAGTGGACCGTCGAGCAGCTCCGCGAGCGTGGCATCGAGGTCAAGCTGAACACCCGCCTGGACTCCTGCGTGGGTGGCCTGGTCAAGCTCTCCGACGGCGAGGAATTCGAGTCGGCCACCATCGTGTGGACCGCGGGTGTGAAGCCCAGCCCGGTCGTCAACGCGGGTGACCTGCCCCTGGACGAGCGCGGCCGGATCAAGACGACCACCCGCCTGACCGTGGCCGGTGTCGAGGACGCCTTCTCGGCGGGGGACGTGGCCGGGGTGCCCGACGTGACCAATCCGGGTCAGTACTGCGCGCCCAACGCCCAGCATGCCGTCCGGCAGGCCAAGGTCCTGGCCGACAACATCACCCGTCAGCTCCACGGGCAGGAACTGGTCGAATACCGGCACAAGTATGTCGGCTCGGTCGCCGGTCTGGGCCTTCACAAGGGTGTCGCCAACGTCTACGGGGTCAAGCTCCGCGGGCTGGCCGCGTGGTTCATGCACCGCACCTACCACCTGTCGCGGGTGCCCACCCTCAACCGCAAGGTCCGCGTGATGGCCGACTGGACTTTGGCGCTGTTCTTCAAGCGGGAGACCGTCTCGCTCGGAGAGATCGAGGCGCCGCGCGCGGAGTTCCGCCAGGCGGCGACGACCTGAGCACCCGCCGGAGGCCGCGCGCCGTTCCCGGCGGCGCGCGGTCCGGCCGTCCGCACCCGGTCCGGCCGTACGGCCAGGCGGCCTGGCCCGGCCCCTGAGATCCGGCCGGGAGGTCGCTATCTCGTGTGACGCTTGATACGAAGTTGTGCTCCTCGGACGAGTGGTCCGTTACGTATGATTGCGGCGTCCCCGTAGCCCAATGGCAGAGGCAAACCCCTTAAAAGGGTTCGAGTGAGGGTTCGAGTCCCTCCGGGGGCACTCGTTCCGATCTGCATGATCAGCCCGTGACCAGCGAAAACGCGGTCACGGGCCGATTGTTTTGTTCGCTGTCCGCCGGCGCGGATCGCCCGGCGTCCGGCCCGGCCGGACGCCGGGCGCGGACGCATGAGGCGGAAGGGAGAGCGGGCGGGTTCTCCTGGGGGAGACCTGGCGGGTTCTCCCGGGGCGACGCTCGTGTGGGAAGATCGAACAGCGGGTAGTGATGCCGGTGGGAAAGCCGGGGAACCTCGCGAGAAAGCCGTTCGTTGGACCCTTCGGCGGTAGCCGTACGACTGTCTGACCCAGACATGGATATCAACACGATACGGCCGTGTGACAACCGATCTAATACGCTGATCGCGTAGGTCGCAGCGTGGAGGCAGCGATGGAGAGCAAGAACCCCGTATTCAGTCGGCAGCCCAACGGCTATCAGCAGGCCTGGGGATCGCCGACCCCTGAACAGCTTCAGGGCATGTACGACCGGCCGGCGTACGCACCCCCCGCACAGCGGACGATGACGATCGACGACGTGGTCGTGCGCGGGTTCATCACGCTGGGCACACTGGTCGTCTCCGCCGCGGTGGCCTGGGCGCTCAACCTCGGCCCGGCGGCCTTGTTCGTCGGCGTGATCACCGGCCTCGTGCTCGGCCTGATCATCTCGTTCAAGCAGAGCACCAACCCGGTGCTGATCCTCGGCTACTCGGTCGCCTACGGCGTGGCCGTGGGTGTGGCCAGCCACGTCTACAACGACCTGTATCACGGCATCGTCTTCCAGGCCGTGGTCGGCACGGCGCTCGCCTTCGGCGCCATGCTGGCGGTGTACTCCTTGCGCATCATCCGGGTCACTCCGAAGTTCACCAAGTTCGTCATCGCGGCGGGCCTGGGGCTGATGGGCCTCATGCTCGTCAACCTGGTCGCGAGCTTCTTCATCGCGGACGGCATCGGCATCCGCTCCGGCGGTGCGCTGGCCTACGTGTTCAGCGTCGCGGCGATCCTGGTGGGCTGCTTCTTCCTGCTGCTCGACTTCGACTCGGTCGAGCAGGGCGTGCGGGCCGGTGCCCCGGAGAAATACTCCTGGCTGATGGCCTTCGGCCTGACGGTCACGCTGGTCTGGATCTACCTGGAGATCCTGCGCCTGCTGAGCTACTTCACGAGTAACGACTAGCAACACGCGGAAAACCCCTGCCGGAGTCGCTCCGGCAGGGGTTTTTCCTTGTGCGGGGCGGGCATGCGGGTTACGAAAAGCAGCCAATGCTTGACGAAGCATGGCAAATGACCAGCTAGTGAGGGCTTGCTATCTGGGAGCTCGTGATGCACTGTCAAGCAAAGGAGCCCTATCCGTGGAGGTGCCCATGTCGTTGAACCACTCACCGGAGACGCAGGACAAGTTGATCGCAAGGGTCCCGGATGTCACGGGACGCGCACTCCCAGAGTGGTTCCGAGCTATCGACAACGGCCCGTCCTTCCTGCGCTGTGAGGAGCGGGCCAACTGGCTCGCCCAGGAGCACGGGCTGACCCACGGCTACGCCGCCGCCATCGTGCACGAGCACGAGCGTCACCGCCGCAGCCGTCACCTGTAAGTCCTCTATCTTCGTAAGGCCCGCATCCCCGCCGGTGGTGCGGGCTTCGCGTGCGCGAGCATGATAGAGACATGGATCTTGACAAGGCACGCGACTTCATCCGCGACAACCACCGCGCGGTCATGCTCACCTGGCACGCCGACGGGCGGCCGCAGATGTCCCCGGTCACCGTGGGGCTGGACGGCGAAGGGCACGCGATCGTCAGCACCAGGGAGACCGCCGCGAAGGTTCGCAACCTCCGCAGGAATCCCCAGGTGGCGCTCTGCGTGACGACGGACGCCTTCTTCGGCTCCTGGATCCAGATCGAGGGGACCGCCGAGATCGTCCCGCTGCCCGAGGCGATGGAGCTCCTGGTGAACTACTACCGCGACATCTCCGGCGAGCATCCCGACTGGGACGACTACCGGGCGGCCATGGAGCGGGACCGGCGGGTGATCCTGAGGATCGAGATCACCCGCGCAGGTCCCGACGTCCACGGCTGATCAGCTGAGGCGCTCCAGGACCATGGCCATGCCCTGGCCGCCACCCACGCACATGGTCTCCAGGCCGATCGACTTGTCGTGGAACCGGAGGCTGTTGATCAGGGTGGAGGTGATCCGGGCACCGGTCATGCCGAACGGGTGGCCCACCGCGATGGCGCCGCCGTTGACGTTGAGCCGGTCGATGTCGATGCCGAGGTCCCGGTAGGACGGGATGACCTGGGCGGCGAAGGCCTCGTTGATCTCGACGAGGTCCACGTCGCCGATGGACATGCCCGCCCGGGCCAGGGCCTGCTTGGAGGCACCGACCGGGCCCAGGCCCATGATCTCGGGAGACAGGCCCGTCACGCCGGTGGAGACGATCCGGGCGAGGGGGGTGATGCCCAGCTCGGCGGCCTTGGTGTCGCTCATCACGATCACCGCGGCGGCGCCGTCGTTCAACGGGCAGCAGTTTCCGGCGGTCACCGTGCCGTCAGGGCGGAAGGACGGCTTGAGCTGGGAGACCACCTCGTAGGTGGTGCCCGCGCGGGGACCGTCGTCCTTGCTGACCACGGTCCCGTCGGGCAGGGTCACCGGCGTGATGTCCGTCTCCCAGAAACCGTTGGCGATCGCCTTCTCGGCCAGGTTCTGGGACCGGACGCCGAACTCGTCCTGATCCTGGCGGGACACGCCCTTCAGCCCGGCGAGGTTCTCCGCGGTCTGGCCCATGGCGATGTAGATGTCGGGCACCGCGCCGTCCTCGCGCGGGTCGTGCCAGACCCCGCCACCGCCCTCGGCGGCCTTGGCCGTACGGCCGCGGGCGTCGTCGAACACCGGGTTCTGCGTGTCGGGCAGCGAGTCGGAGTTGCCCTTGGCGAAGCGGGAGACGCACTCCACGCCCGCCGAGATGAACACGTCGCCCTCGCCCGCCTTGATCGCGTGCAGAGCCATCCGGGTGGTCTGCAGGGAGGAGGAGCAGTAGCGGGTGACGGTGGTGCCGGGCACGTTGTCCAGCCCGAGCAGCGTGGCGACCACGCGGCCCATGTTGAATCCCTGCTCGCCGCCCGGCAGGCCGCAGCCCAGCATCAGGTCGTCGATGGTGGTCGGGTCGAGTTGGGGGACCTTGGCCAGCGCGGCCTTGATCATCTGTACGGTCAGGTCATCGGGACGGATGTCCTTGAGGGACCCCTTGAAGGCGCGTCCGATCGGCGAGCGCGCGGTTGCGACGATGACTGCCTCGGGCATGTGGCTCTCCTGGGTTTGTTAGTCGCTCCTGTGCGGAGGTTACCGCGCGGTAGGCCAGAAGCCACGACCCGGGGCGGGATGAAACAGAACTTTGTACGGCACGCGCAAGGGCCCCGCCCTGAGGCGGGGCCCGGCGCGGCTCAGCCGTACATGCCGGGCGTGGTGCCGGCGCCGTCCTTGATCCCGTGCAGTCCGCCCTTCTCGTCACGCCATATCCGCCAGCCGTTCTGGCTGCCGGTGAACCACGTGGGCGGGGCGGTGGAGCCGGCCGCCTTCTTGCCGCTGGCCAGGTCGAACTCGCACAGCGAGGCCACCGAGTAGAAGCCCGCGTTCTGGTCCTTGAGCGCGAGCGGCTTGGGGTCGGTGGCGCAGAAGGACCAGCCGCGCTCGTCCTTGAGTTCGGCGCTCTGGCCGGTGGCCAGGTCGAAGACGCTGCCGGGCTTGTCGTGCCTGAGGAAGCCGAGCTTGTCCATCCGGTCGGGGAAGGCCAGCCACCAGCCCGCGCCGGGGACCTGGGCCGCGGGGATCTGGCCGAGGACCCGGCCGCTCTCGGCGTCCAGCCGGGCGAAGCCGCCGTACTGGCCCTGCTGGTCGACCGGGCGGACCACCGGCGCGAAGCCGGGGCTGCCGCTGGGATAGACCCGCACCACCGAGGGGCGGATCCAGTTGACCGTTCCGTCGGCGAGCTTGACGGAGAACAGGCCGAAGGAGGAGACCTTCTTCGTCGTGGGGTTGGTGTAGGGGGCGACGTATCCGATGAGGTTGTCGGCCGTCGCGCCGAACGACCAGCCGCCCGACATGTCCACCCCGGCGCCGAGCGGCTGCTCGACGGGCAGCTGCCAGACGACCTTGCCGCTCTTCAGGTCACGCGCCTCAAGGACGGGGTGTTGGGCGAGGCGGAGCAGCACCACGCGGGAGGCGTCGGACCACTCGACCTCGGCGATGCCGGGGAGCTTCCACATCGTCCTGCCCGTGAGCGGATCCAGCACGACGACCCGGGCCTTGGAGAGCGCCGTGTGCTCCGACACGCAAACGAAGGCCCCGCACCGTTGCGGCCCGAACGTCGAGTGCAGCGGCCGGGTCCACTTCTGGGCCCCGCTCTTCGCGTCGACGGCGGCGAGCGTGGCGTTCCACCGGCCCTGCCTGGCGGGATCGATCGCCACCGCGACGGCCTGGCCCTGGGCGGTCTCGACGATCGCGGGCGGCGGAATCCCCATCCCCGGCAGGCGGCCCGCCATGGTCGCGGGGCGGGCCCACAGCTTCTTGCCCGAGGCGAGGTCGACGGCCACCGTCTCCAGCGTGCCGTCGGGCCTCATGGAGGTCGTCGCGGCGACGCCACCGGCGGCGACGGTGCGGCTGACCGCGTTCACCTCGGTGGTGTGCCAGATGGGGTAGGCCGGTGTGGCCGCTTCACTGCCGGAACAGCCGGCCAAGGCCAGGACTCCGGCGAGCACCAGAGCCGGTTTCGCGTGGGGCCGGATCACGGGCATTCCACTCCAATGGGGGCGAGGCGCCACGACTTCGCCGCGGAGAGTAACCGTGCTCAGGCGTCGTCGGGCAGAGCCCAGGTCCTCCGGCGGAGCATCGTCACCCACCGTCCGTGGGGTCCGGTTGCTCGGCCGGCGACGCGGGTCGCGGAGACTTCGGCGCCGGGTTCCTCCGCGGCCATAGCCGCCGCAAGGTAAATCGACTCGGTGCGCTGAGGTCGCGGTTCGGGCCACAGTCCCAACGCACTGCATACAGAAGGTAGCACTGCGTACGCAACCTGTAGATAACCTTGGGCAGATGGATGGAAACGATCTGGTCCGAATAGCTCACCCGGGTTTGTATCGAATTCCGGCCCCAGCATGTCTGCGAAGGCCACCGTCCGCCCGCCCGCCTCGACCACGGCGACCGTCTGCGCCGCGGCGAGCTGACGGCTCCAGCGCCGGGTCACCCAGCGCAGCGGCTGCGCGATCGGCCGGATCGTGCCCAGGTCGGGGCAGGTGCCCACGACCACCTCGGCGCCCGCCTCACGAAGCCGCCGCACCGCTTTCTGCAGGTGCCGTACGGCCCGTGCCGGCATCGTCTGCGTGGTGACGTCGTTGGCGCCGATGAAGATGATCGCGATCTCGGGTAAGGCCCCGAGGGCCAGGTCCACCTGCTCTCCGAGCTCGGCGGAGGCCGCCCCCGACTTGCCGGCCACGGTCAGCCGTACCGGCCGCTCGGCGATGACGGACAGGCCCGAGGCGATCAGGACGGCCGGGGTGTCGGCCGGGTCCGTGGTGCCCAGTCCCACCGAGGTGGAGTCGCCCAGCATGACCATCCGGATCGGTTCACCCTCGAAGTCACCGTAGACTCCATCCGACGGCGGCCCTTCCATGCCGTGCGGGCGGCCGACGATGCGGCGAGCCAGGACACCCTCGGCGAGCAGAAGTCCGTAGGCGGCCGCGCCGAGCGCGGTGAGGCCTCCTCCGCCCACGGCCGCGGCGGCGGCGATGCGGCGGGCGGCTCGTGCGGCCCCGGGTGTCCAGGTCACGTGGCGTTGCTCCCTTGATACGGCGCGGCGGTAGCGTTGCCTTGAAAGCTAGCCGAGTCCCGCCCACCCCCAGGGGACCACGGCGTTCAACACAACAAGCTGACAGAGCTTTGGTATTTCGAGGTGATCATCCCGGTGCGCGTACATGACTCGCTTGTCGAGCTGATGGGCAACACTCCGCTTGTCCGGCTACACAAGGTGACGGCGGGGCTGCCGGCCCAGGTGCTCGCCAAGGTGGAATATTTCAACCCCGGCGGTTCGGTGAAGGACCGGATCGCGGTGCGCATGATCGACGCCGCGGAGCAGTCGGGCGCCCTGCGTCCCGGGGGCACGATCGTGGAGCCCACGTCGGGCAACACGGGTGTGGGCCTGGCCATCGTGGCTCAGCAGCGCGGCTACAAGTGCCTGTTCGTGGTGCCCGACAAGGTGGCCCAGGACAAGATCGCGGTGCTCCGCGCCTACGGGGCCGAGGTCGTGGTCTGCCCGACGGCCGTCTCTCCCGACCACCCGAACTCCTACTACTCCGTCTCGGACCGGCTGGCCAGGGAGACGCCGAACGCCTGGAAGCCGGACCAGTACTCCAACCCCAACAACCCCGAAAGCCACTACTACTCCACCGGCCCGGAGATCTGGGAGCAGACCGAAGGGCGGATCACCCACTTCGTGGCGGGCGTCGGCACGGGCGGCACGATCAGCGGCACCGGACGCTACCTCAAGGAGGTCTCCGGCGGTCGCGTGAAGATCATCGGTGCCGACCCGGAGGGCTCGGTCTACTCCGGCGGCACCGGGCGGCCGTACCTGGTCGAGGGCGTCGGCGAGGACATCTGGCCGGCCACCTACGACACCACGATCTGTGACGAGATCATCGCCGTCTCCGACAAGGACTCCTTCGGCATGACCCGCCGCCTGGCCCGCGAGGAGGCGCTGCTGGTGGGCGGCTCCTGCGGCATGGCGACGGTCGCGGCGCTGCGCGTGGCCAAGCAGGCCGGTCCGGACGACGTGGTCGTGGTCCTGCTGCCGGACAGCGGCCGGGGCTACCTGTCGAAGATCTTCAACGACGAGTGGATGGCCGACTACGGCTTCCTGACCACCTCCACCGACGAGGGACTGGTCAGGGACGTGCTGCTCCGCAAGGGTTCCAGCCTGCCGGAGTTCGTGCACACCCACCCGCACGAGTCGGTGGACACCGCCATCGCCATCATGCGGGAGTACGGCGTGTCGCAGCTCCCGGTGATGAAGGAGGAGCCGCCGGTCATGGCCGCCGAGGTGGTCGGCTCGATCGTGGAGCGCGACCTGCTCGACGCCCTCTACCGGGGCCGGGTACGGCCGACCGACCCGCTGGCCGAGCACATGTCCCAGCCGCTGCCGATGATCGGCGCGGGTGAGCCGGTCTCCATCGCGGTCGACGCGCTGGAGAAGGCCGATGCCGCGGTCGTCCTCGACGACGGCAAGCCCGTCGGGCTGCTCACCCGCCAGGACCTGCTGGCGTTCCTCGTCAACTAACCGGAGCCACCGGGCGTGACCGGCCGGAGCCATCGGGCGCCCGGGCTGTGGACGGCCCGCCCCTCAGGGCGGGCCGTCCTTCGGTGCGGGGAGAGGACCCTTGGTCGGAGGGGCCCAGAGGGGCGGAGAAGAACCCGGTCAGAGGGGTCGGGAACTGTTCACTAAAACATGAGCGAACGTGAGCGAACGCATGTTTAATCGGTGCGTGAAGCTTGCCGAGTGGGCGCGGTCGCAGGGCATTCACCCGCAGATCGCTTACCGGTGGTTCCGGGAAGGCAAAATGCCTGTCCCGGCCCGCCGTCTGCCCACCGGCACGATCGTCGTGGACGGTCCGGCCGCCGGGAGCCCAGGCGGGGCCGCGCTGTACGCGCGGGTGTCTTCCCACGATCAGCGCGCCGACCTGGACCGGCAGATAGCCCGCCTGACCTGTTTCGCCACCGGTGCCGGACTGGCCGTGGTGGCGTCGGTCACCGCCGCCAAGCCGCTGATCGCCAGACCTCGTGAAGGTCGTTCGGGCGTACCGGTACGCCCTTGACCCCACGCTCGCGCAGGAGGGCGCGCTGGCGTCGCACTGCGGTGCGGCGCGGTTCGCCTTCAACTGGGGGCTTGCCCTGGTCAAGGCCGCCCTGGACCAGCGGGAGGCGGAAAAGACCTACGGCATCGGCAGGGAACTGCTGACCGAGGCGCCCTGGTCGCTGCCCGCGCTGCGCCGGGCGTGGAACACCGCCAAGGGCGCGGTCGCGCCCTGGTGGGCGGACAACTCGAAAGAGGCCTACAGCAGCGGCCTGGACGGCCTGGCCCGGGCACTGAAGAACTGGGCCGCCTCCCGCAGGGGCGAGCGAAAAGGCAAACCTGTGGGGTTTCCCCGGTTCAAGGCCAAGCACCGCACCATCCTGTCGTGCCGGTTCACCACCGGTGTCATCCGCCTGGAGACCGACCGCCGCCACGTCACGCTGCCCCGGCTGGGCACCATCCGCACCGCCGAATCCACCCGCAAGCTCGCCCGGCACCTGGAACGCGGCACGGGGCGGATCCTGTCGGCCACCATCCGGCACCAGGGCGGCCGGTGGTTCGTCGCGTTCACCTGCGCAATCGACCGGGCCGACCGCGCCCCGGCCCGGCCGGATGCCGTGGTCGGGGTGGATCTCGGGGTCACGGCGCTGGCGGTGCTGTCCACCGGCGAGACGATCGACAACCCCAAGCACCACCGGGCGGCGCTGCGCAAGCTGCGCAGACTGAACAGGGAACTGGCCCGCCGCCAGGGCCCCCGCACCCCGAGCGGGGGCCGGCGCGAGGCGTCGGCCCGCTGGCGCACGACCAAGGCGGCACTCGGTAAGGCGCACGCGCGGGTGGCCGGCCGGCGGCGCGACGGCCTGCACCAGCTCACCAGTCGGCTGGCCGCCGCCTACGGCACGGTCGTGGTCGAAGACCTCCACGTGGCCGGGATGCTGGCCAACCGCCGCCTGGCCCGCGCCGTCGCCGATGCCGGCATGGCCGAGGTGCGGCGGCAGCTCGCCTACAAGACCACCTGGAGGGGCGGGCGGCTTGTTGTGGCCGACCGCTGGTTCGCCTCCAGTAAGACGTGCTCGGCATGTGGCGCGGTGAAAGCCAAGCTCGCCCTGTCGGAACGCACCTACGCGTGTATCGCCTGCGGTCTGGTCCTGGACCGGGATGTCAACGCCGCACGCAACCTGGCCGCGCTCGCGGCCCGGTATGAGCACGACGTCGCCCAGAGTTGCGGGGAGACGGAAAACGCCCGTGGAGCCGGTGTAAGACCCACCCGGGTGGGCTGTCGGCAGTGAAGCGGGAACCCCGGGAAACCGGGGAACGCCGTGGCCACAAGGCCACGGCTGCCTGACCTGTGCTCACATGTGATCACACTTCAGGTAACGGGAACTCCGCCAGCACCTCCCAGGCTCCACCAGGGGTGGGACCGGCGGTGAGGCGGCCGCCGAGCGCCTCGACGCGCTCGGCCATGCCCACCAGGCCGAACCCGCCCCCCAGATGGGCGAACCTGGCGTCGGAGGCCGAGCCGTAGTTGCGCACGCGCAGCCTCACCGTGCCCGTCGCGGCCCGGCCACGCGGGTCCTGCCTGCCGCCGGAGCCCGCCCTGCCGCCCGCGCCCCTCCTGCCGGGCCCCGCCTGCCCGTCCGAGCCGTCGCTCAGCTTCAGGTCGGCCTCCACCCACCCGGTGCCCGGGGCGTGCCTTCGGACGTTGGTGAGAGACTCCTGAAGGACCCGGTGAAGGGTGGTCATCACCTCCGGAGGCAGGGTGTCGTCGGTGATGCCCGGGCCGATGTCGAAGGCGACCGTGGGGCCGCCGGCGGAGAAGCGCTCCACCATCGTGCGCATGTCCACGAGCCTCGTGCCGGGAGACCGGGCGGCCTCGTCCTCGGCCCGGAGCACGCTGACCAGGCGGCGCATCGAGGTCAGCGCGTCCGTTCCGGCGGTGGCGATCGCCTCCAGCGAGGGGACCACGGTCTCCGGCTTCTGCTCGGCGACGACCTTGGCCGCCTGCGCCTGGACGACGATCCCGGTGATGTGATGGGCGACCAGGTCGTGCAGTTCCCTGGCGAGTTCCAGGCGCTCGGCCCGCCGTACCGAGTTCACCGCCTCCTTGCGGCGCTCCAGCTGGAAGCGGAGGTAGGCGCCGATCCCCGCGGCGGTGGACCAGCCGATGAAGAGGAGGAAACCGACCGCCAGGGACGTGTTGGTGCTGTTCAGACGTCCCGCCGTGGCCTCCAGCACGATCATCGACGTCACGGAGAACAGCGCGGCCCGCCTGATGGGCTCGATCTGGCGCAGCCCGCCGATGGTGAGGATCAGCAGCGACCCGATCTCGGCCAGGCTCGGTGTTCCGTTGTTGTCGGTGAGCCCGATGATCAGGGTGCACGTGAACGACAGCGCCAGGAGGGTGGTGAACGTCGCGATCCGCCGGGAATGGCGCAGCATCACGGCCACGATGCCGGTGGCACCGCACAGCAGGTTCAGCCACACCGTCCACTGGTCGCTCTCCGCCGCCGCCACGAGGTCGATCAGGAGCAGCAACACCAGCCAGCCGACCAGCGCGATCTCACTGAGCCGCTTTATCCAGTAGACGACGCGATGTGTTTCTCCCACGGCCAATGAGCCTAAGCCCATAGTTGACAGGCCATATCAGCCTTTTGACTGAGCGGCCGGGCGAGGAACTGGTCCTTCAGCGGAGGCGAGACACGGGGTCCCCGGCCGATGCTTGATGTGTCGAAGGGGAGAGAGAAATGACCGTGATCGGGATCGTGCTGCTGGCTGTCGGACTTGTGGTCGTGGTGGCTCTGGCGCTCGCCGACCCCGTCCTGCTGTCGCGCATCAACGGGGAGTTCGCCGAGGGCGGCAGCGGCCGTCACGTCCAGACCTCTCCGGCGGAGGCCGCCGGAGAGGTCGTGCGGCTGCGGGTGCGCCGGGTGGAGAGCCGCGAGCCGCAGGCCGCGTAGGGCGTACGGTGCCTGCCCGGAAGGAATCCGCGAGGCCGTACGGCGCCTGCCCGGAAGGGGGTGGGACCACGACGGCCGGGGCGCCGCCGGGGGTTCCAGGATCACGGCGGACGGGACGTTGCCGAGGGTTTCGGGATCATGTCGGCCGGGACCGCCGGGGGTGCGGGATCGCGACGGACGGGGGCGTTGCCGGGAATTCCGATCGGCTCGTGGTTCACGAAGGGGGCGAACCACGGGCCGATCGGCGTTCCGGCGGCGTGTCATAGCGTCATGGCGCCAATGTCGTTTTTGCGAGTAGCGTTGGCCGCATGACCGAAGGATTCGAGACACTGGCCATTCACGCAGGTCAGGAACCCGACCCCTACACCGGGGCCGTTGTTCCGCCGATCTATGCGGTGTCCACATATAAGCAGGACGGCGTGGGGGGACTGCGCGCCGGATACGAGTACAGCCGATCGGCCAACCCGACGAGGACGGCGCTGGAAGAGGCGATCGCCGCCGTCGAGGGCGGCACCCGGGGCCTGGCCTTCGCCTCGGGCCTGGCCGCCGAGGACACCATCCTCCGTACGGTCTGCAAGCCGGATGACCACGTCATCATCCCGAACGACGCCTACGGCGGCACCTACCGGCTGTTCTCGAAGGTGCACCAGCCTTGGAACCTGCACTACGACCCGGTGCCGCTCGGCAACCTGAGCGCGGTGGCGGCCGCCATGACGCAGAAGACCAAGCTCGTCTGGGTGGAGACGCCGACCAACCCGCTGCTCGGCATCGCCGACATCGCGGCCCTGGCCGAGCTCGCGCACGAGAACGGCGCGTTGCTGGTGGTGGACAACACCTTCGCCTCGCCGTACCTTCAGCAGCCGCTGGCGCTGGGTGCGGACATCGTGGTCCACTCCACCACCAAGTATGTGGGCGGCCACTCCGACGTGGTCGGCGGTGCGATCGTCACGCGCGACGCCGAGCTGGGCCAGCGTCTCGCCTTCAACCAGAACGCGATGGGCGCGGTGGCCGGGCCCTTCGACGCGTGGCTGACGCTGCGGGGTCTCAAGACGCTCGCGGTGCGGATGGAGCGCCACTGCGACAACGCCGAGCGGGTGGTGGACCTGCTGCTCGCCCACCCGAAGGTGACCTCGGTGCTGTACCCGGGCCTGCCCGAGCACCCCGGCCACGAGATCGCGGCCAAGCAGATGAGGCGTTTCGGGGGCATGATCTCCTTCCGGGTCGCCGGAGGGGAGACCGAGGCGGTCGAGCTGTGCAACCGGACCAAGCTGTTCACCCTGGGCGAGTCGCTCGGCGGCGTGGAGTCGCTGATCGAGCACCCCGGCCGGATGACCCACGCCTCCGTGGCGGGATCGGTGCTGGAGGTCCCCGGTGACCTGGTCCGCCTGTCGGTCGGCATCGAGTCGATCGACGACCTGCTCGCGGACCTGAGCCGGGCACTGGGCTAGAACCCGGGCCGGATCCCGGCCCAGGGCGGGTTCCGGGCCGGGCCTGGGCGGGATCCGGGCCGGCTTCGAGCCGGGTTCGTCCCCCGCGGCAGGCGGAATCCGGGCCACAGGCTAAACGGGGTTGCCCCAGACCATCAGCGCCAGGATGACCAGCCAGATCAGGGCGACCACGCCGGAGAGCGCGGCGATCCGCCCGGTCTGCATCTTCGCGTCGCCGGCGTCCGGGTTCTCGTGGCTGAGGACCCGGATGGCGGTGACCTGATCCCGGTCCACGATGATCAGGAGCACCGCGGCGACGATGAAGAGCGTCATGGAGATCGACAGGTAGGGCTTGCCCAGGTATTCGCGGCCCAGCAACAGGCCGAACACGAACACGCCGACGGCCGCGAAGCCGTAGATCCGCGTGGTCTTGTGCAGGTAGCGCAGGACGTTGACGTCCCCGGCGCGGATGAACCTGGGCGTGGACATGGTGGCGGCGGTGACCGGTCCCAGCGCGAAGATCGCGAAGCCGATGTGCAGCCAGAGCAGCAGGTCTGTCATGCGCCAGACATTAGCCTTCGGTGATCTCATCTGGATATGACCCGCGCAGGTCTCGTCGGCCTCCGAGGCCTTCCGAATGATCGTTCGAGGTCCGCAGCGGGGCGGTGGGCGCGTGTTCCGGGGTTCGGCCGGGCCTTTCCCGGACGCCGCCGCCTTTCAGAGCGGGACCGGGTCAGGACGGGGCCGGGTCACTCCGCGTTGAAGACGTCCTGTCTGTCACCGGCGCGGGAGACGGAGCACACCTCGTAACAGACGCAGGCGATGAACACCAGCAGCAGAAGAATCGCCGCGGCCATCGGACCGCCTCACTTTCTCTCGTCGACGGCGAGTGCCATCGATGAGAGAGACCGATCTGCCGACGGAGGAGTTGTCAGATGAACATCACATTTTGGACAACCCATTTTCCGGCGGCTCGCGATGGTAGATCTTCGCATTTCGGCCATGAGCATCCCGGTTGAGTGAGTAGGATCACTGGCGGGCTCGTTCCCGTGTGACGGGGCCGTCGGCGGTCAGACCGCGGTCGTGCCGGGCGAGCGTTGATCCAGGTCGTGCACGACGGCACAAGGGAGTGCCCGCTGTGGGTATGAAACATGTCGAGCCGTACACCGAGGAGTGGCGACACCAGCCGGCCCTCTACGTGAGCTGCGTCGTCGAGGCGCTGGGCGCCGAGGCCGTCGACTGGTGGGAGGGTCCGTGCGACCCGCGCGCCGCCACGATCCTCCTGGCCGGTGGCGAAGCCCTGGTCTGGGACGAGGAGAGCGGCTGGCGCCGAGGCCGTTACATGTCCGGTGATCGCGATCACTGCACGACCCTCGCCGACGCCCGCTATCTCGGTGGCGGCCTGCTGCTCCGCCCCGAGCGCGTGCCCTCCGCCGTCGCCGACGCCCGGGCGGGCGTCGGCAACAGTACGGCCTGGCGGCCCTGCTACCGCTCCTACCGCCACTACCGTGACGGCTTCGACCTCGCGCTCAACGCCTACGTGACCTACGCCTGAGATCGGAGCTTCCGCGGGCAGGCCGTACGGTGCCCACCTGGCCCTGAGGGCCGGCGGAGCCGGGGGCGGCGTGCCCGGCGAAGTCCGGGAGCACGGCGCCACCCGGCCGTGAGACCGGCGGAGCCCGGATCAGCGTGTCCGGCGGGTCCGCAGGAAGTCGCTGACGACGTATTCGCCCAGGCGGTCGGCGCTGGAGGAGAACACCCGGCCGCCGTTGCGCCGGGCGACCTCGTTCACGAACTCTCTCAGGCGCTCGTCCTCGGCGAGCATGAACACGTTGAGCGTCGCCTTGCGCCGGGTCATCTTGTCCACTTCGGCGAGCGTCAGTTCGAGCGTCTCGTGCGTGGGCGGCCACTCGAAGGCGGCTGAGCCGTTGCGCCGCAGGTGAGCGGTCGGCTCGCCGTCGGTGACCACCAGCACGACCGGCTCGAAGTCCGGGTGACGGTCCAGATGACGGCCCGCGATCAGCAGGGCGTGGTGCAGGTTCGTGCCCTGGACCATGTCCCACTCCAGCCCGGCGAGTTCGTCGGGCTGCAGGACGCGGGCGTAGTTGGAGAAACCGATGATCTGCACGGAGTCTTGGGGAAACTTCGAGGAGACCAGCGCCTGCAAGGCCATCGCGGTCTGCTTGGCCGCCGCCCAGGTGCCGCGCAGAGCCATCGAGTAGGACAGGTCCACCAGCAGGCACACCGCCGCGGCCGTGCGCCTCTCGGTCTCGGCCACCTCGAAGTCGTCGACCGACAGGGTCACCGTCCCGGTGCTCCCGCCGCGCCGCACGCCGTTGATCACGGTGCGCACGACGTCGATGGGCTGCTCGTCGCCGAACCGCCAGGGCCGGGAGGAGCCGGTGAGCTCCCCGGCGGCGCCGGCGTCCACCTGGTCGTGGTCTCCGCGGCGCCCCGCGTCGAGGGAGGCGAAGACGCGGCGCAGGGCGGTCTCGCCGAGGCGCCGGACGGCCTTGGGGGTGAGCTCCAGCTTGCCGCGCTGACGGCGGAGGTAACCCTGCTGCTCCAGCTCGCGCTCGATCCGCTTGAGCGCCTCCAGGTCGTCGACGGCCGAGCGGCCGAGGGCGCGGCGGATCGCCGCCTCGTCGATGTCGTCCATCCGGGCGCCGGGGTAGTCCTGGCGGAGCGCGGCCTCCAGCTGGGTCAGGTCGGCGAGTTCGTCCAGGGCGGTCACCGCGTCGCCCATCGCCATGGGCTCCTCGCCGGTCAGCCGCTCGGGGGTGTTCCAGGCGAGGTCGGGACGGCGGGCGTAGAGGGACTCGCCCAGGCGGCGCATCTGCTCGGCCAGCCCGGCCTGCTCCAGCGTCTGGTTGATCAGCTCGCTGAGCTCCTCGCGCTGGCTGGGAGTGAGCGAGGCCAGCAGGCGCTGGGTGGCGGCGGCCCGCCGGGCGAGGGTGTCGACCAGCTCCTCCAGGTTCCGCGGCGACTCCGGGAACATGTCTCCATATTTCGACATGAACTCATCGAAATCTTCCTGGGTGTGCTCGCCTCGCGCGTCCCGTTCGAGCATGTCGTTCAGCTCGGACATCATCTGCTGGACCCGCTCCATGGCGGCGGGGTCAGGGTTGGCCAGAGCCTCCCGCATGCCGCGGAACTGGCTGTCGAGCACCTCCCTGCGCAGCAGGTCGCGCAGTTCCTCGAAGGTCTGCCGCGCGGCGGCCGAACGCCACTGGTAGTCGTTCAGCTCCCGGATCGCACTCGCGGTGTCCTCCGGGAGAGCGTCGAGCTCCGACTCGCGCAGGCGGGCGTCGTCGGACGGGTCGGGGAACAGCTCGGCCCGCTCCTGGCCGATCGCCTTGTCCAGCAGGGCCCTGGCCCGCTCCAGCGTTCCGTCGAGGCGGCCACGCTCACGCAGCTCGCGCCGGCGCCGCCGTACCTCACGGAGCAGCTCGTCCAGTCCCCGCCGGTCCTGCGCGCCGGGCAGGCCCCGCTTGAGCAGGTCACGCAGGGCGTGGCCGGGGTTGGAGCCGGACAGGATGTCGTCGCCCATCTGGTCGAGCGCAGAACGAACGTCGTACGGCGGGGCGAGCGGGTCGGGCCCGTCCCGGTATTCGCCATAGCGGTAGCTCATGCTGACACCTCAGGTGCGGTAGACCGCCGTGCCGTCCACCTCGTCTTTGGACAGGCGGCGAAGGAGGTAAAGCCCTTCGAGGGCGAACTCCAGCGCGGCCGCGGCGTGCCCGGGGGACTCGTCGCCGATGCCGAGCCGCGACATGATCTTGGCGAGGCCCGGCACCGGGCCGATCTCGCGCAACAGCTCGGCGGCGGAGATGAGGGGCCCGGACTCGACCTGGACCCCCTCGGAGAACTTCTCCAGCAGCGAGGACAGATCAAGGCCGCCGAGCGTGCCGCGGAACGTCTCGGCCATGGCCCGGCGGAGCAGGTGGGCGAGGACCTCGGTCTCCCGGCCCTCCTCGCTGACCTCGAACTCCACCTTGCCGCGCAGCGTGTGCACGATGCCCGGCAGGTCGGCGACCCGGGTCACCGCGCGCTCCTCGCCGGTCAGGGCGGCACGCCGTACGGCGGAGGCGGCGGCGGTCTCGGCCGCGGCGATGGAGAATCGGGCCGACACCCCGGACCGTGAGTCCACCGCGGTGGACTCACGGACAAGCCGGGTGAAACGGGCGATCACCTCGACCAGGTGGTCGGGCAGGTCGGCGCCCACCTGGTCGAGCGCGGCCTCCTGGCGGATGAGCGCGAGCTCGGCCTCGACCGAGAGCGGGTAGTGGGTGCGGATCTCGGCGCCGAAGCGGTCCTTCAGGGGGGTGATGATCCGGCCGCGGTTGGTGTAGTCCTCGGGGTTGGCGCTGGCGATCAGCAGGATGTCCAGCGGCAGGCGCAGGTTGTATCCCCGGACCTGGATGTCGCGCTCCTCCAGCACGTTGAGCAGCGACACCTGGATCCGCTCGGCGAGGTCGGGCAGCTCGTTGACGGAGAAGACACCTCGGTTGCTCCGCGGGACCAGGCCGTAGTGGACGGTCTCCGGGTCGCCGAGCGTGCGTCCCTCCGCGATCTTTATCGGGTCGATGTCGCCGATCAGGTCGCCCACGGAGGTGTCGGGCGTGGCGAGCTTCTCGCCATACCGATCGTCCCGGTGCCTCCAGGAGATCGGCAGCTCTTCTCCCATGTCGGTGGCCAGGCGGCGGCAGCGGACGCAGGAGGGCTCGTAGGGGTGGTCGTTGATCTCGCATCCGTCGACGATCGGAGTCCACTCGTCGAGCAGAGTGGCGACGGTGCGGATGAGCCGGGTCTTTCCCTGACCCCGCTCGCCGAGCAGGACGAGATCGTGCCCGGCGAGCAGAGCTCGCTCCAGATGGGGCAGGACGGTGTCGTCGAAGCCCACGATGCCCGGGAACCGCGGCTCTCCGGCCCGGAGGCGGGCGAGGAGGTTGTCACGGATCTCGGCCTTTACCGTGCGGTGGATATGACCGCTCGCGCGTAGCTCACGCAGAGTACGTGGCTCTGGGAATTGAGGCACGGGATCGAGCCTACGTCCCCGAAGCCGAAACCGGCACTCTTATCCCACTTTCGGATCTTGGTATTGCATGCCGGTCATCACGCGTGCTTGCTCTCGCAGTGGGGAGAATCGCTCCAAGACAAGGTTTCGGACAAGAAGGAGAGGCGAGGCGAGTGGCGCTGTTGACGAGCCGTTTCGCCGATGGTCTCGCTGTGGGATCTGACCTGGTCACCGCGGCCGAGACCGCGGTGCGCCGGGCCCTGTCCGGCCTTACCGGACCGGCTGACCTGATCTGTTTCTTCATCTGCGGCGACGATCCCGACGAGGTCTCCCGGGCCGGGCTGAGGGCGATGAACCTGGCCGGGGGCGCCTCGGTGATCGGGTGCAGCGCCACGGGAGTGATCGGCGACGGGCAGGGAATCGAGGTCACCCCCTCGGTGAGCGCCTGGGCGGCGAGCCTGAACGGGGCCAGGCTGACGACCTTCGCCCTGGACACCTTGCGAACCGAGGACCGCTTCGTCGTGGTCGGCCTGCCCGAGCGCGGTTCCGACGACCACGCGGCCATCCTGCTGGCCGACCCTTATAGCTTCCCCACCGATGGCTTCGTCGAGCGCTCCGGCGAAGTGCTGGGCGACCTTCCGCTGATCGGCGGCCTGGCCAACGCGCTTCAGGGGCGGGGCGCGGTGCGGCTGTTCGCCGACGGGAACGTCTACACCGAGGGCGCCGTCGGCGTGCTGCTCAGCGGTCCGGTCAAGGTCAGCACCGTGGTCAGCCAGGGCTGCCGCCCGATCGGCCCGACGATGGCCGTCACCGGCGCCGAGGACAACCTGCTTCTCGAACTCGCCGGCCAGCCCGCTCTCGCCCGGCTGGAGGAGATCGTCAGCGCCCTGGACGAGGACGACCGGGACCTCGTCGCCTCGGGGCTGCAGATCGGCGTCGCCATGGACGAATACGCCGAGCGGCACGAGCGCGGCGACTTCCTGATCCGTGGCGTGCTCGGGATCGACCCCGAGAGGGAGGCCGTGGCCATCGGGGACGTCCTTGAGATCGGCCGCACCGTCCGCTTCCAGGTCCGTGACGCGGCCACCGCCGACGAGGACCTCTACGAGCTGCTCGACGCGCACCGGGAGGAGTTCGGCACGGTGGACGGGGCGCTGCTGTTCTCCTGCAACGGCCGGGGCTCCGCCATGTTCGGCAGCGCCGACCACGACGCGATCGCGATCCGCGACACGCTCGGTCCCATCGGTGTGGCCGGATTCTTCGCGGCCGGAGAGGTCGGACCGGTCGGCGGGCAGAACCACGTGCACGGCTTCACCGCCTCTGTCCTGGTCTTTTCCTCCCAAACGAGCGCCGACTGACCCTATGATCATTAGGTGTCCGGATTGGTGCTCGCCGTCGACATAGGCGGCACGAAGTTCGCCGTGGCCCTGGTGGATCCCGAGGGAAGCGTGCGGTCGGCCCGCCGGGTGGCGACACCGCCGGGCGGTGACGCGCCGACCCTGTGGAAGACGCTCGACGAGCTGATCGACTCCGTACTGGCCGGCTCCGCGCCGGACACGTCCGTGGTCGACGGTGTGGGGATCGGCTGCGGCGGCCCGATGACCTGGCCTGACGGCGTGGTCTCGCCTCTGAACATGCCAGGGTGGCGCGACTTCCCGCTGCGGGCGAAGCTCGCCGGGCGATTCCCCGGGGTGCCGGTGCGCATCCACAACGATGCCGTCTGCCTGGCCGTCGCCGAGCACTGGCGGGGCGCGGGACGGGGCAGCGCCAACATGCTCGGCATGGTCGTGTCCACGGGCGTGGGCGGCGGTCTGATCCTGGGCGACCGGCTGATCGACGGCGGCAGCGGCAACGCCGGGCACATCGGGCACGTCGTGGTCGATCCCGAAGGGCCCGCCTGCGGCTGCGGCGGCCACGGCTGCCTGGAGGCCGTCGCCCGCGGCCCGGGCCTGGCCGCCTGGGCTGTGGAACAGGGCTGGAAACCGGGTGCCGCCGGGCCGCTCACGCCGTCCGGGAACGAGATCGGAGCCCCCGGCGACAGGGCTGTGCCGGGCGCCGGGGCCGTTCCGTCCACGCCGTCCTATGCGGAGGCGGCGGTGGCCAGCGGGCGGCGGCTCGCCCTGGACGCCCGGGCGGGCGACGAGATCGCCCTCGCCGCCATGAACCGCGCCGGGCGGGCCCTGGGCGTGGCCATCGCCTCGGCCACACACCTGTGCGACCTGGACGTCGTCACCATCGGCGGCGGACTCTCCCAGGCGGGACCCCTGCTGTTCGAACCGCTGGAGACCGCCCTCCGGGAGCACGCCCGGATGGGGTTCGCCCGGCGGGTCCGGGTCGTCCCGGCCTCCCTCGGCCAGGACGCGGGCCTGGTCGGCGCGGCCGGCCTGATCCTCGCCGCCGACCGCTACTGGCCCCACTAACGCACCCGCCGTACGGCCCCTCTGCTCCGCTGACGTGCCCGCCGTACGGTTCCTCATTCTTGTAATGGCTTTTTCCCGTACGGCTGCGCCCGCCTGGCCGCGCCTCGCCGTACGGGGCCGGGCTTCGTGGGGCGCCGCTCCTCCAGTGCGCGTGGCCGCTCGCCGTGACGGCGGGCCGTTCACCAGCCGCCCGCGCTGCCGCGCGGATGAGCTGCGCCCGCCTGTCCCCGTTCTCCCCACCCGTGAGGCCCGCCCTTCGCCCGATCGAGCACCTCCCGAGTCGGCACATCCCCCTTCTCGATCTGAGACACCTGACCGGATTCAGCGCAGGGCGTCCACGGGTTCCATGCGGGCGGCTCGCAGGGCCGGGTAGAGACCCGCGAGCAGGCCGACCAGGGCGCCGACGACGGGGGCGGTCAGGGCCAGGCGGGCGTCGAGGACGGGGGTCCACTGTTTCGCGGCGGAGATCGCGACGACGGAGACCAGGCCGAGGCTGGCGCCGATCACACCGCCGGTCATGCCGATCAACGTGGACTCCAGCAGGAACTGGGCGGCGATGTGGCGGCGGGCGGCGCCCAGGGAACGGCGCAGGCCGATCTCGGCGACGCGTTCCATGACGGTGACCAGGGTGACATTGGCGATGCCGACCGCGCCGACCACCAGCGAGACCAGGCCGAGGATCAGGAACAGGCCGTTGACGTCGTCCTGAACGCCGTCTCGGGCGCGTTTGGGGCTGGGCGGGGCGATCACCTGGAGTTCGCTCGCGTGGTTGGGGCTCAGCGCGGTGGGGGCCTGCCCGGCGATCAGGTCGGCGGCGCCGAGGGTGGTGTTGACCAGGACGCGGGTGACGCTCTTCAGGCCGAAGTCGGCGCCGATCGCGGGCGGCACGATCACGGCGGTGGACAGGATCTGCTCGCGGCGCAGGTCTCCCAGGACGCCGATGACGGTGTAGGCGCGGTCGTTGATGAAGACGGCCGGGGCGTTCTCCAGACGGGTGACGCCCAGCATCTGGGCGGCCTGGTCGCCGAGGACCACCACACGGTCGCGGCGCTGGACGTGACCGACGTCGAAGAAACGGCCTTTGGCCATCCGGCCGTGGACCGTCCGTGGAAGGTCGGGGCCGCTTGCCACCACGGCCAGGGTCTGGCTGGTGACCCGGGTGGGGTCCACCAGGGTGTTGGAGGTGACCTGAAGGTTGGAACTCTTGTCGTTCTGGGCGAGTGCGGTGGCCGAAGTGACCCCGCGCAGCCGGGTGAGCGCCGCGGGGGAGTCCCAGGTGACCAGGGGATCGGGCTTCTCGGGCACCTCGACGGTGATCGCGGTGGCGGTGAGCTCGTCGAACCGGCCGACGATCTGGTTACCGGCGGTGGCGGCGACGCCCAGCGTGATGACCAGGGTGGTGATGCCGAGGACGGTGCCCAGCGTGGTCAGCGCGGAGCGCACGGGGCGGGCGAGCATGCCTGCGAGGGCTTCGGACCACAGGTCGCGGATGTCCACGGTCATACCTCGCAGACAGGGCCGGTAAGGGGACGGAGGGTGGGCGTGTCGGGAAGGGGATGAGTGTGCATGGTCATTCCTCGGTGAGGATGCCGTCGCTGATGCGGACCCGGCGGCCGGCGCGTGAGCTCACCTCGTCCTCGTGGGTGATGACCATGATCGTGAGGCCTTGGGCGTGCAGGCCGTCGAACAGGTCGAGCACCGTCTCGGTGTTCTTGCTGTCGAGGTTGCCGGTGGGTTCGTCACACAGCAGCAGCGCGGGGGAGCCCATCAGCGCGCGGGCTATGGCGACGCGCTGGCGTTCGCCGCCGGACAGACGACCGGGCAGGAAGTCGATGCGGTGGGTCATCCCGACCTTCGCCAGCGCCTCCTCGGCGCGTCTGCGACGGCCCCGCCGCCCGTGCCCGGGCCGACGGCCGCGGCCGTAGATCTCGGCGAGCATCACGTTCTCCGCCACGGTCCGGTGGGGCAGCAGGTGAAAGGACTGGTAGACGAATCCGATCTTCTGCCCGCGGAGCCTGGTTCTGTCGCCGTCCTTCAGCGTGGTCGTCTCGACCCCGTCCAGCAGGTAGGAGCCGGAGGTGGGCCGGTCCAGCAGGCCTAACGTGTTGAGCAGGGTGGACTTCCCGGACCCCGAGGGGCCCACGATGGCCATGTAGTCCCCCCGCTCAACACGCAGGCTGATCTTGGAGAGCGCGTGCACGGGCGGGTCCGTGGGGAACACCCGGCTGACGTCGTCCAGGCGGATGACCTCAGGCATCGCCGCTCACCACCACGCGGTCGCCCTCTTTCAGGATGTCCGGCTCCACGGGCGTCACCTGCACGTCGCCGTCGGCGGTGAGGCCGGTCCTGACGGCGACGTCCTTGGTCTTGTCGCCGGGCAGTTCCACCTGCACTCGGGGCCGCCCGTCGGCCGAGGTGACGACCGCCGCCACCGGCACGGTGAGCACGGCGCCCTCGGTGGCGCCGACGGAGATCTTCACGGTGACCGGCGCACCGATCAGCTCCCGCAGGCCCTTGGTGACCGTCGGGGTGAGCAGCACCGGCACCGACCCCAGCTGCTCGTTGGCGGTCCCGGAGCTCTCCCCTTCCTTCTTCTCCTCGTCGTCGGCGGGTTTGGCCGCGTTGCCGGTCGCGCTCAGCACGGCAGGGAACTTCGTCCCGTCGGTGGTCTCCAGGGTCGCCTTCATGCCCTTGCGCAGGAGCTTGGCCTCCTTGCTGTCCACCGAGCCGGTCACCGCGAAGGTCGAGCTGGTCACCGTGGCGACCTTGCCCTCGACGGCGTCGCCGGGCTTGACGGCGGCCTTGTCCAGCCGGGCCGGAAGGGCGGGGAGGAAGACGATCTCGCCGGGCGGCACGCCGATGCCGTAGGTCTTCATGAACTCGGCAAGGATCGACCTGGCGCTCGCGACGTTCTTGCGGCCGTTGGTGATCTTCAATCGGAGCGGGGAGTTCTGGCGGGCCTGGCGCAGTGCCTGTTCGGCGGTGACCATGTTCTCCTGGGCCAGCCGTACGGCTTTGCGTAGTTCCTCCAGGCGCTTCTCCTGGGCGGATCCGGCCTGCTCGTCGAAGGTGGACAGGGCGGCCTGGGCCGACTCCAGGTTCTGCCGGGCGTTGGACAGCTTCATCTCCAGCAGCCGCTTGTCGTCTTCGGGTTTGGCGGCGGCGAGGGCCTGCTCGGCGGCCAGCACCTCCTCCTCGCCGGACCGCACGGCCCGGCGCAGGTCCTCCAGCTGCCGGGTCTCCTCGGGGGTGAGGTTCTGGGCCTGCGCTTCCTCCAGCGCGCCCTCGGCGGTCCGCAAGTCCTCGCGGGCGTTGCCGAGCTTGAGCTTGAGCGGCATGACATCGCGTCCGGCGTCGAGGGCTTTGCGGTCGGTGAGCAGGGCCTCCTCGGCGGTCTGCACGGCCTGGCGCAGTTGCTCCCTGGTCTGCTTGGCGGTCAGGTCGGGCTCCTGGGCCGCGTATCCCCGCTTGGCGTACCAGCGTTGGACGGCGGCCGTGGTCGCCTGGTCGAAGACGCCCGTGGCCGGTGCGCCGAAGCCGAGGCGGCGCAGCGCCGCCTGGAGTTGCCTGACGTCGTCGCCGGTGGTGCCGGGGGCCATGGTCCGGTGCATGGGGACCTTGCCGCGCAGGGTGAAGACCGGGCGGCCGTTGACCTCCATCAGCACCGAGCCCTCGGCGATCTTCCCCGGCCGCGGGGCCCGGGTGACCCGCTGGGTCTCGGCGGTGCCGCCGACCACTCCCGCGAGGCTGACGGGCAGCGGCGAGCCGTACGCCAGGGTGCCGCTGACGGCGACCGTGCTGGTCAGCTTCTTCCGCACGACGGGAGAGGTGATCAGCGACGGTTTGGGCGGCTGCCGCAGCGCTGCCTCGTCGGCGGGTGAACGCAGTTGCGTGCCGACGGCCCAGCCCGCGCCGGCGATCACGACGACCCCGGCCACGATGCCGCTCAGCACGCGGTTCCTTGATTTCACCACGGCTCGTTCCCCCAGCTCAGCACGCCTTGCTCATTTCGGGCTCACTTTGGGCGCATCTCGGCTCACCACGGCTCGTTCACCCTGCCGGCCTCGTCACGGGATCAGCCCGTCTTTCTGACCGAACTCGTTCCAGGCCTTGTCCCGGAGCTTCATGTCCCTGGGCAGGAACTCGGCGTAGAAGTCCTTGCCGCACTCCAGGTCGTCGAGCGCGGCCTTGATCTCCTTGGCCAGGCGTGGCCTCGCCTCGTTGGGCGGCATCCGCAGGCCGCCGGGTTTCTCCATCGCGCCCGATTCCATACGCTTCTTCTGCGCCTCGGTGCGCTCCTTCTCGAACCTGTCCCGGACGTTGGTCTGCAGCGCGGTGGGTTTGAGAGAGTTCACCGGGTAGCCCTTGCTCTTGAGGCAGTCGCCGAAGCCCCTGGCCAGCTCGACCAGCCGGGCGTCGCCGTCGAGCTCACGCTCCCTGGCCTTTATGTACAGGTTCTCCGCCTGCTCGTAGAGGTCGTCCCGGGAGGCGATCGTCTTGCCGGTGAGCTTCTTGAACACCGTCGCGAGGCAGGCGTTGTCGGCGGCGTCCCAGGCTTCGTACTGAGCCTCGGAGAACGACTCCGCGAGCTTCATGTTGGGGTCGGGAAGGGTCTTCGGTATGCCTTCGTCGGGATCGTCGGGATAGGCCCAGGCGAAGTAGACCCCGAAGCCGTGCTTCTCGCGATACTCATGCATCGCCTCGTAGTCGCCGCTCAGCTCCATGAGCCGCCCCTTGCGTATCTTGTCCGGCGAGACGTTCGGGATGTACTTGAAGCCCTTGCCCTTCATGCAGTCGGCGCGCATCGCCTCCATCTGGCGGCGCTTCGCGTGCGAGTCGGCGGTCGCGGGCGCCTTCTCGGCGGAGGGCGCGCCGGGCGTCGGCTCCTGGCCGCATCCGGCCAGTACGGCCAGCGCCAGGACGACCGCGGGCATGGCTGTGAGAACTCGTGACATTTCATGACTCCGTTGCACGTGCGGGTAGGGTTGCGGGAGCTCCATCCGCTTGGTGGCGCAGCCCGTCAACGCGGCCAATGTGAGGATGGTCAGAACGGCGACAGCAACTCGTCCCCGCCGAACTCGTTCCAGGCCTCTTCCGAGAGCTTCATGTCCTTGGGCAGGAATTCGGCGTAGAAGTCCTTGCCGCACTCCAGGTCGTCGAGCGCGACCTTGATCTCCTTCGCGAGGTACGGCCTCGCCTCGTTGGGCGGCATCCCCAGGGACTCGAAGGTCACCTTCCCGCTCGATCCGATGTGCTTGTCCTGCGCCTTGTCACGTTCCTTCTCGAACATGTTCCAGCCGTTGTTGTATATCGCGATGGGCTTGAGCGAGGCCACCGGGTAGCCCTTGCTCTTGAGGCAGTCACCGAAGCCCCTGGCCAGCTCGGCCAGCCGGGCGTCGCCGTCGAGCTCACGCTCCCTGGTCTTTGTGGTCAGCTCATCCGCCTGATCGGTGGCGTCGTTCCAGGAGGTGACCGTCTTGCCGGTGAGCTTGCTGAACGCCGCCGCGTAACAGGTCTCGTCAGCGGCGGTCCAGGCTTTGCGCTGGGTCTTGGAGAGCGACTCGATGAGGTCCCCGTTGGGTTCGGGAATGGGCTTCCCGATGCCATCCTCGGGGTCGTCGGGATAGGCCAAGGCGAAGAAGACCCCGAAGCCGTGTTTCTGGCGATACTCGCGCATCGCCGCGTAGTCACCACTCAGCTCCTGGCGGCGCCCCTTGCTCACCTTCTGTGGCTGCGGGACGTTCGGGACGTATTTGAAGCCTTTCTTCTTCATGCAGTCGGCGCGCATCGCCTCCATCTGGCGGCGCTTCGCCTGAGGGGCGGCGGTCGCGGACCCTCCGGTCGCGGGCGCCTTCCCGGCGGCGGACGCGCCGGACGTCGGTTCCTGACCGCATCCGGCCAGTACGGCCAGCGCCAGGACGGCCGCGGGCATGGCTGTGAGAACTCGTGACATTGGTGACCCCGTTTCGCAAGCGGGCATGATCGAAGGAGCTACGGCCGTAGCCTGCGGCGAGCTCCGCGACGAAGGAGAGGAAGACGTTTAGGGGAGGAGGTGTCTAGAGGACGACGTGCCGTTTCGCGCGGTACGGCACGGCCGCCGCCAGCACGGTCAGGAAGGTGAGCAGGGCCAGATGGGCCAGGTCCTGCTCGGAGTGGGCGCCGAGGTTCTCGGCGTAGACGGTGCAGACCGAGACGAGATAGATCCCGGCGGCCGTGGCCCAGCGCAGGTCGTGCGCGACGTGACCGGCCCACACGGCGAACAGGAGAACCCCGATCTCCAGCCCCACCCTGGTCATGTCGAGCGGATCGGTGCCCGCGCTGAAGTCGAGCCCGGCCGGGTTCGCGCCGGCGAGCAGCGGGATCGCCGGCAGCCAGAACCAGGAGCGCTTCCCGAGCCGTCGTTCGTGCACGGTCAGCATCAGCAGGCCGAGAACGAGCAGCGCGTAGCCGACCATCGGCGCCACCGGCCCCCCACCCCCGTAGAGAGCCGGCCCCCCACCCCCGTAGAGGGCAGGGTCGCCACTGTCGTGGAGCGCCGGATCGCCGCTCCCGTAGAACGCCAGGCCGTTCCAGAACCGGTCGGGATAGGCCGGCAGCAGGGTCTGGTCCAGAAAGGGCCGCCCGAGCGTGATCGCGCAGACCTTCACCGCCACCAGTGTGACCACCGGCAGTGCCAGGCGAACCCGGCCGCGCATGATCAGCAGGACGGCGAGCGCGGACAGGCCGACCCAGAGAGGGACGGTCATCGCGTACGGCACCAGCATCGCCAGCTGGGTGACCGACAGCGCCAGGACCCCGAGATGTATCCCGTCGATCCAGGCGGGCCGCTCCGTCATGTAGATCACCCTGGTCCGCAGCCCGGCGACGATCAGCGCACGGGACTCGCGGAACGAGGGCACGGTGCGCCCTGGCTCGGCGGTGTCGAGCAGGGTGGCGATGAGCTCGCCGCCGTATCCGGCACGGTAGGCGGGGGGATAGCTCAGCAGCAGCCGGCGGTAGCGCCGCTCCAGGACTCCTCCGGCGCCGGCCCCTGTAACGGCGTGAGGCTCCATGGTGACGGTCACGAGAACGCCGATCCAGGGCGCAGGATCCGTTTGGTCACGACCGAGGCGGCCTGCTGCATGCGCAGAGCCTCGGCCGACACCAGGTTTCGCCCCTGGTCGGTGAGCTCGAAGTATCTTCTCGGCCGGCCGTCGACGATCTCCTCGCGGTTCACGGCGATCAGACCGCTGGCCGCCAACCGGTCGAGCGCGCCGTAGAGCGTGCCGACCGGCAGCTTCACCCGGTTTTCCGAGAGTTCCAGGGTCTGCTTGATGATGCCGTGTCCGTGCAGAGGACCGTCGAGCAGCGAGGCGAGAATGAAGTAGGTCGGCTCACTGACCGCAGGTGATCCTTTAGCCATGCGGGAGACCATACTTCGCCGAGCGAAGTATGGTCAACTTGTGCTCTTCGCGGGGCCTGTCCCCTGCGTCGGCCGCATGCCGTACCGGGCGGGGATGAAAAGATGAACCGCATGTCAGAGTCTCAGGTGAGCTACGACGACGTGGCCGCCGCCCGTGAGCTCCTGTCCGATGTGGCCCTGCGAACTCCTCTTCTGCACTCGCACGTGCTGTCCGACGCCATCGGCGGGCCCGTCTACCTCAAGTGCGAGAACCTGCAGCGCTCGGGCTCGTTCAAGGTGCGCGGGGCCTACGTCAGGATCGCCGGGCTGACCGAGGAGGAGCGAAGCCGGGGCGTGGTGGCGGCCAGTGCGGGCAACCACGCGCAGGGGGTCGCCCTCAGCTCGGGCCTGGTCGGGATCAAGTCGACGGTCTACATGCCGGAGGGGGCGCCGCTGCCCAAGGTGGCCGCGACCCGCTCCTACGGCGCCGAAGTGGTCTTCGCCGGGGACACCGTGGACGTCGCCCTGGCCCGGGCCACGGAGCACGCCGAGCGGACGGGCGCGGTGTTCATCCATCCCTTCGACCACCCGGACGTCGTCGCCGGGCAGGGCACGATCGGGCTGGAGATCCTGGAGCAGCTTCCCGAGGTGGGCACGATCGTGATGTCGCTCGGCGGCGGCGGGCTGACCGCCGGTGTCGCGCTCGCGGTCAAGTCTCTCCGGCCGGGCGTGCGGATCGTCGGCGTGCAGGCCGAGCGAGCGGCCGCCTACCAGGCCTCGCTGGCGGCCGGGCACCCGGTCATGGTCCAGCCCACCTCGACCATGGCCGACGGCATCGCGGTGGGCCGCCCGGGGGAGCTGCCCTTCGAGCTGATCCACTATCTGGTCGACAGCGTCGTCACGGTCACCGAGAGCGAGATCTCCCGGGCGCTGGTGCTCTGTCTCGAACGCGCCAAGCAGGTCGTCGAGCCGGCCGGGGTGGCCGGGGTGGCCGCGATCCTGGCCCACCCGCAGGTCTTCGAGCCGCCTGTGGTGGCCGTGCTCTCCGGGGGGAACATCGATCCGCTGCTGCTGGCCAAGGTCCTCCGGCACGGTCTGGCCGCGGCCGGGCGTTACCTGACCCTGCGGGTGCCGCTGCCCGACCGGCCCGGCGCGCTGGCGCGGCTGCTCGCCAAGCTGGCCGAGCTGGGCGCGAACGTGCTCGACATCGTGCACGAGCGGCTCGGCGTCCACCTGGGCGAGGTCGAGGTCCAGCTCCAGCTGGAGACCAGGGGACCCGCGCACTCCGACGAGGTGCTCGGATCCCTCCGCAGGGACGGCTACCGGCTCACCTTCGGCTGACCGTGCCCTCTGCGGTTCGTCGTGTCTTCCGCGGGCCCGTGGAAGACACGACGAGCACCGGCCCGGAAGTCACCAGGTGGTCGGCTTCTTGGGAGTGAACAGCCAGGCGTCGAAGAGTGTGCCGAGCTGCTTGCCGGAGATCTTCTCGGCCAGGGCGATGAACTCGTCGGTCGTCACGTGGCCGTATTTGTGCTCGGTGTTCCAGGTCTTCAGCAGCTTGAAGAACGCCTGGTCGCCGATCCGCTGCCGGAGCGCGTGCAGCGTCATGCCGCCACGGGTGTAGACGGAGTTGTTGAACAGGTCGTCCGGCTTGGCGCGTCCGGGTGGGTATTTCCAGATCGGGGCGTCCGCGGCGGCGGCGTACTGGGTGCGGAAGGTCCGTTCGGCGGTGGCGGTGCCCTGGTGCTCGGACCAGAGCCACTCGGCGTAGGTGGCGAAGCCCTCGTTGAGCCAGAGGTC
The DNA here is from genome assembly GCF_042898655.1 of Streptosporangium sp. NPDC000396. NCBI lineage: Bacteria > Bacillati > Actinomycetota > Actinomycetes > Streptosporangiales > Streptosporangiaceae > Streptosporangium > Streptosporangium sp. NPDC000396. The sequence goes on from NZ_JBIAZA010000006.1 coordinate 122,491, forward strand.
CTTCCAGCGTTTGATGCTCAGGCTGTCTCCGAACCACTGGTGGGCCAGCTCATGGGAGATGGTGTCCTCTTTCGGGATGAACCCTCCGTACATGGGCTTGGTCTGGTTTTCCAGGGCGTAGCCCGCGGAGAAGTCGTCGATCACACCGCCGGTGGAGGAGAACGGGTAAGGGCCGAACACCGTGCTCCAGTAGTCGGTGATCTTCCCCGTCAGGGTGTAGAGGCTGTCGAGCGAACCGCGGTAACGCGGGTCCACGGCCGCCAGGTTCTTGATCCCCGCACCGGTCTTGCCCTGGCGCAGCTCGAACTTGCCCAGCGTCATGGTGGCCAGATAGCTCACCATCGGGTGGCTCTCCCGCCACACGAAGGTCGTCTTGCCCTCGCTGGTGCTCGGCTGGCCGACGAGCTCGCCGTTGGCCAGCACGGTCAGGCCTTCGGGAACGGTGATCTCGAAGTCGTAGAGTGCCTTGTCCGCGGGGTGGTCGTTGTTCGGGAACCAGGTCTTGGCGCCGTTGGGCTCGCCGGTGACGAACGCGCCGTCCTTGGTGGGGATGAACCCGTAGGTGCCCAGGTTGGAGGAGCCCGTGATCGGCTTGGGCTCGCCCGCGTAGGCGACCTCGACGGTGAACTTGGCCTTGTCCTGGATCGGCTTGGCCGGGATCACGGTGAGCTCGTCCTTGGCCCGCTCGAATGTCGCGGAGCCGCCGTCCACGGTGATCTTGTCGACCTTGAACCCGGAGAGGTCCAGATTGAATCTGGTCAGGTCCTGGGTCGCCTTCGCCTCGATCCCGGCCACACCGGAAAAATGTTTGGTGGCCGGGTCGTAGTCGATCTTGAGTCGGTAGTGGTCGACGTCGTAGCCGCCGTTGCCGTCGGTGGGGAAGTCGGGGTCGCCGATCCCGGGGGCGCCGACCTTGCTCACGGGTGGGGCGGAAACCTGGCCGTCCGCGGCGGCCGAGGTGCTCTCACCCTGCAATGCCGAACAGGCCGTCGTGCCGAATGTTCCGAATACGCCGAGAAGAGTGGCGGTTGTCGCGATAGTCAGCCGACCGGACACCATGCCCTGAAGTCCCCTTTCCGGGCCCGGGCCGTGCCGAGCCGTCTGTATCGCACACTACGCGAGCGCCGGAGGGAATCTCATAAGGTCAGACATCTATCACCAGCGTTCTGGCCGCCATGTCGTGAATAGCCTGTTTGCGCTGGGTGAAAAGGATGAAGGCGAGGTTGACCCAGCCCAGGCAGCAGGTGGCGTACAGCACCCACGCCACCAGCTCGCGGATCGCGGCCTGCCCGACGCCGACCTTCCGCCCGCTGACGTCGACCACGCTCAGGCCGAACAGTTTCTTGCCCAGCGTCTGCCCGTTCCAGAAGGCGGTCAGCAGCCAGTAGTAGAGGAAGCCGATGAGGCTCGCCAGCAAGGTGTGCTGGATGGGGACCCGCACGAAGATGCCCTTGTCCGTGTCCCAGACGGTGCTGAACGTCTCATAGGTGAAGGGCGAGGAGATGACGCTGACGATGATGATGTCCAGGATGCCCGCGAAAAGGCGGCGCCAGCGCCCGCCGAGCTTCATGGGCGGCCCGGGGGCTCCATGGCCCTGGCCGGGTGGGGGAGCCGACCAGGGGAACGGTCCCGGGCCGTCGGACGGTGGCGGTGGTGGTGTTGCCATGCAAGGGTGATCACCACGCACTCGCCACCGCAAAGCCAAGCGCTGTTACAGGTTGCCCCTGAGGTCCTGCTCGCGCTCGATCGCCTCGAAGAGCGCCTTGAAGTTGCCCTTGCCGAAGCCGAGTGAGCCGTGCCGCTCGATGAGCTCGAAGAACACCGTCGGGCGGTCCTGAACGGGCTTGGTGAAGATCTGCAGCAGGTAGCCGTCCTCGTCGCGGTCGACCAGGATCCTGCGCTTCTTCAGCTCGTCGATCGGCGCGCGGACCTCGCCGATGCGGGCACGCAGCTCCGGGTCGTCGTAGTAAGAGTCGGGCGTGTCGAGGAACTGGATCCCGGCCGCGCGCATGTGGTCGACGGTGGTGAGGATGTCGTTGGTGGCCAGCGCGATGTGCTGCACCCCGGGACCGCCGTAGAACTCCAGATACTCGTCGATCTGCGACTTCTTCTTGGAGATCGCGGGCTCGTTGAGCGGGAACTTCACCTTGCGCGTGCCGTCCGCGACGACCTTGGACATCAGCGCGGAGTATTCGGTGGCGATGTCGTCGCCGATGAACTCCGCCATGTTGGTGAAGCCCATGACCCGCTTGTAGAACTCCACCCACTCGTCCATCTTGCCGAGTTCCACGTTGCCGACGCAGTGGTCGACGGCCTGGAACAGGCGGCCGTTCTTCACGTCGGGAGCGGCGACGATGGGCTCCGCGGCGACGTAGCCGGGCAGGTACGGGCCGCTGTAGTTGGACCGGTCGACCAGGGTGTGCCGGGTCTCGCCGTAGGTGGCGATCGCCGCGACCACGACCTTGCCGTGGTCGTCCTCCAGCGTGTACGGCTCGGCCAGGCCCTTCGCGCCCTGGGCGATCGCGTGGGCGTAGGCCGCCTCCACGTCCGGCACCTCGATGGCCAGATCGATCACACCGTCGCCGTGCTCGGCCACGTGCCGGGCCAGGTCGGTGCCGGGCCGTACCGAACCACGCAGCTCGAACCGGGCGCTGCCGGAGGTGAGGACATAGGCGACCTCGTCACGGCTGCCGTTCTCCGGGCCCTGGTAGGCCACCAGCCGCATGCCGAACGCGCTGGAGTAGTAGTGGGCGGCCTGCTTGGCGTTGCCCACGGCGAAGACCACGGCGTGCATACCGTTCACAGGAAAGATGTCACTCATGCGAATACTGTCTGTTTTTGTGCGCTGGATGCGCAACAGTCACTTAAATCAGTGGACAATTTGTATATTCGGTCGTTCATATTGAGGGAGTGGCTGTACATCATGACGATTGATCAACTTGATGCCCGGCTCATCGCCCTGTTGGCGGGCGAACCCAAACTCGGCGTGCTGGAGTGCTCCAGGCGGCTGGGTGTGGCCCGGGGGACCGTGCAGGCCCGCCTCGACCGGCTGGCCGCCCGGGGAGTGATCACCGGATTCGGCCCCGACATCAACCCCGCCGCGCTCGGCTATGACGTGACCGCGTTCGTCACGCTGCAGATCCGCCAGGTCAGCGGGCATGATCCGGTCGCCGACCAGCTCGCGGCCATCCCCGAGGTGCTGGAGGTGCACACGATCACCGGTGGCGACGACATGCACTGCCGGGTGGTGGCGCGCAGCAATGCCGATCTTCAGAGGGTCATTGACCTGATCGTTGACGTTCACGGTGTGGTGAGGACCTCATCGGTGATCGCGCTGGATACTCCCGTGCCATACCGAGTCCTTCCTTTGGTGGCCGATGTACCACGCCATGGGAAGAGCTAGCCGTACTATCCCAAGCAGGGTTCAGACACCGTTATCCATCGTTTACCCTTACGGTCCGCGCAGCTGGCGGGGGTCGGTTGCGGACTGGATGGGGGTTCACGCGTGCTTAAGGACGGAGAGAAGGGCAAGCCCAGGAGGAAACTCCTGCGAATCACGCTCATCGTCTTCGGTATCGCCGTCATCTCGGTGATCGGCATCCTCGGGGTGGCATGGGCCATGACCCCGATCCCCGACAGCACACAGCCCAGAGCCACCGCTCAGGGCTCGGTGATCTACTACCGGGACGGCAAGACCGTGCTGGCCAAGCAGGGCGTGAACCGCAAGAGCGTGGCCCTCGCACAGGTGCCGGAGGGCGTCAAGAACGCGGTGATCGCCGCGGAGAACCGTTCCTTCTACGAGGACAAGGGCGTGTCCCTCAAGGGCACCTTCCGCGCGATGTGGTCCACGATCACCGGCCAGCAGCTCCAGGGCGGCTCGACGATCACCCAGCAGCTGGTCCGCAACTACTACAGCGGCCTCAGTCAGGAACGTTCCATCGTCCGCAAGCTCAAGGAGATCATGATCTCCCTGAAGGTTGACCAGTCGAAGTCCAAGGACTGGGTGCTGGAGCAGTATCTCAACACGATCTACTTCGGCCGGGGGGCCGACGGGATCGAGGCCGCCGCCCAGGCCTACTTCCGCAAGCACGTCAACGAGCTGAGCGTCGCCGAGGGCGCCTACCTCGCGGCGGTGATCCAGCAGCCGTCCCGGTTCGCCGACCCCCAGGGCGCCGACCTCGACGCGGCCAAGGCACGCTGGCGGTCGGTGATCGACGGCATGGTGCAGACCAGGGCCCTCACCCCGCAGCAGGCCGCCACCACCGCGTTCCCGATCCTCAGTAAGCCAAAGGCGATCTTCGAGCCCAAGGGCCAGCAGGGCTACATGCTCGACCAGGTGGCCGCCGAGCTCAAGCGCAGGGGATACACCGACGAGATGATCAATCAGGGCGGCCTGAAGATCGTCTCGACGTTCGACAAGAACCTGATGGCCGCCGCCGAGCGGGCCGTCACCTCGGTCCTGCCGGAGGGCACCTCCAAGAAGGTCCGCACCGGCCTGGCCGCCGTCGATCCCGCCACCGGAGAGGTCGTCGCCTTCTACGGAGGCCGTAACTACAACGCTTCCAAGTTCGACAACTCCTTCTCGGCCAAGGTGCAGGCGGGATCCACGTTCAAGGCCTACACGCTGGCCGCCGCCCTGGAGGAGGGCATGGGCCTCGACACCCGCGTGAACGGAAACTCGCCGATGCGGGTCGCCTCGGATCCGGAGCATCCGATCCCCAACTCGGGCGGCCGGTCCTACGGTGAGGTCAACCTGGTCACCGCCACCCAGAACTCGGTGAACACCGCCTTCGTCGACCTCGGGCAGCGGGTCGGGCTGGACAAGGTCGTCAAGCTCGCCAAGGGCGCGGGCATCCCGGCAGACCAGCTCACCCCCCACGCGGGCGCCGCGACGCTGCCGCTGGGGGTGGCGTCGCTGAGCGCCGTGCAGAACGCCTCCGGCTTCGCCACGTTCGCCGCCGAGGGGGTCCATCGCGAAGCCCATGTGATCCGCTCGATCACCGACTCCACCGGCAGGACCACCAAGATCGAGACCAAGGGCAGGCGGGTCTTCTCCGAGCAGACCGCCGTCGACGCCACCTACGCGCTCAGCCAGGTCGTCACCGGCGGCACCGGTTCGGCCGCCCGCCTCTACGACCGTCCGGTGGCGGGCAAGACCGGCACCACGGACGACTCGGCGTCCGTGTGGTTCGCCGGGTTCACCCCGCAGATGGCGGCCGCGGTGGACATGTTCCGCGACGACCACAAGCCGGTGGTGGTCAACGGCAGCGTCCAGTACGGCGGGACCTACCCGGCCCAGATCTGGCGGGCCTTCATGACCGAGGCGATGTCGGGCAAGCCGGTCAAGGAGTTCGCCGAGCCGTCCAACTACGGCTACTCCAACCCCTACGACGGCTACGGCGCGGACCAGGACCCCGGTTTCGGCGACGGTGAGACCGTCCCGCCCATCCGGCCCCCGGCCGAGGCGACCGAGGCTCCCGACCAGCCCTGGGGCCCCGACAACCCGGGCAACGGCGACGGTCAGGGCCCAGGAAACGGCCCGGACCAGGGCTCGTGGCCGGGCGACGGCACGGACCCCGGAAACGACCGGGGCCCGGGAACCGCTCCGGGCGACGGGACCGGAGACGGCGGCTTCTCCCCGGACCAAGGGCCGCCGGGAGATGCGCCCCAGGGGTCCCCGCGGCGCCCTTGAGCGTCCTCGAACGAAAGGATCTTCACGGGATCCTCAGCGAAGGGCCCGGCGCCCCTGAGGTTCACTCAAGAGTCCTGGGGTGAGGTTACTCAAGAGCCTCGCGATGAGGCTCGCTCAAGGGTCCCGGGGCCGCCCGCACAGACCCTAGGACGCCAGTTCGGCTCTCAGCTCGGCCGAAGTGGTGACGGGCATCCTGCAGGCGAACCCACGGCACACATAGGCCGCCGAGGCTCCGCCCACCAGGCCCCGGCCCGCGAGGAGCGGGACCTCGGCGGATCCGGGCTCGCCGGGTGCGATGACCAGCCCAGGGGCGGTGGAGAGCAGGGCGGTCCGGTGCAGCGCCGAAGTCGCCGGGTCGTCGGGCGGGCCCACGATCGCCACCTCCACCGGGCCGGAGACGGCGGCCTGGGCCACCGCGAGACCCCACCCGGCGAACCGGGCGTGCTTGCCGGCCAGGACGGTCACCGTGCCCAGAGCCGCCGCGGCCGCCTCCCGGTGCCTGGTGGAGCCGGTCAGGGCCGCGTAGGAGAGCAGCGCCCCGGCGGCGGCGAACTGGCCCGAGGGGGTCGCGTTGTCGGTGGGGTCCTGCGGGCGCTGGAAGAGCCGCTCGGCGTCGTCCGCGGTGTCGAAGAATCCGCCGGCGCCGTCGGAGAAGCGGGTGAGCACGGTCTCCAGCAGTGCCCCGGCCCGCTGGAACCAGCGGACCTCCCCGGTCACCCCGTACAGGGTGAGCAGGCCCTCGGCCATGTCGGCGTAGTCTTCCAGCACTCCGACGTTGCCGCCCGCCCGCCCGTCGCGTGACGTGCGCAGCAGCCGGTCACCGTCCATGTGAAGCTCGTCGATCAGCGTGGCCGCCGCCCGCGCCGCCTCCACCAGGTCCGGCCGGTCGAACAGGGCCCCGGTCTCGGCGAGGGCGGCGATGGCCAGGCCGTTCCAGGCCGCGACCAGCTTGTCGTCCCGGCCGGGCCGTACGCGCCGGGCTCGTGCGGCCAGCAGCGCGGCACGGACGCGGGCGAAGCGCTCGGTGTCGTCGGGGTCGGACAGGAGTTGGAGCACCGAGGCGCCGTGCTCGAACGTGCCGGTCACCTCGAACAGGGCGATCGCCCAGGCGGCGTCCTCCTCGCTCAGAACCTCGCGGATCTCCTCGGGGGTCCAGACGTAGAACTTGCCCTCCACGCCCTCGCTGTCGGCGTCCAGGGCCGAGGCGAAGCCCCCTTCGTGAGTGCGCATCTCGGCCAGCAGCCAGTCGGCCGTCTCCAGCGCCACGCGCCTGCCCAGGGTCGAGCCGGTCGAGCGCCACCAATGCGTGTAGACCCTCAGCAGCAGCGCGTTGTCATAGAGCATCTTCTCGAAGTGCGGCACCACCCAGTCCGCATCCACGCTGTAGCGGGCGAACCCGCCACCGAGCTGGTCGTAGATCCCGCCCCTGGCCATGGCCTCCAGCGTCCGCTCGGCCATCGGCATCGCCATGTTCGCGCCCGCCTCGGGCCCTGCCGGGCGATCCTGCCCCGTGTCCGCGGCTCCGCCCTCGGTCCGGGCTCGCGACCGGGTGGCGGCGCCGTACCTCAGCAGGAACTCCAGCACCATCGACGGCGGGAACTTGGGCGCCCCGCCGAACCCACCGCGCACCGAGTCGAAGGACTGGCTCAGACCGGTGACGGCCTGGGTCAGCGTCTCCGCGGTGGGAAGCGGACCCGAGGGCAGGGCCGCCTGCTCGTTCAGCGCCTCCACGACCTTCGAGCCCTGCGCCAGCACCGCCTCCCGGTCGCCGGTCCAGGCGTTCGACACTCCGGTCAGCAGCCGCTGGAAGTGTGGACGGGGGAAATAGGTGCCGGTGTAGAAGGGATGTCCCTCGGGGGTGGCGAAGACCGTCATCGGCCACCCGCCCTGGCCGGTCATGGCCTGGGTGGCCGTCATGTAGACCGCGTCCACGTCCGGACGCTCCTCACGATCCACTTTCACGTTGACGAACCGCTCGTTCATCAGCGCGGCGGTGGCCTCGTCCTCGAAGGACTCGTGCGCCATCACGTGGCACCAGTGGCACGCCGAGTAGCCGACGGAGATCAGCAGCGGCACATCCCGCCGTGCCGCCTCTTGCATCGCCTCCTCTCCCCAAGGCCACCAATCAACCGGGTTGTCGGCGTGCTGGAGAAGGTAGGGAGAAGTCTCGCCACCAAGCCTGTTCACAAGGCCAGACTCTCACACCGTCAGAACAGGACGATCCGGGTGAGCAGCACCTGCTGATTCTTCCGGTCGATCGTGTCTAGCGAGGGGACTGCCGGGTTTACTCAGCAGGGGAATCGCTTCCCTGTTACGGTTCCTTTGTTTGAAACGGTCAGGGCTTGGCCGTCGCCTACCTCAGCCGAGGGAAGCGAGAAGCCGCTCTCTTCAGGGAGCGGAGGAGTCACAGGTCGTCTTCGCTCACTGAGCGCCATGCTCCTGTCGGCGACGTAGGACCTCGTCCATGGTCGTGGTCGGAAGAGTTCCGGCTTCGGCGGCTGCTCGGATGCGGTCACGGCCGGGGTCGGTGTCCAGCATGGCCCGACCCCACCAGGCGTTGAGCACGCCATCCAACTCAGCGCCCTGCTGGGCTTCAAGAAGTTCGGCGAAAAACTGCGCACGGCGGCTGCCGCGCAGCGCGCCGGAGATGCCGCCGATCGTCCGCGGCACCTGGGGGCGGTCCGATGTGCCACCGTGGACAGGCTGAGCGCTCATGACACCACCTTTCATGCTGTTCAGCGTACGTCTTGATCTCAACTACCCGCAGGAATCCCGTGGCACCAGTGGCACGCCGAGTAGCCGACGGAGATCAGCAGCGGCACGTCCCGCCGTGCCGCCTCCGCGAAGGCCTCCTCGCCCCAGGGAAGCCAGGCGACGGGGTTGTTCGCGCGCTGCAGCAAGTAAGGGCTCGTCGCATCCTTCAAAGAACGTGTTGCCGGGGTGGGAGATGTGCTCGGGAGGCTTCGGGCGTAGGCTCACTGGGCGTGGATCTCGACTTCGTCTGTGTGCACGCCGGGCGGGCAGCCGCAGAGCTGACCCGGCGTGATGTGGCTCGTGCACTGCTCGCGGTGCCGTCGGGGATGGCGCTGGTGGCCCTGCCCGACCTGCGGCGGGCGCTGATGGCGGCGGGCAACCCGCTGTCCCTGCCCTTCTGGGAGTCCGCCAAGGCGACGCTGGGGGCGATCGAGTCCGGTAGCGCGACCGTGGGAGACGTGCAGCGGTGGCTGGAGTCCACCGGGACCGAGCCGCTCCTGCTCACCCGCAGCTTCTTCGTCTGGCCCGAGGAGGACGAGCGAGGACCGATCGCCGAGGAGATGTTCCGCAGGCTGGTCGCCTACCTGGAGGAGCGGGTCGCCGCGGGGGAGGTCGATCCGGACGCGCTCGCGCTCGGCGACGAGAGCGCCCGGGAGACCTACGAGGACCTGCAGGAACGCTGGCTCAACAGCCCGCTGCCCGACGGGCGGGTGCCCGGGATCGCGGTGAGCGACGAGCAGGACCAGGAACTGTTCGCGGCCTGGGACGAGGAGGAGGCGTTCGCGCTCAGCGAGCTGCGGCGCATCCTGTCCGAGCTGCCCGAGCCCGAGCGGCCCGCGGCGGACCTGCGGGCGGCGTCCGCGCGGCTCCGCGAGGTGCTGGCCGACCCCGGATACCCGGGCAACGTGCTGCGGGCGTGTGCCGGATTCGAGGGGGAACCGCTGCCCGCCGACGACGAGGAGCTCTGGCTGACCGTCACCGCGGGCATCGCCGGGCCGATCTCGGATCTGCCCGAAGACGACGACACGCCCGAGGGATTCTCCAACCTGGACGGCGAGCTCAGCCACGAGGATTCGGTGCTGGCGGCGCTGTGCGCCATCCACCACGCCGACTGGCTGGCCGTGGTGGCCGAACTGGCGAGACGCGGCCCGGGAGTGCTGGCCTCGCCCGAGCGGATCGCCCGGTTCATCGCCGAGTCCGACGACATCGACGTGCAGATGGACGAACCGGAGGATCTGGAGGCGGCCGAGACGCTCTTCGGCTCGGTCACGCCGCTGTGGGCCTGCCTCGGGATCGTGGACAAGACCGAGGTGCTCACCCCTCTGGGCCACTGGGGTCTGCCCAAGGCGCTGGAGCGGGCCTGGTCGTCAACGGACTGAGCCGGTCAGGGCCCGGTCGTCGGCGGCCCGAGGGAGCCGGGCCCTGGTCGTCGGTGAACTGAGCGGACCGGGGCCTGCCCGGAGCGCGGAGGGGCGCCGCCAACGGGCCGAGGGAGCCGGGTCCGCCCGAGGCGGTGGAGCGGGGCTCGGCGTCAGGCGGTGCCGTTGCGCTTGCGCAGCTCGGCCTCGGACGGAACCTCGATCTTGGAGATCTGCCTCTTCATCGACTTGACGAGGAGGAAGAGCGCGAACCCCAGCGCCGCGACGACAAGGAAACCCAGCAGGCCGGGGCTCACGTCACCCTTGGTGACGGTGTCAAATGCAATCACATCTCAAGTTTGCCACCGCCACCCCATGGTCGTGTCAGTGGCAGGCGGGTGACACCTCTTCGGAGTGGATGCCGACGAACAGGTCGTCCTCGGGAAGGTCGGTGTCCACGAGGGAGCGAGCCAGGTGGTAGTCCTCGGTCGGCCAGACCTCGCGCTGCAGGTCGCGCGGGCAGACGAACCAGAAGCCGTCGGGGTCGACCTGGGTGGCGTGCGCGAGCAGCGCCTCGTCACGGACCTCGAAGTAGTCGCCGCACGGGACCCTGGTGGTCACCGGCCACTTCTGCGGGCGGTCCTCCCAGCGGGCGATCCAGTCGGCGTAGGGGGAGCCGATGCCGCGGGCGTTCATGGCCTCGTGCAGCGCCTCGAACCGCTCCTTGGTGAAGCCCATGTGGTAGTAGAGCTTGAGGGGCTGCCAGGGCTCTCCGGCCTCGGGGTAGCGGTCGGGGTCGCCGGCCGCCTCGAAGGCCTCCACCGAGACGCGGTTGGTCATGATGTGGTCGGGGTGCGGGTAACCGCCGTCGTCGTCGTAGGTGAGGATGACGTGCGGCCTGAACTCGCGCACGGCGGCCACCAGCGGCGCCGAGGCGACCTCGATCGGCTGGAGGGCGAAGCAGCCCTCGGGCAGCGGCTCGTTCTCGTCCTCGGGCAGGCCGGAGTCGATGAACCCCAGGAAACGCTGCCGCACGCCGAGGATCTCGCGCGCGCGCTCCATTTCCAGGCGCCGGACCTCGCCGATGTTCTCCAGAATCTCGGGGCGGTCCATCTTGGGATTCAGGATTGAGCCGCGTTCCCCTCCGGTGAGGGTACAGACGAGCACCTCCACGCCTTCCGCGACGTAACGCGCCATTGTGGCCGCGCCCTTACTCGACTCGTCGTCAGGGTGGGCGTGAACGGCCATCAGCCTCAAGGGTGCACTCACGGGCTCGGTGTCTCCTCTATATCGGTCACGCTCGGACCTCGCTCGCTCGGCGGACCGTTCGCCTCATGGTGCCGTCCGCGTCGCTCACTCGTGTGCCGCGCCGCTCCCTAGGTTGGCCTGGGTCACTCTAGGGAGAGGTTAGTTTCTCTTATGCGGTCGCAGGGGCAACGCCCCCGCAGGGGACAATTGTTTCCGATAACGCCGAGGTAGTGCAGGGAGATTCCGTCATGGCCACCAGCGAGGCCGAGAGGGACCGACAGAGCGGTCCTGTCCTCGGCACCCCCGGCGACTTTCCGGACCGTCCGGAGCGCAGGGGTCGCTTCGTCGTGCACATCGTGATCGCCATCCTCTGCGCGGTGTGCGCGGGAGGGTGGGGCTATGTGATGTGGGCGTCCAAGGGCAACACCGAGGTCATTGACCAGGTCATCGCGTTCGATGCCAGTCGCGGCGATTCTATTCAGATCACCTTCGAAGTGGTCAAGCCATCCGATCGTGAGGCTCTCTGCCGGTTGCAGGCCTTGGACGTCAACCATGTTGAGGTTGGGAGTCGTGAGGTCACTATTCCTGCTGGTGAGGGATATGTCCGGCTTACTGAGCGGCTAGAAACCAGTACCCAGGCCACTTCGGGTGCAGTTCACTACTGCTATCTCGTATAGTGAGACGTTTGGGGAAGCACTCGAGCCGTTAACTTGTTAACCTTTCGAGATTCTAGCGTCAGCTACCCAAGTACGAAGCCCCCATAGAGGATGCAAGGAGAACCCGTGGCCGACTCCCACAACGAGAGCGTCACCTGGCTCACTCAGGAGGCGTACGACCGCCTGAAGGCGGAGTTGGAATACCTCTCGGGGCCCGGGCGCGTCGACATCGCCAAGAAGATCGAGGCCGCCCGCGAAGAGGGCGACCTGAAGGAGAACGGCGGCTACCACGCCGCCAAGGACGAGCAGGGCAAGATGGAGGCCCGCATCTTCCACCTCCGCCAGATCATCGACAACGCCAAGGTGGGCGAGGCGCCCCGCACCGAGGGTGTGGTCGGCCCCGGCATGACGGTGACCGTCCGCTTCGAGGGCGACGACGAGGAAGTCGCCTTCCTGCTGGCCTCCCGTGAGGAGAGCGGCGCGCCGATCGACGTCTACTCGCCCAAGTCGCCGCTCGGCGCCGCGATCAACGGCAAGAAGATCGGTGAGAAAGCCACCTACACGATGCCGAACGGCCGCTCCAACACGGTCGAGATCCTTGAGGCCGTGCCGTACATCGGCAACTGATCTCGCCTGAACCAGCTGATCCGCCGGGATGCGCGTCCCGGCGGATCGCTCTGTCTCCGGCCCTTGCCGCTGGCGTTGTGCCGGAAATAGAGAGTGTTTTGGTGGGTTTGCGTGCATCGCGACGCGCTGTACGGCACCCTTAGGGCTGGGGCTGGACGGGTTGAAGGGGGAGATGTCGTGTTCGACGGGCGGACGCGCGTCTCCGAGTTGATTCACGAGGCCCGCCAGGACCTCGCCTACCGTCCGCGCATCCGCTATGACCACCGCACCGCGCGCCTGTTGAGGCAGGTGGTCCCCGCCGTCGTGATCGTCCTCCTCGCCGCGACGATCGCCGGTGTGGTGATCGTCGTCCAGCTGCCGGGGGAGACCCCGGAGGCGGTCGCCCTGCGCAAACCCGTCGCCCGGCAGACCCTCCAGGAGAACGTGGTCCCGTCCGAGCCGGCGAAGACTCCCCCGCAGCCCGTGGCCCCCCTGACCTCGGTCCACCGGCCGCACATGTTCGTGGTGTCCGACAAGCCCCTGAGCTCGGCCGTGGTGGCGAAGATCACCCGGGTCGCCGGGGTGCGGGCGGTGGAGCGCGCCGACGCCGCCGAAGTGTCCATGGACGGCAAGCGGGTGCAGACGCTGGGGGTGAACCCCTCGACGTTCCGCGCCTACACCCCCAAGCCGACCGCCCGGTCCGACCGGCTCTGGCGCAACGTCTCGGCCGGAGAGATCGCCGTCTCCTTCGTCCTCGGCAACGACGGCGGCATGCCGCTGGGCAAGATCGTCGCCGCGGCGGGGCAGCAGAGCCTGCGCGTGGGCGCCTACGCGACGATGGGCATGGGTGCCATCGACGCCGTGGTCTCCCGGACGACCGCGCGTGCGCTGGGCATCCCCGAGAACAACGCGCTGGTGGTGAGCGCCCCGCGAACCGACTCGGTCAAGCTGCGCCGCGCCCTGCTGCGTGTTCTGCCGCGGGGCAGTCAGGTCGCCACGATCAATCCGGTGTTGCAGGCGCCTCCCCAGCGACCGGGGCGCACGGTCTGGTCGGCGGGATCCTTCATGACGGTGCCCCAGATCAAGACCGCCCTCACCGCGGCGATCAGCAAGCTCGGCCGTCCGTATGTGTGGGGTGCCGAGGGGCCGGACACCTTCGACTGCTCCGGCCTGGTCCAGTGGGCCTACGCCCAGGCGGGCATCAAGGTGCCCCGGGTGACGCACCAGCAGTTCGTCTCGGGCCCGCAGATCCCGCTCTCCCAGGCCCAGCCGGGGGACCTGCTGTTCTGGCGGCACGACCCGACCAACCCCAGCTACGTCTCACACGTGGCCATCTATTGGGGCAACGGCAAGATGCTGCACGCCCCCCGGACCGGAGACGTGGTCAAGCTCGTCCCGGTCAGCACCCGCAACTTCGCCGGGGCCGTACGGATCAGCCCGGCGATCGCCGCCCGGGTCCGCTGACGCGGAAGTGCCCGGGACACGGGCGGCCGGCGCGCGAACCTGAGCCGATGGCAGGGGCCTGAGCCGGGAGCGGGCGCTCAGCCGGCGGCGATCGGGCCCAGGTATGTTCCGCCCGAGGCGTCGACGGTCTGTCCGGTGATCCACCGGCCCTGCGGGCTGCACAGCAAGGCGACGATGTCGGCCACGTCCTCGGGCTCGCCCAGCCGTCCGAGCGCGGTGATCGCTTCCAGCCCGGCGACCACCTCGGGAATGGAGGTGTAGCCGGAGGTCATGTCGGTCCGCACGGCGCCGGGTGCGACGGTGTTCACCGTGATGCCGCGCCGGCCGAGCTCGTTGGCCAGCGACGGCGCCATCGACTCCAGCGCCGCCTTGGTGATGGTGTAGCCGATCTGGGTGGAGACGGCGAGACGGCTGGCCGTCGAGCCCATGTTGATGATGCGTCCGCCGTCGTTCAGCAGTGGCAGCGCCCGCTGGATGACGAAGAACGGCGTGGCGACATTGATCGCCAGCAGCCGGGCGAGTTCGTCCGGGGTGACCTGAGCGATCGAATGGGCCGAGATGATGCCCGCGTTGTTGACCAGAATGTCCAGCCCGCGTCCGGCCAGCCCCGCGGTCAGGCCTTCGAACAGCTGGTCTACCGCGCCGTCCTCACCGAAGCGGGCCCGGACGGCGAACGCCTGGCCTCCCGCCTCCTCGATCCGGGCCACGGTCTGCTTGGCCGCTTCCTCGTTGTCGCCGTAGTGGACGGCGACCTCGGCGCCGTCGGCGGCCAGACGCAGCGCGACCGCGCGGCCGATACCGCGTGACCCACCCGTCACCAGCGCCGTCTTACCTGCCAGAACGCCCATCTCTACTCCTCGTGTTCGCAAGGCCGGTCCTCGGTGGAATCGGCGTCAGGTCAAACCATGGCGGCGGTGGCTCACCGAACGCTCACCTCCCGCTCACCGGTCTGGACACCGGCCGGTGCCGGACAGCCGGAAATCGCCGACTGATTTCCACGCCCCCGGCCACGTGCGTGAACACTGGATCCTCCGGTGGTACGGCGGGCGCCCGGCTGCCGGGCAAATGATGCTGGTCTCCTTGAATGAAGCGATGTAATCTCAATTACATGGAAAACAACGAAGCGGTGGAGAAGTTGCGAGGCTGGTTCTCCGGCCGGCTGCCCGGCGAGTGGTTCGACGGGCCACCGGAGGTCGTCCTCGACCGTGAGGAGATCACGGTGGTCGGCAGGCTCCAGGCGCCGGCGCTCGGCGACGACGCCTCGGAGGTGGAGCGGAGCGCCGCCATGGAGGGTGGCGTGCAGCGTTTCCGGGAGGAGACCCGGGAGCGGCGCATCGAGATCGCGCTGGAGGCGGAGCACCGCTTCCGCCGGAAGGTCTCCTGGGGGGTCAAGGTCGGTGACGAGACGGTGATGTTCACCACACTCTCGGTGCCGGTCATGACTCGGTTGCGTCAGGCGGAACGGCGGGTGCTGGACACCCTCGTGGCCGCCGGAGTCGCCCGCAGCCGGAGCGACGCGCTCGCCTGGTGCGTTCGTCTGGTGGGCAATCACACCGACACCTGGCTGGCCGATTTGCGTGACGCGCTCCAGCATGTGGACAGGGTCCGGGCCTCGGGCCCCGACATGAGCTCCTGAGGCTGGACAGGGGAAACGGCGGAAAATTGGTCTGAACCTGTTCGATGATTGGTTTAGACCTTTCTCATTGGCCTATACCACTGCCGGAACTTCTTTCTTTAACTTCACTTCTTTTGGGTAAGTCTCCCGGAACGCCGTGGCCTCTGCCAGCCCATATGTCCGCAGGGAAGGGCGAACCAGGGGTGCTGCGACGCCTGACCACGTGAATTCATTGGTCTACGCCAATTGGATTAAGTGTGGTTTCGTCGTCAATGATGTTTTGGCCCTGAGAAGTGTAAGGAGCCGCAGCAGTGTCCGTTATCGAGGACGTAACCACCCCCAGCCCGACCAGCCACACGGAGCTGGCCGCATGGGTCAACGAGATCGCCGAGCTGACCCAGCCCGACCGGATCGAATGGTGTGACGGCTCGGAGGTCGAATGGACGCGCCTGACGAACCTGCTGGTCGAGCAGGGAACGTTCAAGCGCCTGGCCAAACGGCAGAACAGCTTCTACGCGGCCTCCGACCCGAGTGACGTCGCCCGCGTCGAGGACCGGACCTACATCTGCTCCGAACGCGAAGAGGACGCCGGGCCGACCAACAACTGGATCGCCCCCGCCGAGATGCGCCGGACCTTCGGCGAGATCTTCAAGGGCAGCATGCGTGGCCGCACCATGTACGTCGTGCCGTTCTGCATGGGCCCGCTGGGCGGTGACATCTCCCAGCTCGGCGTCGAGATCACCGACTCGCCCTACGTGGTCGTGTCGATGCGCATCATGACGCGCATGGGAAACCAGGCACTGAGGCTCATCGAGGAGCGCGGGGACTACGTGAAGGCCGTTCACTCGGTCGGCGCCCCGCTTGAGCCCGGTCAGGCCGACGTGCCCTGGCCCTGCAACTCCACCAAATACATCAGCCACTTCCCCGAGACCCGTGAGATCTGGTCCTACGGCTCGGGCTACGGCGGCAACGCGCTGCTCGGCAAGAAGTGCTACGCGCTGCGCATCGCCAGCACGATGGCCCGCGACGAGGGCTGGCTGGCCGAGCACATGCTCATCCTCAAGCTCACCCCGCCCTCCGGGGAGACCCGCTACGTCGCGGCGGCGTTCCCGAGCGCGTGCGGCAAGACCAACCTGGCCATGCTCCAGCCGACCATCCCGGGCTGGAAGGTCGAGACGATCGGCGACGACATCGCCTGGATGCGCTTCGGCGCCGACGGCCGCCTGTACGCCATCAACCCCGAGGCCGGCTTCTTCGGCGTGGCGCCCGGCACCGGTGAGTCCACCAACGCCAACGCGATCAAGACGCTCTGGGGCAACAGCATCTTCACCAACGTCGCCCTCACCGACGACGGCGACGTGTGGTGGGAGGGGCTCACCGAGCAGCCCCCGGCGCACCTGACCGACTGGAAGGGCCGCGACTGGACTCCGGACAGCCAGGAGCCCGCCGCCCACCCGAACGCCCGGTTCGCGGTGCCCGCCGGGCAGTGCCCGACCATCGCCCCCGAGTGGCAGGACCCCAAGGGCGTGCCGATCTCGGCGATCCTGTTCGGCGGTCGCCGCGCCACCGCGGTCCCGCTGGTGACCGAGTCGCTGAGCTGGCAGCACGGTGTCTTCGTCGGAGCCAACATCGCCTCGGAGAAGACCGCCGCCGCCGAAGGCAAGGTCGGTGAGCTGCGCCGCGACCCCTTCGCGATGCTGCCGTTCTGCGGATACAACATGGGCGACTACTTCGCGCACTGGATCAAGATCGGTCAGCGCGAGAACGTCCAGCTGCCGCGCATCTACTACGTGAACTGGTTCCGCAAGAACGACGAGGGCAAGTTCATCTGGCCCGGCTTCGGCGAGAACAGCCGCGTGCTCAAGTGGATCGTCGGCCGGCTCAACGGTGAGGCGGAGGCGGTTCAGACGCCGATCGGCCTGCTCCCCGCCGAGCTGGACACCGAGGGCCTCGACATCTCCGCCGAGGACCTGCGGATCCTGCTGAGCGTGGACAAGGAGACCTGGAAGGAGGAGGCGTCGCTGATCCCGGCCTTCTTCGAGACCTTCGGCGACCACTTCCCCAAGGAACTCTGGGACGAGTACAACGCGCTGCTCGACCGTCTGAACTGATCCCCCCGAACGGCAACTTCCGTGTCGCCCCGTGCGTCTACATGACAACGGGGCACACGCCCTCCTTTCCCCCCGGAGGCGGACATGGAAGTCGTACTGTTCGTCATAGCTCTCATCCTCCTGCTGGTCGTCAGCTCCACCGCGACGGCACTGCGCGCCGAACAGCGGCGCGTCCGCATGGCCGCGGCGAATCATCGCGGTGGAGAACCGGCCCTCTACGAGCTCGCCTACCTGTCCGGTGGGCCGCGCCGGGTGGTCAACACCGCGCTCGGCATGCTGGCCAGAGCCGACGCCGTCCGGGTGTCGCGGGGCGGTCAGATCGGCCTCGTGATGGGAGCCCTGCCGCGCTCCGAGGCGATCGAGCAGGAGATCCTCGACGCCCTCCGCGCCCGGGGCAACTCCTGCTCCGCGGGTGAGCTTCGCCGCGCGGTGGCCGAGGGCCAGGCCATGAGCGCCCTGCGGTACCACCTGCTGGGGCAGGGCCTGCTGGTGCCCGACGGCGCCTTCGCCCAGGCGCGGAAGCTGCTGGAGCGGCTGCTGATCGTCACGGTGTTCGCCGCGGTCTTCGAGATCGGCGTTCTCGTCGCCGCTCCCGGCTGGGGGTTCTTCACCGTGGCCGCGGTGCTGGCCGGCGGCTTCGCGGGGGTCAGAGGCGTGCTCACCTACCAGCGCCAGAAGAAGTCCCTGCGCGCTGCCCTCACCAAGGCCGGATACGACGCGCTCGACTCCGCCCGCCGGACCCACGTGCGCGGTGTCCGCTCGACCTCCCCCGACCTGGCCTTCGCGGTCGGCGTCCCGGTCGCCCTGTACGGCCTGAGCGAGCTGGACGACCCGGCGCTGGAGGAGGAGCTGAACCGTGAGGACCTCCGGAACGCCGGGAGCGGCGACCACAGCTCCGTCAGCGGTGCCTGCGGCGGTTCCTCCGGCGATTCCTCCAACTCGGGCGACGCCTCTTACGGTGACAGCGCCTCCTACGGAGGCGGCGGCGACTTCGGCTCCGGTGGCTGGAGCGACTCGGGTGGCGGGTCGAGCTGCGGCGGCGGATCCAGCTGCGGCGGCGGTGGCTGCGGTGGCGGGTGCGGTGGAGGCTGAGCGGCCTGCCGCCACGGTCGAGAGGTGGTTGTGATGGTGCCTGAGCGGTCGGTGCCGACGGTGGCGGTGCCCAGGCGGTCCGTCGCCATGGCGGAGGGGTGGTCGTGATGCCCGGTCCTGGCTCACTGGGCGTCGGCATCGGCTGGCGCCCGGAGATCGATCTGACCGTGGAGCGCCTGCCGGGCGTGGATTTCGTCGAGGTCATCGCCGAGAACGTGCGCCCTGACCGGCTCCCCGAGTCGTTGCGGGTGCTCCGCGCCCGCGGGGTGCCGGTGATCCCGCACGGTGTCGGGCTGGGCGTGGGCGGCGCCGAACCGCCGGACCCGGCCCGGCTGGCGCACCTGGCGGCCTGCGCGCGGGCCCTGGACGCGCCGCTGGTCAGCGAGCACCTGGCTTTCGTGCGCGCGGGTGGCATGGAGGCCGGCCACCTCCTGCCGGTCCCGCGCACCAGGGCCGCGCTCTCGGTGGTCGCGGAGAACGTACGGCGGGCCCAGGACGCGCTCGCCGTCCCCCTGGCGCTGGAGAACGTGGCGGCCCTGTTCGGCTGGCCGGAGGACGAGATGACCGAGGCGCAGTTCCTCGGTGAGCTGGTGGCGATGACCGGGGTGAAACTCCTGGTCGACGTGGCCAACCTCTACACCAACCAGGTCAACCTCGGCCTGTCGGCCACGGCCGCGCTGGACGGCCTGCCGCTGTCCGAGCTCGCCTACGTGCACGTCGCCGGCGGCCACTCCCACCACGGGATCTGGCACGACACGCACACCGCCCACGTCCCCGGCGAGGTGCTGGACATCCTGGCCGAGCTCTGCGCCCGGATCGACCCGCCCGGAGTGCTGCTCGAATGGGACGACAACTACCCCAGCGACGGTGCGCTCGAAGCGGAGCTGGGCCGGATCCGCGGCGCGATGGCCCGTGTCTGAGAACGGCTCCCACGGCTCTCCTGACTCCCACGGCTCTTCTGACTCCCACGGCTCTCGCGGTTCCCGTGACTTCCGCGACGCGTCGGCCGACGGCTCTCGCGACGCGTCGGCCGATGGCGCCCGCGACGTACCGGGCGGAGACGCCCGCGATGTACCGGGCGGCGGCGCCCGCGACGCGCTGGCCAGAGCCCAGGCCGACCTCCTGGCCGCCCTGGTGGCCGGCGGCGAGGCACCCCCGGGGTTCGACCGGGAGCGGCTGCGGATCCAGGAGGCCAGCCTGATCTCCAAGCGGCGCGGGATGGTGGCCCGGCACCGGCCGGATCTGGTCACGCTGCTCGGCGGCGACGGCGGCGACTTCGCGAAGGAGTTCGATGCCTACGCCCGGGGGCGTCCCAAGCCGTCCGGCGGTTCCCGCGCCGACGCTCGGGACTTCGCGGACCGGCTCAAGGCGGCGGGGCGGCTCGCGGAGCCCCCTGAGCGGCCTGTGGAGCCGCGGCCGCCCGCGGCGCCCCACCGGTGGTGGTCCGGGCCCTTCCGGAAGGTGCTGAAACTTCTCACCGGCGCCGTTCGTCCGACTGGGTGAAGGGACTTCTTTCCGGAGGTCGCCATGACGCCCACTCTGATCACCATTGCGGTCGTCGCCCTGCTGGCGGTGGCAGGTCTGATCGCGGTGAGACTGGCGATGCATTCCACGAAGACCTACCAGGGGCCCGAGCTGACCGCCTACGAGCTGGCCGAGCTCGCGGCCGGGCGATTCCGGGTGCTGAACACCGCCCTGGCTTCCCTGTCCGCCAGGAAGATGATCCGGATCGAGCCCGGCGGGAAGCTGACCAGGATGACCGTCGCGTCCGAGGGGACCGTCCATCCGGTGGAGGCCGACATCCTCGCCCTGCTCGAGACCCGGCGCGACGGCGCCATGGTCTGGGAGGTCAAGGCGGAGGTCGCCCGGGGCCCCGCGGTCGCCGCGCTGATCGAGCGGCTGCTGGAGCTGGAGCTGGTCGAGGACGAGGTCACACGGATCGTCCCCACGCGCCTGGGGCAGGCCGCGCTGGCGCACTACCGCCTGCGTCACCGTGAGGAGAGAACCCTGCCCCCGCGCCCGCGGGACCACCACACCTCCGAAGAGGAGTTCAACCTCTGCGGGGTCGCCCTGTACGGCCTGCACCAGATGGCGGACCAGGAGGCGGCCGCGGTGCTGTCCATGAGCGGCACGACGTCGTCTCCTCCGCGAGGACCGGCGCGAGACACTCCCTGAGGCTGTCCGGAAGGGGCGGCGGTCGGTTAGGTTGACCCGGTATCCAGCCAAGCGCTTGCATGGGAGTGGGCCGTGGTGAAGATCTTGGATCATGGGACGTGGCCGCTGCTCGAAGAGGACGAGGGGCTGCATCCGGCCGGCGCCGAGCCGCTGTGGAGCGAGTCCTTCTACCTGGATTTCGCCGCCGAGGACGGCTCGCTCGCCGGATACGTCCGGCTGGGCCTGTACCCCAACTGGAACCGCGCCTGGTATTGGGCATGCCTGGTCGGCAGGGATCGCCCGCTGGTGCTGCTGACCGACGATCGCGCCCCTCTTCCGGGGCCCGGCCTCGCGCTGACGGGCGGGGGATACCGGGCCACCCAGGAGGTGACGGCACCCATGCGGTCCTTCAGGCTGACGCTGAACGCCGAGGCGGCGGCCGTACTCGATGATCCTGCACAGGCCTACGCGGACCCCGGTGGGGCCGTGAGGACCCCGCTGGAGCTCGACCTTGAGTGGAAGACCGTCGGCGGGGTCTACCCGTACGGGTTCATCCAGCGCTACGAGGTCCCCTGCGAGGTCGGCGGGGTGATCAGGGTCGGTGGCGAGGAGATCCCCTTCTCCGGGTACGGCGAGCGCGATCACAGCTGGGGAGAGCGCGACTGGTGGGGGGTCTCCTGGCTGTGGAGCTCCGGCCGGCTCGACGACGGGACGTTCTTTCACGGCATGCGGGCCAACGTCGGCGTCGAGATGCCCTGGCCCTGCTTCACGGTCTCGCCGGACGGCCTGCTCGACCACCGTGAGGGCTTCACCGCGGCCACCGAGTTCGGCGAGGACGGCTTTCCGGCCCGCTCGCGGCTGGCCGTGCCGGGGGCTCCGATGACGGCCGTCCCCATCGCTTTCGCTCCCGTGGCGATGACCTCTCCGGGCGGTGCCGTCGCCCGTTTCCCCCGCGCCCTGTGCCGGTTCGAGACCGAGGACGGCAGGTCGGGATATGGCTGGACGGAGTGGCACCAGCCGCCCGGATGGCGCGAGCACCCCTGGCATTAGGTGCGTTTTGGCAGGCTGTGCCGGGGATAACCTCTCTGAGGTGGGGGGACTGCGTTGCCTTGATGGGTCATATCTGACCGTTACCCCGGTGCCGTGCCGGGACAGCATCGGCCTGCCGTACGAGGTCACGCTTGAGCTCCACCGCGATGGCGCGCTGTACGGAACGGTGGGGGAGCGGTGCGGCTGGCTCCTCGCCCGGCTGGCCGAAGGAGTCGCCCAGGCGCGTGCCGCCGACGAGGAGCAGTGGCCCGATCCCGACGACCGTTTCCCCGATGACGAAGAACTGTTCGCCTTTCGTTACCGGACCAGGAACGGGATCGTCAGCGGGGGCGAACTCCGATGTCAGCTGCGCACCATCCCGATCTGGATGCCCGGTGGGCGGGGGCCCGCGGGGGAGTGGCGACTGACCAGAAGGGCGTTCGTGGAGGCGTGGAGCCACGGCGGGGTCGGCATGCGCGCGGTGCTCACCTCGGCTGAGCTGGGGGCCTTCGTGGAAGCGCTCGTCGCGGAGACCGAGGAGTGCCTGGCTCGCTGAAGTCCGACAACTCAACCAGAAACCTCATAGAGGGGGCGGAGAGGTCTCCCGGGCGGTGATAATTGCCTGTCAGCGCCCTTCGACGGTGGGCGTTGAGGGGAGGGACTCCAATGGGCGTGCGAGATCTCGTCTACCGGCTGTACGAACGGAGGCTGGAGGCGAAGCTGTCCCGCCATAAGGAGATGGCTCCCCGCCATGTCGGCGTCATCGTCGACGGCAACCGCCGCTGGGCCCGGGCGATGGGTCTGGAAGACGTCAGCCGCGGGCACCGCAAGGGTGCCGACAAGATCTCCGAGCTGCTGGGCTGGTGCCGGGAGGCCGGGGTCGAGGTCGTCACGGTGTGGTTGCTGTCCAGTGACAACATCAACCGGTCCAAGGACGAGCTCGATCTCCTCGTGAAGATCATCGAGGATGTGGTCCAGGAGCTCGTGGCCGACGGATGGCACATCAACCCCATGGGTGCGCTTGATCTTTTGCCGGATCACACGGCACGTGTCCTGAAAGATGCAAAAGAAGCAACATCACACCGTCCTGGTTTGATTGTGAACGTTGCGGTTGGGTATGGAGGAAGGCGTGAGATCGCTGATGCGGTGCGCTCGCTCCTCCAGGAGCACGCCAGCAAGGGCGCGAGCATCGAGGACCTGGTCGAGGTTCTCGATGTCGAGCACATCGCGGAGCATCTCTACACGCGCGGCCAGCCCGATCCGGATCTCGTTATCCGGACCTCGGGGGAGCAACGGCTGTCCGGCTTCCTGCTCTGGCAGAGCGCCCACTCCGAGTTCTACTTCTGCGAGGCCTACTGGCCTGACTTCCGCAGGGTCGACTTCTTGCGGGCTCTCCGTTCTTACGCCGCGCGACACCGGCGGTACGGCAACTGAAATACAACATGAACACCCCCTTTCGGACAGGCTTGCGTCGTTGGAAGACGGGTATTCAGGACGTACCGTAACAAGTAGGCGGACAAGGTCCGTCTACTCCGGAGAGGGCCCGCCTTTGCATCACGACCTGCCAAGGAGGGCCGGTCACCGGCGCCTTCTCGGCATGACGCGAGCGTGGGCCCGGGTCCGGTCCGCATCCCAGCTCATGGCAGGGCGCCCCCCATGGCGCCCGGGGGAGAACGCGTGGCACACCCTTCGTCCTCACCCACGTCGCCGATCACCAGTCGGCGTACGTACGTCCTGGACACCTCCGTACTGCTGGCCGATCCAGCGGCGATGAGCCGCTTCGCCGAGCACGAGGTCGTCCTCCCGATCGTCGTCATCACCGAGTTGGAGGGCAAACGCCATCATCCAGAGCTCGGATACTTCGCGCGCAAGGCGCTGAGGTACCTCGACGACCTGCGGGTGACACACGGGCGTTTGGACGAGCCCATGCCGATCGGCGAGGGCACCATCCGGGTCGAGCTCAACCACAGCGACCCATCGATCCTTCCCGTCGGTTTCCGGCTCGGTGACAACGACACCCGCATCCTCACGGTGGCCCGGTCCCTCGCGGCGGAGGGGCGGGAGGTGGTGCTGGTCTCCAAGGATCTGCCCATGCGTGTCAAGGCGGCCTCGATCGGCCTCGCCGCCGAGGAATACCGCGCGGAGCTCGTCTCGGAGTCCGGCTGGACGGGCATGGCCGAACTGCAGGTGACCACGGAGGATGTCGAGGTGCTCTTCGAGCACGGCACCGCCGACCTGGCCGAGGCCCGCGACCTGCCCACCCACACCGGCCTGCGGCTGCTGTCCAGCCGGGGTTCGGCACTGGGCCGGGTGCTGCCCGACAAGTCGGTGCGGCTGGTGCGCGGTGACCGGGAGGTGTTCGGGCTGCACGGCCGCTCCGCCGAGCAGCGCATCGCGCTCGATCTCCTGATGGACCCCGAGGTCGGCATCGTTTCCATGGGCGGCCGGGCGGGCACCGGCAAGTCCGCGCTGGCCCTCTGCGCGGGCCTGGAGGCGGTCCTGGAGCGCCGCCAGCATCGCAAGGTCATCGTCTTCCGCCCGCTGTACGCCGTGGGCGGCCAGGAGCTGGGCTACCTGCCCGGCTCCGAGAACGAGAAGATGGGTCCGTGGGCGCAGGCGGTCTACGACACCCTCGGCGCGGTCACCACCCCCGAGGTGATCGAGGAGGTCATCGACCGGGGCATGCTTGAGGTGCTCCCGCTCACCCACATCCGCGGGCGCTCCCTGCACGACGCCTTCGTGATCGTGGACGAGGCGCAGTCGCTGGAGCGCGGGGTGCTCCTGACGGTGCTGAGCCGGATCGGGGCCAACTCCAGGGTCGTGCTCACCCACGACATCGCCCAGCGCGACAACCTCCGGGTGGGCAGGCACGACGGCGTGGTCGCGGTGGTGGAGAAGCTCAAGGGCCATCCGCTGTTCGCGCATGTCACGCTGACCCGCTCGGAGCGCTCGCCGATCGCCGCGCTGGTCACCGAGATGCTGGAGGACATCACGATGTAGGGGGTGTCCGGCGGATCTCGCCGTCGCGGGGCGCCGTCCGTGCGGTGGCCGCGGGCGGGAGATCCGCCGGACACGACCTCGTCACACCGGTCACGCCGGTCACGGGGGGAGCCGTACCCCTTTCGCCGCGAGCTTGCGGTATTCGAAGCAGGTGTGCTCTCCCAGTGACTCCGGCCTGCCCGGAAACAGCCGGGTGACCTCGACGCTCCAGATGCTCTCCTGCTTGTTCTGCCTGATGGTGCAGGTGATCTGGGCGAGACCCGCCCTGGAGATCTTGCCCGCGCCCGTGATGATCACGTTCAGCCGGAATCCCAGGTCGCCCTCAAGATCATCGCGGCGGACCGTGCTGGAGTATCGGGTGGCCTCGCTGTCATAGTGGCTGAAGTCGTTGAGCGCGCTGCTCAGGCCGGGTTTCGGCGGTTGCTTCCCGGCCCGGAACAGGGTGTCGATGATGTTCTTGGCGGAGTCGGAGACCACGGGGATCCTGGCGGGCTCCAACCGGCCGTCGCGGAGCAGATAGACCGTCACCCAGGTGGGGCTGTAGCTGATCACCGGAGGGCGGCCCTCGTCACGAACCTCGGAGGGCTCTATCCCGCATCCGCAGAGCGTCAGGACGGCCGCGAGCAGGCATGCGAACCGCTTCATGCCGGGGGCAGCCAGACGGTGAAGAGCGTGCCCGGCTTCTGCTGGCGTACCGAGATGGTGCCGCCGTGCAGGTGGGCGTTGGCCCGCGCGATGGACAGGCCGAGCCCGCTGCCGTCGCCCCGGGCGCCCGCCTTGTAGAAACGGTCGAACACATGGGGCAGGTCCACCGCCGGGATGCCCTTGCCATGGTCGCGCACCTTTACCTCCAGGCCGTTCGGAGTACTGCGGGCGGTCACCACGACCGGGGGCTCGCCGTGGCGCAGGGCGTTGCCCATCAGGTTCGCCATGATCACGTCGAAGCGCCGGGGGTCGAGGGAGAAGGCCAGCCCCTGCGGCACGTTGACGCGCACCTGGTCCGCCCAGCCGCGTACCTCCAGGCAGTCGTAGATCACGTCGGCGATGTTCACGGTGTCCACGTTCAGGGTGGCCGTGCCCGAGTCGAACCGGCTCGTCTCGATGAGCTGCTCCACCAGGGTACGCAGCCGCTCGATCTCACGGAGCACGAGCCGTACGGCCGTCGCCGACTCCTGGGGCAGCCGGTCGGCCTCGTCGGAGAGCATGTCGGCCACCGCGGTCATCGCGGTCAGCGGGGTCCTGAGCTCGTGCGAGACGTCGGCCACGAATCGGCGGGACATCGCCTCCAGCGAGCGCAGCTCGGACACGCTCCGCTCCAGAGCGGCCGCGGTGTCGTTGAACGTCGCGGTGAGCTCGGCCAGCTCGTCCTGGCCGTGCACGGGGAGCCGGGTGTCCAGGTGCCCGGCGCCGAGCGCGCGGGCCGCCGACCCGAGCCGCCGGACCGGCAGCAGCACCCGCCGGGCCGACACCAGGGCCACCGCGAGCGCGATGACCAGCATGACGGCTCCCGCGGCGGCCAGCGGCTGACGCAGGTCGGCCAGGAGCTGTTCCTCCGCGGCGAGGGGAACGAACACGAAAACGCTCATGCCGGTGGGCTGGGCGGTGTGGATGGGCTCTATCCGCCAGACGGGCGTGCCGATGAGCAGCCACATCTTCCCGTCGATCAGCTGGCGCTTGGTCACCAGCCGCCGGGCGGACGCCATGTCGACGTCGGAGGGGACGTCGCCCATGCTGAAGTCGCCGTCGGGGTAGAGGTAGTCCTCATAGCGGACCACCACCCCGCCGCCCCGCATGCGCAGGCTCTTCTGCAACGAGCCGATCTGCGCCTCGGTCGGTGGGCTGTCTCCCGGCCAGAGCGCGCCGATGGGCACCCTGATCCCCTCCAGGGTGTCGCGCACGTCGTTCACGGCCACCTGCTCGGCGAGGTCGAGCACACGGCGTTTGACGAGCTCGTAGCCGATCCCCGCGACCAGCGAGGAGGCCGCGACCGCGATGAGGGTGAAGGTGAGGATCAGGCGCCCGCGCAGCCCGGTGTACAGACGCTTCACGGCGGACTGAACCGGTAGCCGAACCCGCGGACGGTGTGGATGAACTCGGGCGCGGCGGGCACCAACTCGATCTTGGCGCGGACCCGCTGGACGCAGGCGTCCACCAGCCGGGAGTCGGCGGCGTGGGTGTGGTCCCAGACGGCCCGCAGCAGATATCTGCGGTTGAGCACCTGGCCGGGGTGACGGACGAGTTCGAGCAGGAGCCGCAGTTCGGTGGGGGTCAGATGGACCTCCCGGCCGGCCAGTGACACCTTGAGCGCCCCCCGGTCGATGACCAGTTCGCCGAAGGTGATGCGGTCAGAGGCGACCGACTCCACCCGGCGCAGGACGGCGCGGATCCGGGCGTCGAGGACACGGGGCTCGACCGGCTTGATCACGTAGTCGTCCGCTCCCGCCTCCAGCCCCACGACCACGTCGAGGTCGTCGCCCCTGGCGGTGAGGAGTATCACCGGCAGTTGGTCCATCTTCCGGATGCGGCGGCACACTTCGACCCCGTCGATCCCGGGAAGCATGACGTCCAGGATGGCGATCTCGGGGCGGCGCGACCGGACATGGTCGAGCGCTTCTTCGCCACTACTGTAGGAGGTCACGGAGTGGCCTTGGCGGGTCAACGCCAGTTCGAGCCCGGTCCGGACCGAGAGATCGTCTTCAACGAGGATGATGCCAGCCACCAGGTAATTATTCTAGCAATGCCCGGTAAAGCGTGCTTTGTCACGAAACCGTGACATGGGTTGCACGGGAACCGAACAAGGCTCTGACACCCTGAGGTCAGCGCTCCCCGCGGTACAGGGGCCCGTGGGGCGCGCTCCATATTAAGAAAAGTGTGACGAAAATCACACTCGCCTCGATTAATCTCATTAAAGGCCACGTAAACGGGCGGTAAGCCGTAAAAAGATCGGCGAATGTTCCGAAGAACGCCAACCAACTCTCCCGTTTAGGTTGCGAACCACCCCCCTGTCCACGGCAAGCTCATGGATCGTGAGCTCAGGACCACCAGACTTGAAGGAGCAGCCGGCTCCCCGCTCCCGCCGTGCGGACCAGCCGGCCAAGGCCAAGGCGCCGAGATGGCTGAGCCCCAAGCGTGCCGTCATTCTGGGCACGGCGGCCGTGGTCCTCGTGGGTGGCGGAGGCTTCACCGTCTACACCGCGATCCAGAACGCCTCCGCCGAGCCGGAGAAGCCGCTCTCGCTGGGCGACCTGACGAAGATGCTCGGCGACGACCCGTTCGGGCCCGACCCCGATGCCGACCTGCTGAAGGCCCAGGCCGTCCAGGCGCTCAAATCCGACAAGCTGAAGGCCGAGCGCGAGGATCGCAAGCCGCTGGACGCGATCAAGATCGTCAAGAAGGCGCCCGGCGGTGGCGGTTTCGACCCGCAGCAGCTCCCGCCCGGCACCGCCAACCCGACCGGCAACAAGGCGCTCGGCAAGCAGATGCTCGAGGCGCGCGGCTGGGCCGACCAGTGGGGCTGCCTGGAGAAGCTCTGGATGAAGGAGAGCGGCTGGAACGAGCGGGCGATGAACCGCTACAGCGGGGCCTACGGCATCCCCCAGTCGCTTCCCGGCCACAAGATGGCGAGCGCGGGCAACGACTGGCAGACCAATGCGGCCACCCAGATCGAGTGGGGGCTCGGCTATATCAAGGGTCGTTATGGCACACCCTGTGGTGCCTGGGGCCATTCTCAGGCCAAGGGCTGGTACTGAGACGACAGAAGTCGGCAAGTCTGATCGCCTGCGTGTCGAGGGCGCCGCACCCTTGGCCGTATGGATGTGAAGGTCAGCGTGGTGGTGCCGATACGCAACCCCGGCAGCACCGCCGACGCGTGTATTCGTTCGGTGCTGGAGCAGTCGATGGCCCCGGAGGAATACGAGGTCATCTTCGCCGACGACGGGTCGGACGACGGGATCCAGCAACGTCTTGACATCATCGCCTCGGGGCGGCCGAACGTGCAGGTGCTCCATCTGACGCCGACCGGCTCGCCGATGCGCGGGCGCAACATAGGGATGGCGGTCGCCAAGGGCGACTACGTGTACCTGATGGAGCAGACGGACCGCCTGGAGCGGGTGGCCCTGGAGCGGATGTACCTGCGCGCCGTGGAGACCGATGCCGACATCCTCATCGGGCGGCTGGTCAACGACCAGGGGCCGCCCTCCACGGTGTTCGAGGGCAACCGCGACCGCGCCGACATCCTCAGGGACCGGCTGCTCTCGCTGCTCACCCCGCACAAGCTCTACCGCAGGTCATTCCTGGACGCCGAAGCGCTGAACTTCGCAGACCCCGGCGGGCGCCTGGCCGAGCAGGCCTTCGTGATGCGCGCCTATCTGCGGGCCAAGGTCATCGCCATCATGGCCGACCAGGTCTGCTGCCACGTCGACGAGCGGCCCGAGCCGCCGATCAACCCCTACGTCTGGGGCGCCGAACTGCGCGAGCTGCTCGACATCATCGACTTCGAGGTTCCCGAGGGACGCCAGCGCGACCGGATGTACGCGCACTGGTTCCGCACGTCGGTGCTGCGCCCGCTCGGAGGAAGCAGGTTCCTCAGCATCTCCTCGAAGGAACGGGCCGCCACCTTCACGACCCTGCGCGAGCTGGTCGTCCAGCGTTTCCCCCAGCGCCTCGACCACCACCTGCCCGTGCACCTGCGCGCCCGCGCCGCGCTGCTCCGCGCGGGCCGGCTCGACCAGCTCATCGTGCTCGCCGAGGCCATGCGCGGCACCCACCTGCGGGCCGACCTCAGGAAGGTCCTCTGGGACGGCGGCGTGCTGACCATGGAGCTCACGGTGGAGCTCATGCGGGCCAGCGGCGACCCGATGCGCTTCCGCCCGTACGGTGAGGACGGCCTGCTCTGGGAACCGCCGGTGCCCCTCGACGGGCTCCGCCTCCCGCCCGAGCTCGCCGACGTCAGCCAGGCCGCCGTCCGCGCCCGGTTCGAGGTCTACATCCGGCACGAGGAGACCGGGCTCGTCTACTTCCTGCCCGTGAAGTGCGCGATGGCGCGCTCCCGCCACCGCAACGGGATCAGGCTCCAGGTGACCGGGACGGCCCGGCTGGACGTCGCCTCCGCCGCTCTCGGCCGCGCCCTGCCGGCCGGGCTCTGGGAGATCCACGTGCGCATGTACAGCGGGGCCAACCAGGCACGCACCCGCGTGACCGGCTCCCCGCTGAACTGCATCGGGGAGCTGGCCGACTACTCCCAGCGGCTGGTCATCCCCTGGTGGTCGGACAAGGGCGAGCTGGGCATCTGCGTGGAGCCCCGCTCGCTGCCCGAGTCGATCGTCCTGGTCTCACCGGGCACGACGGTCACTCGGCAGCGCAAGCACGTCTTCGTCGTCGTGCCCGTGCCGTACGTGCCGCCCAGCGGAGGTCCGGTCGCCGAACTGGTGCTGCGCCGGGAACGCAAGGAGCGCGAGGTCTCCGTGCCCGCCCTGGTCGAGCCGGGCGTACCCGGGCAGCTCGCCGGACGGCTGATCGCCAAGGTCCAGACCCGGCTGGCACGCCGCGAGGGTTTCCTCTGCCCGGGTGACTGGTCGCCGTTCCTGCGGATGGACGACAAGGAGGTCGGGCTCCGCTTCAAGCTCAGGATGGGCCGCGGCGGCCGCGTGCAGATCCGCGAGTCCGCCGCCGCCACGCGTTCCGAATCCCGGTACACGCTGTTGAAGCGTGTGGCACTACGGATCCCCGGGGTCCGGAACGCGGTCAAGGCCACCCGGACCGTGCAACGGCGCTACCTGCCGAGCTGACACTCGTTGGCCAGGTCTCCGCTCGCCGGGCGCGGCGGGGTCGAGCTTGGCGGCGGGCTCTGCCGGCGTTCGACCCAGCACTCCAGCGCCTCGAAGACACTGCGGAAGCACGGCTGACCACGGACGCAGTACGACCTGGGTCGCTGGCTCACCGCCGAAGTGCCACCCAGGTCGTACATGATTCACGACTTGGGAAGGAGAGCCGGACACCAGCCGGTGACCAAGGATGGTCGCATGACCGAGACGATCGCAGGGCCCGGCATGTCCCCCTTGGAAATCCTGATTGTGCTGGGTGCCGTCGTGCTGGCGCTGGCCCGATGGTCCCCGCCCGGCGCCCGCCGGCCGCTCACGCTCGCCGCGGCGGCGGTCGTCGTGTCCTCCGGGGCGACGTCGATTGTGCTCGGACTGCGCTGGCAGCTGATACCCGCCCTGGCGGGCGCGGCGATCACGCTGCCGTTCACCGTTCCTTCCGCGATGGGACGGCGGGCCGGACGGCCCGGGCCGCGGCCGCGAAGGTGGCCGGCCCTTGTGGGGGCGGCCGCGAGCCTGTGCCTGACCGCCGCAGGCGCGGCGGCGGCGTGGGCGCTGCCCGTGCCGGTGTTTCCCGAGCCGTCGGGCCGGTACGCGGTCGGCACCACCGTGACCCAGTGGACCGACCCGTCCCGCCCCGAGACCGCCACCACCCGGCCCGATGACAAGCGCACCGTCGTGGTCCAGCTCTGGTACCCCGCGCGCACGAGCCCCGCGAGCGCCGAGCGGGCGCGGTATCTCGGCCGCACCGAACGCGAGGCGCGAACCGTCGCCCGCGGCCTGGCCGCCTATCTCGGCATGCCCGGCTTCCTGCCCGACAGCGCCCCCCGCGCCCGCACACACTCGGTGTTCGATGCCCCGGTGGCCGGCACGGGCGGACGGTTCCCCCTCGTGCTGTTCTCCCCCGGCCTCGGAGGCGTGCGCACCCAGAACACCGCCTGGGCGGAGGAACTCGCCAGCCGCGGCTACGTCGTCGCCGCCCTGGACCACCCCTACGACTCCGCGACCGTCGTCCTCAGCGACGGCCAGACGATCAACACCCGCCTCGCCGCCACCGGCGACCCGGCCGAAGACGAGAAACGCGCCGCCGGCTGGACCGCGGTCCGAGCCGCCGATCTCAGCTTCGCCCTCACCCAGCTCGGCCGCCTGGACAGCGGCGAGATCCGGACCCCGCTGGCCGGACGCCTGGACACCGGGCGGGCCGCGGCGACAGGGCACTCGCTGGGCGGCGCCGCCGCCCTGCAGGCCGCCCGCCAAGACCCCCGTTTCTCCGCGGTCATCAACCTGGACGGCTTTCCCCGCGACCCGGCCCCGCGACCCTTCCAACAGCCGGTACTCGCTCTGACCCATCCCCTCGCACCGGGCGAGAGCCCCACCTACATTCCCCGCCTCACCCAGGTCCTCAAGCTCAGCACCACCGCCGGCTACCACCTCACAGTCCCCGGCACAGCGCATCTGACCTTCACCGACGCGCCTCTCTACCTGCCGCCCCTGCCCGGACTGGTCGGCTCCCTGGGCCGCACCGAAGGATCGCGCATCACCGCCGCGGTCACCGCCGCATTCCTCGACACCACGCTCAAGAACCAGA
The DNA here is from genome assembly GCF_042898655.1 of Streptosporangium sp. NPDC000396. Taxonomy (NCBI): domain Bacteria; kingdom Bacillati; phylum Actinomycetota; class Actinomycetes; order Streptosporangiales; family Streptosporangiaceae; genus Streptosporangium; species Streptosporangium sp. NPDC000396. The sequence continues at coordinate 154,674 of NZ_JBIAZA010000006.1, forward strand.
CCGGCGACCTGGCCGCACACCTGTCACCGTACGGCGACCTCAGCATGTACCACGCAGGCAAGAAGATCCCCGGAAACAGCGGCCGATACTAGGAGGCTTCCGGATGAACGGCGTTACCTGCCGAGCTGGCACTCGTTGACCAGGTCTCCGCTCGCCGGGCGTGGCAGGGTCGAGCTTGGCGGCGGGCTCTGCCGGCGTTCGACCCAGCCTTCCAGCGCCTCGAAGGCACTGCGGAAGCACGGCAGCAGCGGGCGGAGCCTGTCGGGGTAGGCGGCGTAGAGACCGTCCACGTGGGTGCCGTCAGCGACCCGGTAGTAGCGGTAGGGCCGGTGTTCGCCGACCATGCCCGCGTAGACGTCCCCGGTCCGGGAGATCGGGAGCAGCGCGTCCAAGGTGCCGTGAACGGTGATCAGCGGCTTGCCGATCCGGCCGGTGAGCCCGATCCTCGCCAGCGCCCGGTACGGCTTGCGAGCGTCGTAGTCGTAGTCGGCGTCGCAGGCCGGGGTTCCCGAGGCGCAGAAGGGCGTGCCCGCCTCGGTGTCGCCGTCGAAGGCGGGATCGAGTTCCTCCCGGTAAACGCGCTGGGTGAGATCCCAGTAGTACTGGTGGTGGAACGGCCACAGGAATTCCGATCCCTTGGCGAAACCGGCGTCGTACATCGCCTGGGAGTCGCCCTTCGGGTAGGCCCGCAGCGCCGGAGGCAGGAAGTTGATCAAGTTGTCGCCCTTGACCCGCCAGAGGGTGCCCTCCCAGTCGACTCCTCCGTCATACAGCCAGGCCCGGTTCTCCAGTTGCCAGCGAACCAGGTATCCGCCGTTGGAGATGCCCGCGGCGTAGGTCCGCTCGGGCGGCCTGCCGTACCGCTGGGCGACGACCGCCTTGGCGGCGATCGCCACCTGCGTGACCCGGTGGTTCCATTCGGCGATCGCGTCTCCCGGCCTGCGGCCGTCCCGGTAGAAGGTGACCCCGACGTTGCCCTTGTCGGTCACGGCGTAGGCATAGCCCTTGGACAGCGCCCAGTCGGAGATGGTGAAGTCGTTGGCGTACTGCTCCCGGTTGCCGGGGGTGCCCGCGACGACCAGCCCGCCGTTCCATCTGTCCGGCAGCCGGAGCACGAACTGGGAGTCGTGGTTCCAGCCGTGGGTGGTGTTGGAGGTCGAGGTGTCGGGGAAGTAGCCGTCGACCTGGATGCCGGGAACATCCTTCGGATTGACCGCCCCCGCCGGGTGCAGCCCCGCCCAGTCGGCCGGATCGGTGTGCCCGGAGACGGTCGTGCCCGCCGTGGTGAGGTCGTCCAGGCAGTCCTTCACCTGGTGCTCGGCCCCGGGCACGGCTATCCGGTCCGCCCGCGCGCAGTGCTCGCTCGCCGGGTCCTGCTCCGCGCGCGCCCTGGCACCCGCGGCCGGTGCGCCCGCCACCAGGGCGGCGGCGACGACGGCGCCGAGCCCGGCGGCCGTCACGGCACGAATGCGGGCTTTTGACGGTGTGCGCATCGATCAGCTCCGCTTCAGATGGTCGGCCAGGGCGGCACGGAACTCCTCGGGCCGCTCGATGTGCGGGCTGTGGCCGCAGTCGAGGACGACCTCGCGGTGGTTGCCGTACCGTTCCAGCACGGTCCGGGTCTGGACGACCATCGGCTGCGCCGGTGTGCCCGGCGACCCGGGAACGACGCCGAGGGCGCCGAGGTGGGCCAGGTCGAACAGGGAGGTGTCAGAGACGATCACGTCGGCCTCGCCCCTGATCCACAGGATCGGCGGCTTGGGGTCGATCGTGTGCAGGTCGTCCAGCCGGAAGTGCGTCGGCGCCAGCGCGTTGAGCACCCCGCGGGTGCCGGGGACGACCCCCGGCCACACCTCGGAGGCGACCGCGTCGCCCGGGTAGTGGTCCTCGCCGACCTTCGTCGACAGCATCGACTCGACGAGCGCGTCCTCATCCTCGACCACCGTGCCGGGCTTCACGTACGTGCTCCGGAAGACGTTCCGCGGCGACACCGGGGAGTCGTCGGAACGGTCCCCGGCCGCGAGCAGCTTCACGAAGTCGGGGTTGGCCGCCCCCGCCCCGCCGCCGACCCCGTCAGGATGGTTCAGCGCGCCGTCCGGCCCGTGCGTGCCGCCGAAGCCGTACGGCGAGACCGGGTTGACGAGCGTCACGCTCCGCACGGCGGACGGCCGGTCGCGCAGCGCCTGGAGCACCACCCCGCCGCCCATGCTCCAGCCCACCAGGTGCACGCGGCCCAGTTCGAGGGCGTCGATCAGCGCGAGCACGTCGTCGGAGTAGTCCCGCAGGCCACGAGTGGCGTCGACCGGCGCGGGATCGGTCTCGCCGAAGCCCCGCAGGTCCACCGCGAGCGGCCGGTAGCCGCCGGGCAGGGCCGCCAGCGTGTCCCGCCAGAAGGCCGCGCTCGACACGTTCCCGTGTACGAACAGCACCGCCTCGCCCTCGGCCTCGCCGGCCGACAGCACGTTCTGCGTGATACGGGCGGTGGACACCCGGTGGTTGTCGAGGTGCATCGATGTTCTCCGTACGGCTCAGCGGATGGTGGGGGCTGCGGTGGGCTCCTCGGAAGAGCCGAGGGTGGCGAGGTCGCGGCCCTTGGTCTCCCGGGAGGCGAGAACGGTGACCAGGGTGACCACGGCGGCGCCGGCCACGTAGAGCATGATGGGGAACGCCGACTTGTACGCGCTCAGCAGGGCCACCGCGATCAGCGGGGCCAGGCCGCCGGCGATGATCGAGGCGAGCTGGGCGCCGATCGACACGCCCGAGTAGCGCATCTTCGTGGCGAACAGCTCGGAGAAGAACGCCGCCTGCGGGCCGTACATCGCGCCGTGCAGGATCAGCCCGACCGTCACCGCCAGGGCGATCGCGGCGAAGTTCTTGGTGTCGATCAGCGGGAAGAACGCGAAGGCCCACAGGCCCACTCCGGCCGCGCCGAGCAGGTAGACCGGTCGGCGGCCGATCCTGTCGGAGAGCGCGCCCCACAGGGGGATGGAGACGAAGTGCACGGCGGAGCCGATCAGCACCGCGTTGAGCACCGTGGGCTTCGCCAGCCCGGCCGTGGTCGTCGCGTACACCAGCACGAACGCGGTGATCACGTAGTAGGAGACGTTCTCCGCGAAGCGGGCGCCGATCGCGGTGATCACGTCCCGCCAGTGGTGCCGGAACACCTCGACGATGGGCATGCTCTCGGTGGGCTTGGCGTTGGCGACGGCCTGCTGGAAGACCGGCGACTCGCTGATGGACAGCCGGATCCAGAGGCCGACCAGCACCAGCACGCCGGAAAGCAGGAACGGGATGCGCCAGCCCCAGCTCTGGAAGGCCTCGTTCGACTGGACCGCGGCCAGCACCGCGAGCACCGCAGTGGCCAGCAGGTTGCCGCCGGGGGCGCCGGACTGCGGCCAGGAGGCCCAGAAGCCACGCCGTTCCGCGTCGCCGTGCTCGGAGACGATGAGCACCGCTCCGCCCCACTCGCCGCCGAGGGCGAAGCCCTGGACGAGCCGGAGCGCGGTCAGCAGCAGCGGCGCCACCGAGCCGACCGCCGCGTGCGTCGGCAGGCAGCCGATCAGGAAGGTCGCCCCGCCCATCATCAGCAGGCTGATGACCAGGAGCTTCTTGCGGCCGAGGCGATCGCCGTAGTGACCGAAGACCAGCGCGCCCAGCGGGCGGGCGACGAAGCCGACCGCATAGGTGAGGAAGGCCAGCAGGGTGCCGGTGAGCGGATCCGACGCGGGGAAGAAGAGCGCGGGGAAGACCAGCGCGGCGGCGGAGCCGTACAGGAAGAAGTCGTACCACTCGATCGTCGTGCCGATGAGGCTGGCCGCCACGATCTTCCCGATAGGAGTGCGTGTTTTCTCTGTCATCTCACTCACCAATGGGTAGCGCTGATGGGGGGATGTCGGCTCACGGTACGTAGTGACCGGCGTCACTCCTATGGGGTCGGCCGCCATAGCGGGCGGCTGAGCTATGTGGACCCGAATCCGCGCTCAGGATGATCAAGGCGATATGTTCAGTCCCCGCCCCGCGGGCTTCCGGTGATGGCGCGACGCCAGTTCGTCCCGTCCAGGCGGGAGGGCCGCACCGGGGATTCGGGTGGCGTCAGCACGGCGGCCGGTTCGTCCCCGGCGGGAGCCTCGATCTCCTCGTAACGCCCGTCGGGGAGCCGCACGATCACCCCGGTCTCGACGCCGTGGGTGCGCCGGTCGCGCGCCTGCAACCCCAGCGCGATCCGATATGCGATGACATAGGCGAGGACGGGACCGGCGAAGACCGCGACCCGGAAGAACCACGTGGTGGCGTTGAGCGAGATGCCGAAGGTGTGCGCCAGGACGTCGTTGCCGCCCGCCATCCACAGGATGCCGTAGAACACGACTCCGGCCACGCCGACCCCCGTGCGGACGGGCGCGTCCCTGGGGCGGTCCAGCAGGTTGTGCACCCGGTGATCACCCGTGACACAGCGCTCCAGGAAAGGCCAGAGCGCCAGCCCGGTGAACAGCGCCCCTGGCGCGACCAGAGCGGGGATCAGCACGCTGAGCGACAGGGTGGAGCCGAAGACGGTGATCTCCCAGGACGGCATGATGCGCAACGCGCCCTCCATGAACGCCATGTACCAGTCGGGCTGGGAGCCGGCACCGATCACGCTGGGCCGGTAGGGGCCGTACAGCCAGATCGGGTTGATCTGGAAGAAGGCCGCGAGCAACGTGATGACGGCGAACTCATCGGCCTGGCATCGCCGTCTACCACACTGCGATCCGCGCGGCTGTCAGGCGATGTATCCCAGCGCCAAGGTGGCGATCACCGGGCCCATGTACAGCAAGGGGAAGACGACGGTCGAGTACGAGCGCGCCCGGAGCACGGTGACGACGGCTCCGGCGAAGTACAGCACCAGGCCGATCCCAGCCAGGACGCCTACGACCGGCACGAACAGGCCGACCAGCAGGCCCGCGGACCCTGCTGCCTTGGCCGCACCGAGCCAGGTCCACCACGAGCGGGGAACGCCGTAGTCCATCAGCGGCTTCACGACCCACTCGGCGCGGCGAAGGAGGGAGAAGGCAGAAAACCCCACCCAGAGGGCGGTCAGGACGGTGATGATGGCGGCGGTGGTGGGCATGGGGATACTCCCTGATTGGTGCTTTCTTGTGACACCAATCCTGCGAGCCTGGGTTGATAGATCAGCGATGCGTTCACAATGCACGGCTTCCCGGCCGACCTGTGACCCAGCAGTGGGCCATTTCGCTCGAAGGTTCTAGTGGCTGAGCCGGTGGAGCCGCAGGGCGAGCTGGATCTCCAGGGCGCGCTCCGGGTCCTGCCAGTCGGCGCCGAGGAGCTGGGCGATCCTGTCCAGCCGCTGGGTGACGGTGTTGACGTGGATATGGAGGGCGTCCGCCGTGCGGGAGAGCGAGCCGCCCGTGCCGAAGTAGGCGGTGAGCGTGCGGATCAGGGCGGTACCCCTGCGGGCGTCATAGTCGATCACCGGGCCCAGCGTCGAGCCGAGGAACGCCTCGATGTCACGCCCGTCGCCGACGAGCAGCCCGACGAAGCCCAGCTCGGTGGCGCTGGCGCCCTGCCCCGCCCGGCCCAGGGCCAGCAGGGCGTCGGCGCAGCGCTGCGCCTCGCGGTGGGCGGCGGCGATCTTCGCGGGCCCGCGCACCGGACCGCAGGCGCCGGCGGTGGCCGGACGGCCGAGAGAGGCGCTCAGCTCGGCCGCCACCCGCTTGGCGAGGTGGCCGGGCTTGTTGCCGGGGAGCAGCAGCACCACCTCGTCCCCGCGCTGGGCGGCGAGACCGTGGTTCAGCGTGGCCTGGGAGGAGGCCCAGAAACCGGCGCGCTCACGCTGGCCGTCGTGGCGGACCACCACCAGCACGTGGTCGGTGTCCAGGTCCACCCCGACGCGCCGGGCCCGTTGAGCGAGGCCGTCGAGAGCGGGACGCGAGATCAGGTCGTCGAGCAGCTCGCCCCTGACCCGGCCCTCCGCCTCGGCCACCGTGCGCCGGAACAGCATCAGCAGCGCGGTGACCAGCGCGGCCCGTTCGAGAATGCGCTGGTCGGTGTCGGCCACCTGGCCCTCGGCGCGCAGCACGAGCGTGCACAGCGGCTCGGCCCCCACGTCCACCGAGGCGACCAGCAGATTGCCTCTTTTGACGGTACGGCCCAGCGCCCGGGACGACTGCGCGGCGTCGGCGATCATGGCCGCGGTCGCCCCGGGGCCTCGCTTCTCGTTTCCGGCGCCGAGACCGGCCTCCTGCTCCGACACGCCCGTTTCCAGGTCGGCCAGATCCCCGGTGATCGGCCGTCCGGCGTCGTCCAGCACGACGAGCGAGCCGCCGAGCACCTCGGTGACCACGGCGGCGACGTCCTCGACCCCGCCGCCGCGCAGCACCAGCCCGGTCATCCGGTCGTGCGCGAGCGCGGCCCGCTCCACGGCCTCGCTGTGCGCGTTCACCTGTCGGTTGGCCTCGCTGAGCTCCTCCAGCGCGTTCCTGGTCTCCTGCAGCAGCCGGGCGTTGTCGATCGCCACCGCCGCGTGCGCGGCCAGCGAGCTGAGAAGCACCACCTCGTCCTGGGTGAACGGCCGCACGCTCCGGTTGGCGGCGAACAGCACGCCGATGACCCGCGCGCCGAGTTTGAGCGGCACGCCCAGGATGGCGACCAGGCCCTCCTCGTGCACGGCGTCATCGATGTCCATCTTGTGGTGGAAGCGCGCGTCGGCGAAGTAGTCGGCCGTCGCATAGGGCGTGGCGGTCTGGGCCACCAGCCCGCCCAGACCGGCGCCCATGGCCAGCCGCAGCGCGCGGAACTTGGCCGAGACCGAGCCGTCGGTCACCCGCATCCAGGTGTCGCCCCGCTCGGGGTCGTGCAACGTCATGTAGGCGGCGTCGGTGCCCAGGAGCTGCCGGGCTCGGTGCACGATGGCCTCAAGCACGGCGTCGAGGTCCCGCAGCCCGGCCAGGTCGCTCGCCGTGTCGAACAGGGCCGACAGCTCCGCCTCGCGCTTGGCCCTGCGCCGCAGCAGCGCCCGCACCTTCAACGCGGCGAGCTTGGCCTCCTCCAGCTCGGCCAGCGTCACCGCGTCGGTTCCGGCGGTTCTGGCGGCCAGCACGGGCCCCTCGAACTCGACCGCCGACGCCTCTCTGGCCAGCAGTTCGAGGAAGATCCGTGCGCTCATGTCTTCCATTGTCGTGACCTTTCCGCTCTCTGGAGGGAGCGGCTTCTCGCCTTTGGTCTCCTCACCGGATCTCAGGCGCGACGCCGTGCCGACGTCGGGCCTGCGCTGTGCCGGTGCCGCGGTTCAGCGGGCGGTCCAGCCACCGTCCACGGGCAGGGACGTTCCCGTGATGAACGAGCCGTGCGGGCCGCACAGGTAGGCGACCAGTTCGGCCACCTCCTCCGGTTCGATCAGCCGTTTGATCGCGGCCGGGGCCAGCATGATCTGCTCGACGACCTTGTCCTCGCTGATGCCGTGGGTCTCGGCCTGGGCTCTGATCTGCTTCTCCACCAGCGGGGTGCGGACGTAGGCGGGGCTCACGCAGTTGGAGGTGACGCCGTGCGGGGCGCCTTCCAGGGCGATGACCTTCGACAGCCCTTCGAGCGCGTGCTTGGCCGTGACGTACGCCGACTTGTACGGCGAGGCACGGAGCCCGTGAGCCGAGGAGATGTTGACGACCCGGCCCCAGCCCCGCTCGTACATCCCCGGCAGGACCGACCGGACCAGCAGGAACGGCGCCTCCACCATGACCTTGAGGATCTTGGCGAAGACCTCCGGCGGGAACTCCTCGATCGGCGCCACGTGCTGGAACCCGGCGTTGTTCACCACGATGTCCGCATCGGCGGGGAGCGCGTCCACGAAGTCGGGCGTCGACAGGTCGGCGATCACCGCCGTTCCGGAGATCTCCGCGGCCACCTTCCCGGTGGTCTCGGCGTCCATGTCGACCACCGTCACATGTGCCCCGGCGGCGGCCAGCCGGTGGGCGCAGGCACGTCCGATCCCGCTGCCCGCCCCGGTCACCACAGCTCGCCGCCCCGTTAGGTCAATCATGCCGTCGAATCTAGGCAATCAGCCGAATCCCGGCCCATGTTGCCGACAGCCATAGTCATGTCGTCACCTATGTGTCCAAGGCGCATCACCCTTCGGCGCCGTGAGCGGCCGCCAGGGCCGCGACGGGATAGCGGATGATGGTCCGCATCTTCTCCGGCGCCGTACGGTCCGGCACCGACAGGTAGATCTCACGGTGCCGCCCGACGACGGTCAGACCCTGGCCGAAGATGAACTTCATCAACGTCCCGACGGTCGCCGGCTCCTCGCTGTAGGGACCCGTGTGCAGGATCTGGGCCGCCCTGCCCCCGGCCATCGGCGCGAGACGTATCCCGCCGACCTCCGCTCCGGGCTTCTTGCGGCGGACGACGTCCACCGCCCGTGCCACCATCTCGGGGGTGACCGGTTCCGGCTGGAGGATGCACATGGTCCACTGCATGGCCGCGCGGTCGTCGGGAGTGCCCTCCCACAGGCCTTCGAGAGGGGCGACCGAGTAGGTCAGCGTCGGCTTGAGTTCCGTCCGGATCGCGTAGGCGACGCCGTACAGGCCCTCGACGACGGCCTTGTAATGATCGCCGGAGGGGTCTCCCAAGCCGTCCGCCATGAGATAGGACAGCTCGGGGATGTCGATGAGGGAGGGAGCCGCCGTGGCCGTGTAGAGGCTGTGATGAGTCTTCTTCATGGAGCCAGGCTGGACTCTCCCTCAGTGGGAGAGTCCAGTCGTCCGCGGGGCCGGACGGCGGCCGGGGGAGGGACGGCCCCGCCGAGGGTCAGCCGGTGACTCAGACAGCGGCTCAGACAGCGGCTCAGACAGCGGCTCAGCCGGTGACTCAGACGGTGACCGGGTAGGTGAGCGCCAGCTCGTCGCCGGGCAGGCCGCGGATGCCCCAGTTGACCCGGGGCGACTCGACGATCACGATCTCCAGGTCCTCCGCGGGGAGGTCGAGCCTCTCCTGGGCGCGGGCGAACAGGGTGCGGATCAGGTCGCGCTTGGCCTGGTCCGACCGGCCCTCGAAACAGAGGATCTCGACGATCAGATATCGCTCGCCACGCTGCGGGCAGACCAGGTCCTCGGCGTCCAGCAGGAGGAACCGGTGGAACCTCTTGTCCGCGGGGAGCTGCCATGCCTCGGTCAGGCAGTCGTGCACGGTGTCGGAGACTTCCCGGCGACGGCCGGACCAGACGTCACGACGGCCGTAGAACTTGATCTGGGCCATGATCCCATCTTTCCAGGCCTCGACCGGTCTCACGACCGTCCTCGCGGCGGTGCCGGGTCAGCCGGGCCGCCGTGTCATCGCCAGCACGTCCAGCAGGGCGTCGAGCTGCTCCTCGGTGAGGGTGCCGTTGGCGACGTGGCCACGTTCGATGACGACCTCGCGGATCGTCTTGCGCTCCGCCAGAGCCTGCTTGGCGATCTTGGCGGCCTCCTCGTAGCCGATGTAGGGGTTGAGGGGCGTGACGATCGACGGGGACGACTCGGCGTACTCGCGCAGGTGGTCGGCGTTGGCGGTGATGCCGTGGACGCACCGGTCGGCGAGCAGCCGGGAGACGTTGGCGAGCAGCCGGATGGACTCCAGGATGTTGCGGGCGATGAGCGGCAGCATGACGTTCAGCTCGAAGTTGCCCGAGGCTCCGGCGAAGGCGATGGCCGCGTCGTTCCCGATGACCTGGGCGGCGACCATGTTCACGGCTTCGGGGATGACCGGGTTGACCTTGCCGGGCATGATCGACGACCCGGGCTGGAGGTCGGGCAGGTTGATCTCGCCGAGCCCGGTTCGGGGACCCGAGCCCATCCAGCGGAGGTCATTGGCGATCTTGTTGAGTGAGACCGCCACCGTGCGGAGCTGTCCGGAGAGCTCCACGATCGCGTCCCGCGCGCCCTGGGCCTCGAAGTGGTCGGGAGCCTCGGAGAACGGGAGCCCGGTGGCCTCGCGGAGCTTCTCGATGACCTTGGGGGCGAACCCGGGCGGGGTGTTGACGCCGGTGCCGACGGCCGTGCCGCCCAGCGGGAGCTGGGCCAGACGGGGAATCGAGCCGCGCACCCGGGTGATGGCGTTGTCGATCTGGGTGGCGTAGCCGCCGAACTCCTGACCGAGTGTGACCGGGGTGGCGTCCATCAGGTGGGTACGGCCGGCCTTGACCACGTCCTCGAACTGGAACGACTTGTTGCGCAGCGCGGTGGCCAGATGCCTCAGGGAGGGGATGAGGTGGTAGGACACCTCGGTTGTGGCGGCGACGTGGATGGAGGTGGGGAAGACGTCGTTGGAGGACTGGGAGGCGTTGACGTGGTCGTTGGGGTGGACGGGACGGCCGAGCCGCTCCTCGGCGAGGGTGGCGATCACCTCGTTGGCGTTCATGTTGGAGGAGGTGCCGGAGCCGGTCTGGAAGACGTCGATGGGGAACTCGCCGTCCCACTCGTTCTCCGCGACGTCGGTGGCGGCCTCGGCGACCGCCTGCGCCAGCTCCTTGTCAAGCACTCCCAGCTCGGCGTTGACCTCGGCGGCGATCGCTTTGATCAGGCCGAGAGCGGCGATGTGCGGGCTCTCCAGCCCGCGCCCGGAGATGGGGAAGTTCTCCACCGCCCGCTGGGTCTGCGCCCGCCACTTCGCGCTCGCCGGGACCCGTACGTCACCCATCGAGTCGTGTTCGATCCGATACTCGCTCATGAACCCAGTTTGCGTCCTGCGAGATGAAGCGGAAACGCGGCACCGTCCAGCCGGGAACCTCGTACGGCCTCACCCTCGGCGAGCGGGGAGAAACCGCGAGCCCGGGCGCTCACGCCCGGGTCGCTGACGTCGAGGAACGCTCACACTCCGGACGCGGAGGCGGTGGTGTCCGGGCCGGTGGCGGGGAAGATGCCCGCCGCCCCCTGCCCGCCGTTGTCCGCGAAGGCCGCCACCGCCATGATCACGATCACTATCAGGGCGACGATCGCCACTCCGATGAGGACGAGCAGGCCTACCCGGGCCTTGACCGGAGAGGCCTTCCGTCCTCCCTGACCGCCCTGCCCCGCGATCGCGAACAGCTCCGTCCCCAGCCCGGGGGGGTGCGAGTAGTCCCCGTTGGACATCCCGGACTCCTGCTGCCAGGGGGCCTGCGGCACGGCAGCGGCCGGCCCCGGCCGCTGCGGGGCGGGCTCCCCCGGCCTCGGCAGCCTCCTGGTCTCCGTCATCTGCCCGTCCGGGGTGCTCCCTTCCTGCGGCGCCACGGAGGCTCCGGGCCGCCTGGCCACCGGTGTGCCCAGCGCCGAGGGGCCGGGGGAGGCCTGCCGCCTCGCCGCCGGTGCTTCCGATCCCGACGTGACCGGTGGCTTGTCCGCAGGCTTGTCCACGGGTCGCTTGTCCGCCGGTTGTCTGCCCGCCGGGGAATCGCCCGCCGGTGTGACCGTGGGGAAAGCCTGAGCCGCAGAGGAAACCGGAGCCGCGGGAGTCTCGGCGCCGCCGGTGGTGGCCGGGCCGCTGGCGGTGGCCGGGTTGCCGGTGGTGGCCGGGCCGCTCGTGGGCAGGCGCAGACCGCCCTTGGGCCGGATGACCAGCATGGTGCGATCGGCGTCGAACTCCTCGTCCGCGTCCGCCGCGGGCGGGTTCTGGGAAGCCGCGGGCGGGCCCTGCGGAGCCGGATCCGCCGCGAGTGGGCTTTGCGGAGCCGCGGGCGGCCTCTGGGGCGCCGCATCCGCCATGGGCCGGCGTTGGGGAGCCGCGTCCGTCACGGGCCGGCCCTGCGGAGCCGGTGGGGCGACCGGAGGCGTCACCGGTGCCTGCCCTGCCACGTTCGTGGGGGTGTCGGCCACGGCCCGGAGCATCGCGATCGCCTGGGCGTGTGTCGGCCGCAGCTTGTGATCCCTCTCCAGGAGCTGTTCCAGCACCGGACGGAGCGGTCCGGCCTGGACCGGTGGGTCGACCTGGTCGGTCATCAGCGCGGCCAGGGTCTCGGAAACCGTGGATCGTTCGTAGGCCGGACGGCCTTCCACCGCGAAGTACAGGGTGGCTCCGAGTGACCAGAGGTCCGACTCGGGTCCGTTGTGTTCTCCGCGAGCCCGCTCGGGCGCCGTATATCCCGGGGAGCCGATCACCATGCCTGTCTTGGTGAGGTTGGTGTCCCCCGCGGCCTTGGCGATACCGAAGTCGGTGAGGACCACCCGGCCACTCTCGGTGAGCAGCACGTTGCCAGGTTTGACGTCGCGGTGGAGCACGCCCTGGTCGTGGGCGGCGCGCAGCGCTCCGAGAAGGTCCACCCCGATCTCGGCGACCAGCCGAGGTGGCAGGGGGCCCTCCTCCTGGATGATCCGCTCAAGGGAACGCGCCTGCACCAGCTCCATGATGATCCATGGGCTGCCGTCCTCCACGATCGCGTCGTGGACGGTGGCCACGGAAGGATGGCTGATGCGGGCGGCCGTACGGCCCTCGCGAATCATGCGTTCCCGCAGCTCGGCGCGTTGCGCATCGGTGAGTCCCGGCTCCTGACGGATCTCCTTGATCGCGACCTCGCGGCCGAGGGATCGGTCGTGAGCACGCCACACCGTGCCCATGGTGCCCCGGCCAAGCGGCGTGATCAGCTCGTAACGGTCAGCGAGCAGCCGCCTCTGCTGTTCCGACATGAAATGAAGATAGCCATTCTTCTTCGAAGTACTGTTCTGACACGGGAAGAAGGTAGCCATTCTTCCTTGAAGGTCGCTTTATCCTCGCTTACGGAGTTCCCGGGGCCACAGGAGGCGCGGGAGTATCAGCCTGATCAAAGTCGTCATAAATCGGACAAACGGCCGTGGAGCGGGCGGCTTGACCGTCGGCTTGCGATGCACGCCTTCGGCCGGACGGCGGTGCCCGCGGGGCTGCGGGACAGGGGTCGGCTCGGGCAGCGGAGCCGGGACCGGCGCGGAGCCGACCCGGTGCAGCCCACGGTGCTGCGGGCGGCGGCTGAACGAGGGGACGGCGATCGTCGCGGTGCTCTTGACCGTGTTCTTGGCGTTCTTGGTCGTGCCCTTGGTCGTGCTCTTGGCGGTGTTCTTGACGGGCTTGCTCGGAGCCCTGGTGGCGATCGACTCCTCGGCCGATCCGCCGGCCGCCACCCGCGCGAGCATCAACGAGGCGCGGACCGCGTCGAGCCGGGTGTCCGGATCGATCCTGAGCAGCCCCTGGAGCACGGGGGTCAGCGGCCCGGCCTTCTCCATGGGGATCGGCTCACCGCTGGTCAGCGCCGCCAGCGCGGCGGCGGCCGTACGGCGCCCGTGCAGGCCCCGGCCCTCGACGGCGGTGTAGAGGGTCGCGCCGAGCGACCACAGATCGGCGGAGGGGTTGGCCTTGGCACCCAGCACGCGCTCGGGGGCGATGTATCCGGCCGACCCGAGCACGATGCCCGCCTGGGTGATCGACACGTCGCCTTCGAGCGCGGCCAGGCCGAAGTCGGTGAGCACCGCCCGGTCGGCGGTCACCAGAACGTTGCTGGGCTTGACGTCGCGGTGGAGGATCCCCTTGGCGTGCACGGCTCGCAGCGCGCCCAGGACCTGACGCCCGATCTCCGCCACCTGCCGTGGCGGCAGCGGGCCCTTGTCCCGCAGGAGCTGCTCCAGGGACCTGGCCCGGAGGAGCTCCATCACGATCCAGGGACGTTCGTCCTCGGTCACGACGTCGAAAACGGTGATCACCGAGGGATGGGCGACCATCGCGGTCGCCCGCCCCTCGCGCTCGGTCCTGACGCACAGCTCCGCCCGTAAATCCTCGTCGAGGACCAGGGGCAGGCGCACCTCCTTGACCGCCACCTCGCGGTCGAGCAGCTCGTCGTGCGCTCGCCATACGGTACCCATGCCGCCGCGCCCAACCGGCTCCGCCAGTCGATAGCGCGCTGCAAGAAGGTATCCGGACGGCGCACGCATGATGGGCAGCTTACCGATTTGCGTAATGAGACCAGTAGAGACCGGGCCGAAACTTCTTGCGATCTTCGGTCAGATTTTCGTGCTCGTCACTGTTGAGAAACGCTGGGTGACATCCGTCCAGTTGACCAGACCCCACAACTTCTCGACGTAGTCGGGACGCACGTTGCGGTACTGCAGGTAGTAGGCGTGCTCCCAGGCGTCGAAGACCAGCAGCGGCGTGGTGTTCATGCCGACGTTGCCGTGGTGGTCGTAGACCTGCTCGACCACCAGGCGGCGGCCCAGCGGCTCCCAGGCCAGCACGCCCCAGCCCGACCCCTGAACACCGGCGGTGGCGGTGGTGAGCTGCTTCTGGAAGGCCTCGAACGAGCCGAAGTGCTCGTCGATCGCCGCGGCCAGCTCACCGTCGGGGCGGTCGCCGCCGTCGGGGGAGAGGTTCTGCCAGAAGATCGAGTGCAGCACGTGCCCGGACAGGTTGAAGGCGAAGGTCTTCTCCAGCCCGACCAGCCCGCCGAACTCGCCCTTGTCGCGGGCCTCGGCCAGGCGCTCCAGGATGTCGTTGGCGCCCTTGACGTAGGCGGCGTGGTGCTTGGCGTGGTGCAGCTCCAGGATTTCGCCGGTGATCGCCGGTTCCAGGGCCGCGTAGTCGTACGGCATGTCCGGAAGGGTGTACTCACCCATGGGTCTACCTCCTCGTTGATCACTGCCCTCCGGACACTATTGCAAGTGATTTGCATTTGCATCAGACCTGCGACCTAGGCCTGATTACTGTTGCGAATTATTCGCAACTGCTCCATGATGGCGGTGTCAGTTTGGTCCAGGGGGTCTCGTGTCTGTCGGACTGACGTCCGGCGTGGAGCCGGTCACCCGCAGCGTTCCGGTTGATCTACGAGGCGGTGTTCGCAGCACCGCCGTGGCACGAGACCCCCGACCAGATCGAGGTGTTCACCACCTGCATGCCCTCCCGCGTCGGGTGCCCGAAGATGTACCCCTTCTGCTCCGCCTCGGTGTTGCGGAGGCGGAGCCGGGCGCGGTCCACCCCGAAGTAGGCCTGGTGGCCGCCCTGCCGCTTCTCCATGACGATCGCGAAAACCGTCGCCGGCCCGATGCCGTGCACGGCCGTGACCGTCTCCACGTAGCCCTTCGCGGCCCACTTCTCCCAGAACACCTGATACTTCTTGGCTGTCAGGTTGTGCGCGGTCACGTACACGACATGAGATCCACCGGGACCCGCCGAGACCCGCGAGGCAGGGCTCAGGCGCCCGCGTATGACCAGCCCGTCCAGGACTCCACCGCGACGAGGACGACAGGACCTCGCGGCGGGCGGTCACGGTACTGCGGGTAGCGCTCCGCGAGGCGTGCCAGGGCCCGTTCCCGGGCCGGTCCCTCCTCGGCGATCCGCGCCCTTCCGTCGGCGCGAACCCACCACAGCCGTGACCAGTCGTCGTCGTAGTGGTCCACCAGCAGGCACACCCGATCGTTGGCGGCGATGTTGCGCAGACGGCGGAGGTTCGTCGTGCGCTTCGGCTTGTGATCGATCGCGAAGGCGATCACGTCGTCGTCCACGTCGAAGGTGACGGGCACCAGATGCGGCGTGCCGTACGCGTCGGCCGTGGCCAGTCTGGCGACCCGGGCGGTCTGGAACCTCGCGCGTGCCCGGAACTCGTCCACCCGGCCATCATCCCCGCGACGGTGCCGGGCTCACCCGAGGGAGACGCGGAAAACGGGAATCCCGAGCTCTGACGCGATGTGCGCGAAGGACGTGCGCCTCGAAGCGGGCTTCGAACCGGCTTTGAACCGGGCTTGAACCGGGCTTCGAACAGAAAGGCCCGGCTCGTGAGGAGCCGGGCCTTTCGGGGGGCGATGGGATCAGCGGCGGCCGATGGACAGGACGGGGCCGGTCGCATCGGCGAAGAAGTCTTCGCCCTTGTCGTCGACGACGATGAAGGCGGGGAAGTCCTCGACCTCGATCTTCCAGACGGCTTCCATGCCGAGTTCGGGATATTCCAGGACCTCGACCTTCCTGATGCAGTCTTGGGCGAGGCGGGCGGCGGGGCCGCCGATGGAGCCGAGGTAGAAGCCGCCGT
Organism: Streptosporangium sp. NPDC000396; assembly: GCF_042898655.1. Classification (NCBI taxonomy): domain Bacteria; kingdom Bacillati; phylum Actinomycetota; class Actinomycetes; order Streptosporangiales; family Streptosporangiaceae; genus Streptosporangium; species Streptosporangium sp. NPDC000396. The sequence goes on from NZ_JBIAZA010000006.1 coordinate 170,653, forward strand.
AGGTCTTGCAGGCGTCGGTGACCTGCTTGGAGCGGTTGCCCTTGGCAAGCATGATCATGGAGCCGCCCGCGGCCTGGAAGCGTTCGACGTAGGAGTCCATGCGACCGGCGGTGGTGGGGCCGAAGGACCCGGAGGCGTAACCCTCGGGGGTCTTGGCGGGACCGGCGTAGTAGACCGCGTGGTCCTTGAGGTACTGCGGCATCTCGCCGCCGGCGTCGAGAAGCTCGCCGATCTTGGCGTGGGCGATGTCGCGGGCGACGACGAGGGGACCGGTCAGGGACAGGCGGGTCTTGACCGGATACTTCGTCAGCTCGGCGAGGATCTCCGGCATCGGGCGGTTGAGGTCGATGCGCACGACGTCGTCGGACAGGTGCTCGTCGGTGGTCTCCGGCAGGAACCTCGCCGGGTCGGTCTCCAGCTGCTCCAGGAAGATCCCCTCGGGGGTGATCTTGGCCAGGGCCTGGCGGTCGGCGCTGCAGGAGACCGCGATGGCGACCGGGCAGGAGGCGCCGTGGCGGGGCAGGCGGATGACGCGGACGTCGTGGCAGAAGTATTTGCCGCCGAACTGCGCGCCGATGCCGAGCTTCTGGGTGAGCTCGAAGACCTTGGCCTCCAGCTCGACGTCACGGAAGCCGTGGCCGCTGGGGGAGCCCTCGGTGGGGATGGTGTCCAGGTAGCGGGCGCTGGCGTACTTGGCGGTCTTCAGGGCGAACTCGGCGGAGGTGCCGCCGACGACGATCGCCAGGTGGTACGGCGGGCACGCGGCGGTGCCCAGGGAGCGGATCTTCTCCTCCAGGAACTGGAGCATCCGCTTCTCGTTGAGGACCGCCTTGGTCTCCTGGTACAGGAACGACTTGTTGGCGCTGCCGCCGCCCTTGGCCATGAAGAGCAGCTTGTACTCGTCGGCGTGGCCCCCGGGGTCTTCGGCGTAGAGCTCGATCTGCGCGGGGAGGTTGGAACCGGTGTTCTTCTCCTCCCACATGGTGATGGGGGCCATCTGGGAGTAGCGCAGGTTCAGCTTGGTGTAGGCGTCGTAGACGCCGCGGGAGATGTGCTCGGCGTCGGCGCCGTCGGTGAGCACGTGGCGGCCGCGCTTGCCCATCACGATCGCCGTGCCGGTGTCCTGGCACATCGGGAGCACGCCGCCGGCCGAGATCGAGGCGTTCTTCAGCAGGTCGAGGGCGACGAAGCGGTCGTTCCCGCTGGACTCGGGGTCGTCGATGATCTTGCGCAGCTGGGCGAGGTGGGATGACCGGAGATAGTGGGAGATGTCGTGGATCGCCGTCTCGGTCAGCAGCCGGAGGGCCTCGGGGTCGACCTCCAGGAACCTGCGGCCCGCGGCCTCGACTACGCGCACCCCCTCGGAGCTGATCAGACGGTACTGCGTCTCATCCGGCCCCATGGGGAGCAGGTCGGTGTAGTCGAACTCGGGCATCGTCTTCGATCCTCCGTGCCAGGGGCCTTCTCTGGTCCTCCTAGAGGGTAAGGCCTCCTGCGCGGCGGTCTGGAGCGCCGTACACGCCAGCCGTACGCACCAAGGGCGGCATGAAGGCGGAAATAAGTATTTGGCACAACCATTAGCCGCCCATGGCATCCATTGTCCCCTTATGTCCGAAAACACGGGGGAAGCTAGAGGAGGGACCGGGCCGTGCCCGGGGGATGCCGGAGGAAGTCATGACTACCGGAAACATCATCACTACCGGAAACATCGTTATGATCGCGATCATCGCGGTTGCCGTGGTGGTCGGTCTCGTTGTCTCGCTGATCACAATCACGCTCAGGAACATCAGGGAGACCGGCGGGCAGACCCCTCAGTGGCCGGTGAGCTGGCCTGAGCGGGAGGTGAACCTGCCCCAGCAGCGGCTGGAACCGTCGCAGGAGAGCGTTTCCCAGCAGCGGGAGGAGTTGCCGCAGCCGAAGACGAACCAACCGCGCTGAGGCCGATGAGGATCCCGGCGACCACCAGGGCGGCTCCGGCCAGGTCGGGCGCGGAGGGCGTGCCCAGGCCGAGAGCCGCGCCGGTGACGATGGCGCCGACCGGGATCAGCCCGGCGAACAGCCCCGCGGTTCCGGCGCCGATCCGGGGCAGCGCGTCGTACCAGAGGAAGAACGCCACGGTGGTCACGATCACCGACTGGTAGCCGAGGCCCAGGGCCTCGGGAAGGGTCGGCGCGCGGAACATGGCGGTGCCGTCCACGAGCAGGCCGATGACCACCAGCAGCGGTACCGCCAGCGCGGCCGAGTAGGCCGAGACGCGGACGGCCCCCAGCTTGGGCAGCAGCGGAATGGCCAGCAGCGAGAAGCAGACCTCGCAGAACAGCGCGCCCAGCGACCACAGCAGCCCCGGCAGGTCGCCGCTGCCCAGCCCGGTCGCCAGCGTCGCCCCGGCCACCACGACCGCCGAGCCCCCGACGACGCGCGGCGACGGACGGCCGCCGAGCAGGGCCAGAGCCAGGGGAACGGTGCCGAGCACGGTGCCGACCAGGGCGGGGCCGCCGCGCCGGGTGGCCTCGATCACGCAGACATTGAAGATCACCAGGCCGAACAGCGACAGCGCGGCCAGCAGCCCGGTCTCACGGGGCGTCAGCCGTACGAACCGCAGGCCCGAGAATCGGGCGGCGGCCAGCAGGGCGACGGCGGCGAGCAGGTAGCGGAGGGCCTGGCCGCCGTAGACCGGATAGTCCTGGATCGTGCCCGAGACCCCCGCCAGGGTGCCCACCAGGAACATCGCTCCCGCCGCCTGAGCCAGGTGGCGAGCCTCCGGGCGGAGGGCGGTGGTGGTGACATCTGCGTTCATGTCGGGAATGCTAGGAAGTCAATGGTTCCCTTGAGGGGTCCAATGAAACGGCGATACAGAGGACCAATTGGCCGACCTGCATGTGATCATCGACCGGGCGGCAGGGGGGCTCGCCGGCCAGCTCGCTCGTGAGCTGCGCGAGGCCGTACGGCAGGGCAGGCTCCCGGCGGGAGAGCGGCTGCCCGCCAGCCGGGAGCTGGCCAGGGACCTGGGACTGTCGCGCGGGGTGGTCGTGGAGGCCTACGAGCAGCTCGCCGCGGAGGGGTTCCTGATCTCGCGGGTCGGCGCGGGCACCACCGTGGCCCCGGCGGCGGGCCGGCCTCCGGCGGACTCCTCCCGCGACCCCCTGGTGCCGGCCTGCGAGCCGTACTACGGGCGCCGTTCCACCTCTCCCGACCTGGGAGCCTTCCCCCGGGAGCGGTGGCTCGCCTCGATCAGGCGGGCGCTCGCCACCCTGCCCGCCGACGCGCTGGACTACGGCGACCCCGGCGGCATCCCGGAACTGCGCGTGGAACTGGCCGCCTATCTGGGCAGGGTCCGCGCGGCGGACGTCACCCCGGACAACCTGGTGATCGTGGGCGGAGTGGCCCAGGGGGTGAGCCTCACGGTCCAGGCGCTCGCCGGGCAGCTCCCCGTAGGCCGGGCCAGCCACGACCTGAACTGGTTCGTCGACCGGATCGCGCATCCCGCACCGCCGCCGGGCCGGATCCGCCTGGCGGTCGAAGATCCGGTCAGCATGCGCCAGCTTCCCCTGCTCCACGCGGCGGGGGCCGACCTGGTGACGGTCCCGGTGGACGGGGAGGGCATCGACGTCGGGGCCCTGGCCGCGACCGGGGCGCGGGCGGTGTTGCTCACGCCCGCTCACCAGTACCCCACCGGAGTGGTGCTCTCCCCCTGCCGCCGGGGCAGGCTGATCGAGTGGGCCGCCGACACCGGCGCGATGATCATTGAGGATGACTACGACGCGGAGTTCCGCTTCGACCGTGACCCGGTGGGCTGCCTGCAGGGGCTCGTCCCCGGCCGGGCGATCCTGGTGGGGAGCGTGAGCAAGTCCCTGGCCCCGGGGCTCCGGCTGGGCTGGGTGGTGGCCCCGCCCGAGATCGCCGAGTCGGTACGGCGGGCCCGCGGCGAGCTGGACCTGGGCTCACCCGTCCTGGAGCAGTACGCGCTGGCGGACCTCATCAGGAGCGGCGGTTACGACCGGCACCTGAGGAAGATGCGCAGGGATTACCGCGCCCGGCGTGACGCCTTCGTGCGGGCGCTGGCCGAACACCTGCCCGAGATCACGGTGCACGGCGTCTCCGCCGGGCTGCACCTGTTCGCCGAGCTGCCCGGCGGCTGGGACGAGCTGTCGGCCGCCGAGACGGCCCAGGCCTGCGGCCTCGCCGCGGAGCCGGTGGGCCCGATGCGGAACTCTCCGGGTCCGCCCGCCCTGGTCATGGGCTTCGCCCGGCTTCCCGTCCACCGCGCCGACGATGCCGTCCGCGCTTTCGCGAACCGTCTTCCACGCTGACCCGGAGTCGCCTCCGCGCCGGCCGCGGGGCCGCCCGTGCGAAGGGCCAGGTCACCTCGCCTCCTCGCAAATGATAGATCGTCCGAATGTCCTTACAAATCCTTGACGGCTTCCGGCACCTTCGCTTAGAACTGGCTTAGAACTGACGGTCAGCTGCTTTCCCCTCGGAGGCATCATGCGTGTTGGTCTGCTGGGGCTCGGCAGGATCGGGGCCTTCCACGCCGCGACCCTGGCCGGGCATCCATGGGTCGACGAGTTGGTCGTGACCGACGCGGACGGCGCGCGGGCGGCCGAGGTGGCCGCCAGGCTCGGCGCCACGGTCGGAGACGCCTTCGACGTCGACGCCGTGGTCATCGCCACCCCCACCGCCACCCATGCCGATCTGCTGATGCGCGCCTGCGCCCAGGGGGTGCCGGTGTTCTGCGAGAAACCGGCCGCGCCGAGCGTGGAGGACACGGTCAGGGTGCTCAAGGCGGCCAAGCAGAGCGGGACGGTCGTGCACATCGGCTTCCAGCGCCGTTTCGACGCCGGTTACATCCACGCGAGAAACGCCCTGCGCAACGGCGAACTCGGCACGCTGCACCGGGTGCACATGATCACAGCCGACCCCCGGCCGCCCGCGCCCGGCTACATCCCGATGTCCGGCGGCATCTACCGCGACTGCCACATCCACGACTTCGACATCCTGCGCTGGGTCACCGGCCGCGAGGCGGACACCGTCTACGCGACCGGTTCGAACCGGGGCGAGGCCTTCTTCGCCGAGGCCGGAGACGTCGACAACAGCGCCGCGCTGCTCACCCTGGACGACGGCACGCTGGTCACGCTCCAGGGCTCGCGCTACAACGGCGCCGGATACGACGTGCGGATGGAGCTGGCCGGCACCCTGCGGACCCAGGCGGTCGGCCTCGACCCTCGCACGCCGCTGACCAGCGCCGAGGGGCTGCAGCCCACGGGCGAGCCGTGGCCGGACTTCGTCACCAGGTTCGAGGCCGCGTACGTCGCCGAGCTCGGCGCGTTCCTCGGCGCCGCGCGCGGCGAGATCGACAGCCCCTGCACCGTCGAGGACGCCTTGGCCGCGCTCTATCTCGCCGAGGCCGCCGAGCTTTCCCGGCGCGAGGGGCGTCCGGTCCGCGTGTCGGAGGTGGTCCGGTGACTTCCCTCCCACGGCTGAAGCCCGAGGCCGCCACGTCCAAGGAGTCGCGATGAAGACGGCCGGTGCCCCCATCTCCTGGGGTGTCTGCGAGGTCCCCGGCTGGGGTCACCAGCTGGACCGCTCCCGGGTGCTCGCCGAGATGCGGGAGCTGGGCCTGACGGCCACCGAGCTGGGCCCCGAGGGGTTCCTGCCGTCCTCGCCGCCGCGGCGCCGCTCCCTGCTTTCCGAGTACGGCCTGCGCGCGGTCGGCGGGTTCCTCCCCGTGGTCCTGCACGACCCCCGGTACGACCCGCTCCCCGAGGTCCGCGACGCCATGCGGGCCTTCATGGAGGGTGACGTGGAGGTGGTCGTGCTGGCCGCGTCCACCGGCGCCGACGGCTACGACGCCAAACCGGTCCTGGACGCGGGCGGCTGGCACACCCTGCTGGCCAACCTGGGGCGGATCCTGGAGAACGCCGGGGAGTTCGGCCGCACGGTCACCCTCCACCCGCACGTCGGGACCATGGTGGAGAACGCGGAGGAGGTGGACCGGGTGCTCGACGGCAGCGCGGTTCCCCTCTGCCTGGACACCGGTCACCTGCTCATCGGCGGCACCGACCCCGGCGAACTGGTCACCCGCGCCGCCGGGCGGATCGCACATGTCCACCTCAAAGACGTGGACGCCGTGCTCGCCGGGCGGGTCAGGGCGGGGGAGCTGACTTACACCGAGGCGGTGAAGGCGGGCGTCTACCGCCCGCTCGGCCAGGGTGACGTGGACGTCCCGGGCATCGTCGCCGGTCTGACGGCCGCCGGATACTCGGGCTGGTACGTCATGGAGCAGGACGTCGTCCTCGACTCCGGGGACGCCGACCCCAAGGAGGACGTCCGCGCGAGCCTGGCATATCTGAGAGGGCTCGCGGCCGAACCGGTCGAGACGGCCGGGCCGGACGGAGGGCACGGCGATGCCCGATCGGGCACCGCCGAGCCGCGAATCGAGGGACGTTCATGATCGATGTTCTGACCATGGGCCGGGTCGGGGTGGACGTCTACCCGCTCCAGGTGGGGGTGTCCCTGCGGGAGGTGGAGACCTTCGGCAAATACCTGGGCGGCAGCCCGACCAACGTGGCCGTGGCGGCGGCCCGCCTGGGCCGCTCCAGCGCGGTGATCACCAGGACCGGGGCGGATCCGTTCGGGCTGTTCATCCATGACGCGCTCGGCGAATACGGGGTCGACGACCGCTACGTCGCCGCGGTGCCTGATCTGCCCACCCCCGTGACGTTCTGCGAGATCCGGCCGCCGGACGACTTCCCGATCTTCTTCTACCGCCATCCCAAGGCTCCCGACCTGGAGATCTCCCCGGACGAGCTGGACCTTGAGGCCATCGCCGGGACCCGGCTGTTCTGGGCGACCGTCACCGGGCTGTCCCAGGAGCCGTCCAGGGCCGCGCACTTCGCGGCCTGGCGGGCCCGGGGGCGCATGCCGTACACGGTGCTGGACCTCGACTACCGCCCGATGTTCTGGCCGGGCCTCGCGGAGGCACACGACCAGGTGCGTGCGGCGCTCGGCCAGGTCACGGTGGCGGTCGGCAACATCGACGAGGTCGAGGTCGCCACCGGCACCCGCAAGCCGCACCAGGCGGCCAGGGCCCTGCTGGACGCGGGCGTGGAGCTGGCGATCGTGAAGCAGGGCGGCGACGGGGTGCTCGGCATGACCTCCGAGGAGACCGTGGAGGTGCCGCCGGTGCCGGTCGAGGTGGTCAACGGGCTCGGCGCGGGAGACGCCTTCGGCGGGGCGCTCTGCCACGGGCTGCTCGAAGGCTGGTCGCTGGAAGACACGCTGAGGTTCGCCAACGCGGCCGGGGCGATCGTCGCGGGGCGGCTGGCCTGCGCGCCCGCGATGCCCACGGCCGACGAGGTGCGGGACATGCTCGGCGCGGAAGCGCCGGGCCGTACGAAAGGGGGCGAGCGATGAGCGCAGCCGGAGGCCTGAGCGAGGAGGACTACCGGAACCTGCTCGACACCCGTGCGCGTTCCCCCTGGCGGATCGCCGAGGCGGCGGTGGCCCGCCGGCGCAGGAACCTGCTGGAGGAACGCGACCGGCTCCTCATCATCGCGGCCGACCATCCCGCCCGCGGCTCCCTCGGCGCGGGGAACCGGCCCTTCGCCATGGGCAGCCGCGTCGGCCTGCTGGAACGGCTGTGCGTGGCGCTGTCCAGGCCCGGCGTGGACGGACTGCTGGCCACCCCTGACATCGTCGAGGACCTGCTGCTGCTCGGCGCGCTGGAGGGGAAGCTCGTCATCGGGTCGATGAACCGCGGCGGTGTGCAGGGCACGGTGTTCGAGTTCGACGACCGCTTCACCGCCTACGACACCGCCTCGATCGTCCGGATGGGCCTGGACGGCGGCAAGATGCTCTGCCGGATCGGCCTGGACGAGCCGGCCACCGCCGACACGCTGGAGTCCTGCAGCCGGGCGATCACCGACCTGGCCTCGCACGGCCTGGTCGCGATGGTCGAGCCGTTCTGGTCGCGGAGGGTGGACGGCGTGATCGCCCACGACCTGTCCGCCGAGGGCGTCATACGGTCGATGCACATCGGCCAGGGTCTGGGCGCGACCTCCGCGCACACCTGGCTGAAGATCCCGGTGGTCGAGGACATGGAACGGGTGATGTCCGCCACCACGCTGCCGACCCTGCTCCTCGGCGGCGATCCCGGGATCGCCGCCGAGCAGGCCTACGCCGCCTGGCGCGACGCGCTCAGGCTCCCCGGCGTCCGGGGGCTTGTGGTGGGCCGCGCGTTGCTGTACCCCTCCGATGACGACGTGGCCGCGGCCGTGGACACCGCCGCGGCGATGCTGGAGGTGGCATGAACGAACGATCGGGCAAGCACACTGCTGAAACGTCATGTCTCGACGAGCCGCGAGCCGAGGAGAAGCCATGACCTTCATCCCGGCCGGTAGCACGGCACTGACGCCGTGGGCGCTGTTGATCACTCCTGAGTCGGCCGGGTGGACCTACACCGGGCTCCGCCTGCTCCACCTGTCCGGTGAGAGCGTCGACTTCACCACCGGTGACGAGGAGATGCTGGTCCTGCCGCTGTCGGGCTCGTGCGCGGTCGAGTGCGACGGCGTACGGCTCTCGCTGGAGGGCCGGACCTCGGTCTTCCACGCGGTCAGCGACTTCGCCTACCTGCCCGTCGGCGCGACCGTCCGGATCACCGGTCAGGGCCGCTTCGCGTTTCCCGCGGCCCGTGCGAGCAGGAGCTTCCCCGTCCGGTACGGCGCGGCGCGCGAGGTCCCCGTCGAGGTGCGCGGCGCAGGCCAGGCCAGCCGCCAGGTCAACAACTTCTGCGCGCCCGACGCCTTCGACTGCGACAAGCTCGTCGCGGTCGAGGTGCTGACCCCGGGGGGCAACTGGTCGTCCTACCCGCCGCACAAGCACGACTCGGCGTCCGAGCACGAGGCCGTGCTGGAGGAGATCTACTACTTCGAGGGCGGTCCCGGTTACCAGCGGGTCTACGGCACCCACGACGTGCTCACCGAGGTGTCGTGCGGAGACGTGGTGCTCGTCCCCCATGGCTATCACGGCCCGTCGATGGCCGCCCCCGGCTACGACCTCTACTACCTGAACGTGCTGGCCGGACCCGCCCCGAAGCGGTCCATGGCCTTCTGCGACGACCCCCGGCACGCGTGGATCCGCTCCACCTGGGCCGAGCAGGCGATCGACCCCAGGGTTCCCATGACGAAGGCGTTGGGATGAGACTCACGGTGGCACAGGCGCTCGTGCGGTTCCTCGGGAACCAGTGGTCCGAGCGCGACGGTGTCGAACAGCGGCTGGTGGCGGGGTGCTTCGGCATCTTCGGCCACGGCAATGTGGCGGGGATCGGTCAGGCGCTGGCCGAGCAGGGAGCCGGGACCGCGGGCGTCCTGCCGTACTATCTGGCCCGCAACGAGCAGGCCATGGTCCACACCGCGGTCGGCTACGCGCGGACGCGAGAGCGCCTGTCCACCTTCGCCTGCACCACCTCCGTCGGTCCGGGCGCCACCAACCTGGTCACCGGCGCGGCGCTGGCCACGATCAACCGGATCCCGGTGCTGCTGCTCCCCGGCGACGTCTTCGCCACCCGCGTCGCCAACCCGGTGCTCCAGGAGCTGGAGGACCCTCGTTCCTACGACGTGAGCGTCAACGACACCCTGCGGCCGGTCTCCCGGTTCTTCGACCGGATCAACCGGCCCGAGCAGCTCCCCTCGGCGCTGCTGGCCGCCATGCGGGTGCTGACCGATCCGGCCGAGACCGGCGCGGTCACCCTCGCGCTGCCCCAGGACGTGCAGGCGGAGGCCTACGACTGGCCCGAGGAGCTGTTCGCCCGCCGGGTGTGGCATGTTGCCCGCCCGGTGCCCGAACCGGCCGCGCTGGCACGGGCGCTGGACCTGCTGCGGGGATCGCGGCGGCCGTTGATCGTGGCCGGGGGCGGGGTGATCTACAGCGGGGCGTCGGAGCCGCTGGCCGCCTTCGCCGCCCGGCACGGCGTCCCGGTGGCGGAGACCCAGGCCGGCAAGGGAGCCGTGCCGTACGACCATCCCCGCGCGGTCGGCGCGATCGGGCACACGGGCACCGCCGCGGCCAACGCCCTGGCGCGCGACGCGGACCTGGTCATCGGCGTCGGCACCCGCTACAGCGACTTCACCACAGCCTCCCGGACCCTGTTCGGCCGGGCCGCGTTCCTGAACGTGAACGTGGCCGCCTTCGACGCCGCCAAGCACGCGGGTGAGATGCTCGTCGCCGACGCCCGCGAGGCGCTGCGGGCTCTGGACCCCGGCGACTGGACCGCCGATCCCGGCTGGACCGCCAGGGCCGCGGAGCTGACCCGCGACTGGCAGGAGCGGGTGTCCCTGGTCACCACGGGAGACACGCTGACCCAGCCGGTCATGCTCGGCGTCCTCAACGAGGTGGCCCGGCCGACGGACGTGGTGGTCAACGCGGCCGGGTCGATGCCCGGTGACCTGCACAAGCTGTGGCGTGCCGCCGACCCCGGGGCCTACCACGTGGAGTACGGCTACTCCTGCATGGGCTACGAGATCGCCGGAGGACTCGGGGTGAAGCTGGCCGCGCCGGAACGCGAGGTGTTCGTGCTGGTCGGCGACGGGTCCTACCTGATGATGGCCCAGGAGCTCGCCACCGCCGTGCAGGAGGGCGTCAAGCTCGTCGTGGTCCTGGTCGACAACAAGGGCTTCGCCTCCATCGGCAACCTGTCGGAGTCGGTCGGGGCCCGGCGCCTGGGCACGGCCTACCGGATGCGCGGCGCCACGGGCGAACTGGACGGCGCGTTCCTCCCGGTGGACCTGGCGGCCAACGCGGCCAGTCTCGGGGCCGAGGTCCTGCGCGCGGACGGCCCCGAGTCCCTGCGGGTGGCCCTGACCAAGGCCCGCGAGTCCGCGCACACCACCGTCGTCTACGTCGAGACCGTTCCCGGTCCCGGCCCGGACACCACGGCCTGGTGGGACGTCCCGGTGGCGGAGGTGTCGGAGCTGCCGGAGGCGCGGCGGGCCCGGCTGGACTACGAGCGGGCCAAGCGGGCCCAGCGGCCCTATCTCTGAGCCGCGAGCTCCTTCGTCTCCGGCTGGAAGCCCCTGGCCAGCAGCACGATCACGGCCACCAGGGCCACCGCGGGCACGAACGCCTCCCGCACCCCCACGGTGTCGTTGATGGTGCCGACCACGGCGGCGCCGACGAGGAAGCCGACGTAGTTGAACATGTTGACCCGCGCGATCGCCGTCTCGGCCCCGGCGCCGAGACGGCCCGCCGCCGAGAACGACTGCGGCGCGATCACCGACAGGCCGATGCCGACCAGGCCGAACGACAGGACGGCCACGAGGACGCTGGGGACGGCGACGACGCCGAGCATGCCCACGGCCGCGATCACCGCGCCCGCCCGGACGACCGGTGCCGGGCCGTACCTGCGCACGGCGAGGTCGCCCGGAACCCGCGCGAGGAGCATGGCCGCCTGGTAGACGAAGTAGGCGAAGGGCACCAGCCAGCCGCTCGCCGACAGCGCCTTCTCCATGTAGACGGTGCTGTAGTTGGAGACCGCCGCGTCGCCGACGTAGAGGAAGGCCATCGCCAGGCAGAGCGGGATGATCGGCCGCCATGGAACCCTGGCCGCCGTCTGTACGGCATGCGCCGTCGCCCGCTCCTCGTCCCGGTCGTAGAGCCGGGGAAGCATGATGATCGAGATCGCGGCGCCGATCGCGACCGGGATGGAGAACGACCAGCCCAGGCTCGTCCCGAGCTCGCTGAAGGCGGAGTTGAACCCGGCGCCCAGCATCGAGCCGACGCTCCAGACGGCGTGGAAACCGGTCAGCACGCTTATGCCGTAGCGGCGCTCGACCGCGACCGCCTGCATGTTCATGGCCGCGTCCACGGCCCCGACGAACAGGCCGAAGACGGCGCTGAGCAGGTAGAGCCCGATGAGCTGGTCGTTCCATCCGGAAAGGGCCACGATGACGCAGACGCCCACCTGGGAGATCCGCAGGACCGGGCCGCTGCCGTACTTGCCGGCCAGGACCCCGGCGATGCCGCTCCCGACACCGGCGATCACCGGCACGAGCAGCAGGACGAGCATGAGGTCGCCGTCGCTCAGCTTGAATCTGTGCTGCAGGTCGGTCACATGGGTGAGCAGCGTGGCGAAGCAGATGCCCTGGACGAAGAACGAGGCCCAGGTCGCCACCCGTGCCTGCTTGTCGCGTGGGGTCGGCACCACGACCTCCGTGGAACATGAGGGGGGTTCAAGTTCCCGTCAGGTTAGGGGTGTCTTCTCCGGCGGTCAATGGCCGATCACCGTGAAAGGCAGACGGTCACCGTGAAAGGCGTCCGATCGCTGTGGCAGGCAGACGGTCACCGTGAAAGGCGTCCGATCGCTGTGGCAGGCAGACGGTCACCGTGAAAGGCGTCCGATCGCTGTGGCAGGCGTCGGATCGCCGCGGCAGGCGTTCGATCGCTGTGGCAGGCGTCCGGGAGGCGAAGATTTCCGGGTACGGCGAAGCCACCCGCCGATCTCGCCGCTCCGCGGGGTCCGGCGAATATCGTCGAAGGGTGGATGGTTTCCAGTTTCCGATCATGCGCAACCACGGGCACGAGCCGCGCCCCGGAGATCTTCGGGCGGGAGACTCCGACCGGGAACGGGTGGCCGCCGTGCTGAACGACGCGCTCGCCGACGGGCGGCTGGACCACGACGAGCACGAGCAGCGACTCGGAGCGCTCTACCGGGCCCGCACGCTGGGCGAGCTCACCGCCCTCACCGCCGACCTGCTCCCGGCCGAGGCCCAGCCGCTGCGGACCGACGTCCAGCCGGTGGCGGCGTTCTTCGGTTCCGCGGAACGCTCGGGCCGCTGGGTGGTGCCCACCCGCTACTCCGTCACCGCGATCTGCGCCAACGTCACACTCGACCTGTGCGAGGCGCTTCTCCAGTCCAGCCGTGTGACCCTCCAGGTCACCGTGATGGCCGCGACCCTCACACTGATCGTCCCGGAGGGCGTCCGGATCGAGATGCCCGCCTCCACGGTCATGGGCGGCAAGAAGAACCAGGTCCCGCCCTCGCCGGACGGCCCGGTCATCGAGATCGCCGGGCTCGTCACCCTGGGCAGCATCGTCGCCAAGTCGCCCAAACGCCCGCGCCGCCCCTGGTTCCGCCGCTGACCGGCGGAACCGGGAACGACGGAGGGATCAGCTCGCGCTGTCGAAGTTGATCGCGCTGTAGGCGCGCAGCTTCCAGAGCTGGTGCTCGCTCTCGATCTTGCGGATCGTGCCGGAACGGCCCCGCATGACCAGAGAGTTGGTGATGGCGCGGCCACCGCGGTAGCGGACCCCCTGCATGAGCTCCCCGTCGGTGATCCCGCTGGCCGCGAAGAACACGTCGTCGGAGCGGACCAGGTCGTCGGTGGTCAGCGTGGCGTCCAGGTCGTGACCCGCGTCCAGCGCCCGGCGGCGCTCGGCGTCGTCCCGCGGCCACAGCTTGCCCTGGATGACTCCGCCCAGGCACTTGAGCGCGCAGGCCGCGATGATGCCCTCGGGAGTGCCGCCGATGCCGAGCATCAGGTCCACACCGGTGTCCGCGCGAGCAGCTGTGATCGCTCCGGCCACGTCGCCGTCGGTGATGAGCTTCATCCGCGCGCCGGCCTCGCGGACCTCCCTGATGATCTTCTCGTGGCGCGGCCGGTCGAGGATGACCACGGTCACGTCCGACGGCTGGCACCCCTTGGCGCGCGCCACCACGGCGATGTTGTGGGCCACCGGCGCGTTGATGTCCACCGACGCGGCGGCCTCGGGACCGGTGACCAGCTTGTCCATGTAGAAGACAGCTGACGGGTCGTACATCGAGCCACGCTCGCTGACCGCGATGACCGAGATCCCGTTGGGCATGCCGAGCGCGGTGAGCCGGGTGCCGTCGATCGGGTCCACCGCGACGTCGCACTCGGCGCCGCTGCCGTCGCCGACCTGCTCGCCGTTGTAGAGCATCGGCGCGTTGTCCTTCTCGCCCTCGCCGATCACCACCACGCCGTTCATCGACACGGTGTTGATCAGCTGGCGCATCGCGTTCACGGCGGCGCCGTCGGCGCCGTTCTTGTCGCCGCGGCCGACCCAGCGGGCCGCGGCCATCGCGGCCGCCTCGGTGACCCGGACCAGTTCGAGCGCGAGGTTGCGATCGGGTGCGTGTTCACCCGTGGCGAGCGCGGCGGGGACGGACGTCTCATCGGACATGGTGAAAGCCCCTCTCATGGATTACTGCAACGATCGTAGTTGGCCCCCTCTCACCGGGTTGAGGAGGATAATCTGCCCACCATGAGCAGCGACACGGAACGGCTAGTGACAGGCGCGAGTGCACGGACCTCCGAGCGGGGTGCCGCCACACGGGTCGCACTCCTCGCGGCGGCCAGGGAGGTCTTCGTCACGAGCGGTTTCGCGGATGCAGGGGTCACCGACGTCGTCTCCCGGGCGGGAGCGAGCGTCGGCAGCCTCTACCACCACTTCTCCGGCAAGGCCGATCTCTATCTGACCCTCTTCGAGGAGTTCCAGGCCCGGCAGGCCCAGCGAACCAAGCAGGCCGTCCAGGAGGCCCGCGCCGGAGGCGAGACCGATCCGATGCGGCTGTTCATCGCCGGCGCCCGCGCCTACCTGGAGGGCTGTCTGGCCGAGCGCGAGATCTCCGCGCTGTTCCTGCGCGGCGACGGGCCGCCCGGGTTCGAGGTCATCATGCGCGACCGGCTGCGCCAGTGGACCAAGCGCAACGCCGCGCTGTTCGGGGGAGACGAGGGCCCCCTGGTCGTGGTCCTGACCGGCGCGCTCGCCGCGGCCGTCTCCGAGGTCGCCCTGTCGGAGGACGAGGAGGCCTCCCGGGATCTCGCCGACGGCGTGCTGTCCATCATCGGGCGGATCGGCCGCCCCTGAGGCCGGGCCACCCCGTTGAACGACTAGTCTCGATAGTCGTGCGAAAGTTCACTCAGGGTTTCTACGGCTACGCGTTCGCGATGCTGGTCTGCCTCGCCGCCGTCGGCCTCTTCCTACTGGTCACACCCCAGAGCAGGACCGAGCGCATCCCCAAGGTCGACTACTCGATCGACGTGGCCAACCTGCGCCGCACCGCGCCCTACCAGGTGTGGACGCCCGAACCGGCGCCCGCCGGCTGGATTCCGACCAGTTCGCGGGCGACCACGGAGAAGGGCGTGACGACCTGGAAGCTCGGCTTCGCCACCGCCGGGCGCCCCGGCGCGACGCGCTCCCACGCCATGCTCGCCCAGAGCGACGAGAAGCCCCCGGCCGAGTTCGCCAACCGGATGGCCAACACCAGCGAGGTCACCGGCAGCGTCCAGATCAACGGCGTGACCTGGGAGCAGCGCTTCCGCGAGGACAAGAACCAGCGATCTCTCATCCGGCTTCTGCCCGAGGCCACCGTCGTCGTCACCGGCACCGCCCAGTGGGATGAGCTGTCCGCCCTGGCCGGATCCCTCAAGCAGCAGGCGAAGGCCACACCGTAGCGCCGTCCGGCGACCGCCCCGCTTCTCGGGGGATGATTTCCCACTCCGGCTTTCAGGGAAGATCTTGCGCTCCGGCGCCCCAGAGACGATCTCCCGCCCCGGCCTTCGGAAGTTTTCAGAGACGATCACCCGTCCCGGCCTCGGAGACGATCTCCGGCCCCGGCCTTCAGAAGGGCGCCCCCGGAGTGAGATCGGGTTGCTTGCGCTGCGCCATGGCGGCGGCGAGCTTCACCCTGGCGCCCTGAAGCCACTCCTCACACAACGCCGCCAGCTTCTCGCCGCGCTCCCACAGCTCGATCGACTGCTCCAGCGTGAGCCCGCCCGCTTCGAGACGGCGGACCACCTCGGTCAGCTCCTCACGCGCCTGCTCGTAGGACGGCGTCTTCTCATCTGACGGTGTCTTCTCATCGGCCACGTACCCACCTTAGGTCGTGCCCGCGGATCTTTCGTCTCACGATCCGCGAGACGCTCCGCCGCCGCTCCCCGGCAGCCGCCTCATGCCTGCGACCTGGAAGACTGCATGAATGACTGTTCGTGACGCGACTTGCGCGGACATCCCCGAGCTGATCCGCCTGCGGGAGATCCTGGCCGATCGCATGGCTCAGGACGGCACCTACCCGGTCGACGCCCAATGGCAGGAGGCCTACGCCGACGACCTCAGGGAGCGCCTGGGCAGCGACGACATGGCCGTCCGTGTGGTGGACGCGCCCGAGGGCGGGCTGGCCGCCTGCGGGGTCGGTCTCATCTTCGAGCGTCTGCCCGGCCCCGGCCTTCCCGACGGCCGATACGGCTACATTCAGGGCATGACGACCGACCCCGGCCACCGGCGCCGCGGGCACAGCCGGGCCATCATGGTCGCGCTCATGGAGTGGTACCGGGAGCGCGAGGTCCGCAGGGTGGACCTGCACGCCACCTCGGACGGAGAGCCGCTCTACCGGGAGTTCGGCTTCGTCGAGGACGGCTACCCCTCGCTCACGTGGCGGGATCCTTCTTGACCGCCACCACCGCCACCCGGTCGTCGGAGAACCGGACCATCAGCTCGTCGCCCGGGGCGACGTCGCGCGCGAGCCGTACGACGTCGCCCGGGGGACGCTGCACGATCGCGTAGCCGCGTTCCAGGGTGGCGGCGGGGGACAGGGCGACCAGGCGCGCTCGCAGGTGTTCCAGGGAGTCCTGGGCGCGGTCCAGGGAACCGGTGAGGGAGCGCCTCACCCGATCCCTGAGCTGCTCGGCCTGCTCGGCTCTGCGCTCGATCTCGCGGACCGGGTCGGCCAGCGAGGGGCGGGAGCGGACCGCCGCCAGCCAGGCCGTCTCGCGGTCCAGCCAGCCGCCGGCCACTCGCCGGCCCCGGTCGCGAAGCTGGCGGATGAGCGTGAGCTGCTCGCCGACGTCCGGCACGACCTTTTTGGCCGCGTCCGTGGGTGTGGACGCCCGCAGGTCGGCGACCAGGTCGAGCAGCGGGTTGTCCTGCTCGTGGCCGATCGCGCTGACCACCGGCGTCCGGCACGCGGCCACCGCCCGGATCAGCGACTCGTCGGAGAAGGGCAGCAGGTCCTCCATCGACCCACCGCCCCGCGCGATCACGATGACGTCGATCTCGCCGTCCGCGTCGAACTTGCGCAGCGCCTCGGTGACCTCGGTGACCGCGTACGGCCCCTGCACGGCCACGGGCTCGACCTTGAACCGCACCGCGGGCCAGCGGCGCCGCGAGTTTTCCAGCACGTCGCGCTCGGCGGCCGAGTCACGGCCGCAGATCAGCCCGATCGTGCCCGGCAGGAACGGCAGCCGCCGCTTGCGGTCGACTCCGAAAAGCCCCTCGGAGGCGAGCACCTGGCGCAGCCGCTCAAGCCGGGCCAGCAACTCGCCGACGCCGACCGGGCGCATCTCCAGCGCGGTGAACGCGAAGGACCCCTTGTTGACCCAGAAGTCCGGCTTCAGATTCATGACGACCCGGGCACCGTCCACCGGCCGGGGGACGGTCGCCTCGTAGACGCCACGCGGGCAGGTGACCCGGGCGGACATGTTCGCCACCGGGTCGCGCAGGGTCAGGAACACCGTGCCGCCGCGGGCGGTCAGCTCGGTGATCTGTCCCTCCACCCAGACGGTGCCGAGCTTGCCGATCCAACCGCCGACCATCTGCAGCACGGTGCGAACCGGGAGGGGCTGCTCCGGTGTGGTCTTCGAGCTCATGGTCGGGAGCCTACGCGCCGGCCGCCGTTATTCGGCGGCTTCCAGCTTGGCCAGCCGGTTCTCGTACATCCGCACGACCTCCGCGCGAGCCGTGGTGGCCCGCTCGTAGGTGAGGAGTTCCCGGATCTGCTCGGCCGTCTTGCCGCGCATGCGGGCGCGCAGGGACGCGATCGTCAGCTGGGCGTAGCCGGGCATCGGTTCGGCGGGCACGGTGATCGCGTCGGTGGCGGGCGTCGCCACTGCGGGCTCCGCGACCTTGGTCTCCGTGACCTCGGCCACCGTGGTGTCAGCCGTCTCGGGGGTGGCGATCTCGACCTTCGCGACCTCGACCTTCACGGCCGCGGGAGCGGCGGCCTCGGGCGCGGCCTCCTCGGTCTCGGGGGTGGCGGTCCTGGTCGCCGGAACCTCGATGGTCTCGGTCTCGGAGACGGCGGCTTCGGCCTGCTCAGCCTCGGCTTTCTCGGGCTGGGCCTTCTCGGGCTGGACCTTCTCAGCTTCGGCCTTCTCGGCTTCGGCGGTCTCGGCCGCGGGGGCGGCGGTCTCGGTCGCCTCGACTTCGGCGGGCTTGGTCTCGGGAGTGGTGGCTTCGGCCTTTTCGGGCTCGGTCGCCTTGGGCTCGGCCTTCTCAGCCTCGGTCGCCTTGGGCTCGGTCGCCTTGGGCTTGGCCGGGGAGAAGATCACGGGCTCGGGGCGGGCCTTGACGCCGTTGACTCCGGCGTCGCCGTCCTTGGGGGAGGTGCTCTCCGGGCGGGGGGCGAAGATGACCGGCTTCCGGCGGACCGGCTTCTCCTCGTCGGCTTCGACGTCGTCCAGCTGGTCGGCGGCTTCCTGACGAGGCTCGTCGAGGTCCTCGTCCTGGCCGGCGAGGCGCTTGATCCTGTTCTTGACGCGGTCGCCGAGCAGCAGGGCCTGGCCCACCCCGCTCAACGCGGACTGGAACACGAAGAGCGGCAGATCCTTGGCCTTCTCTTTGAACTCCTCGCGCCCGGAAAGCGCTTCGCGGACGTTTTTGGTGACATTGCGGAAGATGTCGGGGACTGACATGTCGTCTCCCTGGGAGGTTTGCACTGGACACATAGTCTGGCAGGACTGTGCCGTATGAGGTCATAGGCCCTACTGGACAGGTGGGGCAGGCGCTCCACGTAGCATAAGAACATGACTTCTGAGACCCCCGCGACCCGACGCGTACTTGTGGCGAAGCCCCGTGGTTACTGCGCGGGGGTCGACCGTGCGGTCCAAGCGGTGGAGAAGGCCCTTGAGCAGTACGGCGCGCCGATCTTCGTCCGCAAGCAGATTGTCCACAACACCCACGTCGTCAAGACGCTGGAAGAGCGTGGAGCGGTTTTCGTCGAGGAGACCGAGGAGGTGCCCGAAGGCGCCATCGTGGTCTTCTCCGCCCACGGAGTCTCCCCTGAGGTCCACCGGCAGGCCGCCCAGCGCCACCTGAAGACGATCGACGCCACCTGCCCGCTGGTGACCAAGGTGCACAACGAGGCCAAGCGTTTCGCCTCCCAGGACTACGACATCCTGCTCATCGGCCACGAGGGCCACGAGGAGGTCGAGGGCACCGCTGGTGAGGCGCCCGACCACATCCAGCTCGTCGACGGCCTCGACTCGGTCGGCACCGTCCAGGTGAAGGACCCTACCCGGCTGGTGTGGCTGTCGCAGACCACGCTGTCGGTGGACGAGACGGTCGAGACGGTCTCACGGCTCAAGGAGCGCTTCCCCAACCTGATCGACCCGCCGAGCGACGACATCTGCTACGCCACCCAGAACCGCCAGGTCGCGGTGAAGGAGATCGCCGCCCAGGCCCAGCTGGTCATCGTCGTCGGCTCGGAGAACTCCTCCAACTCCAAGCGACTGGTCGAGGTCGCCCTCGATCACGGGGCCGACGCCGCCTACCTGGTCGACGACGCCTCCTTCATCAAGGACGAGTGGCTCGGCGGCGTCACCACGGTCGGCGTGACCAGTGGCGCCTCGGTCCCCGACGAGCTCGTCGCCGGAGTTCTGGACCGTCTCGCCGGGCACGGCTTCAACGACGTCGAAGAGGTCGAGTCCATCGAGGAGAGCGTGCGCTTCGCGCTCCCGCACGAGCTCCGCAAGGATCTGCGCGTCACCGTCTGACCCGGACCCCGCGCCGGTCCCGCCCCGCGCGCCGGTTCCACTCCCTGGGCCGGTTCCGTCCCCGGGTTGATCCAGACCCCGCGCCGGCCCAGGTCTTGCTCTGATCCGATTCCTGGGCCTTCCCACGCCGTACGGTCGCACCGCGACGCGGCCGTACGGCGGCCGGGCGCCCCGCCCGCCTTCGCGCCGGGGGCGTCTTCGCGGTGCTGTCGCGCCCTACTTGCCTTCGCGCGGCGTGCCGTACACCTTGGGCTCGAAGTAACCCTCGGGCTCGGGAACGAAACTCACCCCGCCCTTCGAGCGGGGGACGTCGGGGCCGGCCGCTCGCAGTTCCTCACGCAGCTCCCGGACGCACCGGGCGAGCCCGCGGCGCCAGGCGATGATCAGAACCAGGAGCGAGCCGCCGAACAGCCAGGGCGCGCCGGCGGACAGCGCCGTGAACATGCCCAGGCCGAGAGACTGGATGGGCGAGGGCGTGGTCAAGGACCGGACCGCCTCGATGACCAGCGTGGCCGCGAAGAAGATCAACGGTGGGGACACCACCAGGGAAAGCAGGTCCCGCCGGTTCAGCAGCGACACCGCGACCACACAGCCCGCCACGAAGGCCAGACCGATGAGCGCCGACAGCCCGAGAAACGCCTGTAAGACGCTGCCCGCCAACGTGCACGCCAGCACGAACGCCACCGCGCCCCGGGCGGTCAGCCGGATGCCGCCACTCCGGTTCTGCTCACTCATGCGATCACCCCGCCAAGCGGCTGCCCATCGCCTCGCTCGTCCACCAGTCGCCCCCCTCGACCTCGGCTCCTCATCGCAACTCCCCGCGCCTCCAGTGTCCGGCCATCGGCGCCTTCAGGGAACGGCTTCTAGGGCAGGTCGTTCGTCAACTTACCGTTCAGCCGGGACATGAGAGACGAGCTTGGCTCCTCTTCTTGTAGTAGTTCGGGTGAGGTCAGCGCACGTGGCAGATCCTCGACCGTCTGGGGGGTGTCGAGTTCGGCCTCGACCAGCCCCAGATCGTTCAGCTTGCGCGCGCTCACCAGCACCCGGGTCTCCAGGGAGCCGACCGTCCGGTTGTAGGACTCCACCGCGCGGCTCAGCGATCGGCCCATCGTCTCCATGTTTCGTCCCATGCTGCTCAGTCGCTCATAGAGTTCCTTGCCCAGCTCGAAGACCGCCCGGGCGTTCTCGCTGAGCGCGGCCTGCTGCCAGGCGTACTGAGCGGTGCGGAGCATGGTGATCAACGTGGTGGGCGTGGCGATGTGGATTCGCCGCCGCATGGCGTACTCCAGCAGGGCCGGGTCGCGTTCCAGGGCCGGAGACAGGAAGGCCTCTCCCGGGATGAACAGCACCACGAACTCCGGTGCCGGGCTGAACGCCTGCCAGTAGGACTTGGCGGCCAGCCGGTCGACGTGCTCGCGCACGTGCCGGGCATGCGAGTCGAGCCGAGCCGCCTGGTGGTCGGGGTCGGCGGACTCCGCCGCCTCCAGGTAGGCGCTCAGGGAAACCTTGGAATCGACCACGATGTTCTTGCCGCCGGCCAGCCGTACGACCATGTCAGGTCGCAGGGCCCCGTTGACGGTGGTGACGCTCGCCTGCTCGTCGAAGTCACAGAACCGCTGCATCCCGGCGATCTCCGCGACCCGGCGGAGCTGCAGCTCTCCCCACCGGCCCCGGGCCTCCGGCCGCTGCAGGGCCCGCACCAGGGCGTTCGTCTGCGCGCGGAGCTGGTCGTTGCTCTCCCGGACGACGTCGATGTGCTTGGCCAGCTCGGCGTGAGCCACACGCTGGCCCGCCTGCGTGTCGCGCAGCTGCGTCTCGACGCGGGCCAAAGTGTCCTTCAGCGGCTCGATCAGGTGCTCGACGGCCTGCTTGCGCTGCTCCAGCTCTCCGGCCGCCTCGGCACGGCCGGCGGCCAGCCGGGTCTCGGCCAGTTCGAGGAACCGCAGGTTGTTGACGTCGAGCGCGCGGGCCGACAGAGCCTGGAACCGTTCGGCGAGCTGTCCCTCGACATAGGCGACCTTCTCCTCGGCGGCTCTGGCCCTGGCCTCGGCGTCCGCCAGGCGTGCGCTGACGTCCGCCGTTCCCGCGGAGGCACGCGCCCGGCCCAGGAGGAACCCGATCGCCAGTCCCGCGACGAGCCCCACGGCGAGCTGGAAAGCGAGTGCCATGACGTCCATCACGGAATGATCGCAGGCCCGCGGACTCCTGGCCTCCCGACACGCCTTTCGGACCGGCCGTCGCATTCCCCTTGTGCGAACGCGTCCTGTCACCCAGAGTTTTCCCTTGAGCACGGAAGGTGGTGGATCTGCGAGTATGCACAGCTCGCGTTCGAAAACGGTGCTGTCGTTGGGCGCCACGATCGTCCTCGTGCTGACCGCGGTCGTCGTGACGAGCGCGTTCATCGCCGGGCGCGCCGACCGGCAGCCCGAACCGACGGGGGAAAGCGTGTCCCCGCCCCCGCTGACCTGGAAGAAGGGGGCCTGCGTGAAGCGTGAGGGCGCCAGGTTCGACCTGGCGCCCTGCGAGGCGGCCGACGGGAAGGTGACCTCCGTGGTCGGCGCCTGGGCGCCGGACTGCCCGGCGGACACCGACGAACTCGTCAAGATCGAGCCCGCCGCCATGTCACCTTCCGCGGCCTCCGCCATATCAGCCGCATCCGCCGCCTCCGAGGCGTCCTCCCCGGGGCGCGGGACGGCGGTGGAGGCCCCGCACGACTTCGGTGCCGGCCGTACGGCCTGCGTCCGGGACCTCGACCCCCCGCACCCCGGCGATCCCGGTGAAGGGGGCGGGGTGCTCCGCGCGGGCGACTGCGTGGCGCTGGGCGGCAATGAGCGGCCGTGCTCCGAGGAAGGCTGGTACGGCAGGGCGCTGGCCGTGGTGGAGCGGGCCGGGCAGTGCCCGCGACGCACACTTGACGCGTTCACCGTCGGCCCCCGGGTGGTCGCCTGCCTGGGCGAGGGCGGCCGGGTTCTCGCGGTGGGCGACTGCGTGACACGGCCGCGCGGCCGTCTGGTGAGCCGCGGGGCGCTCGACAGGGTTCCCTGCGGTTCCGCGCGGGCCTGGGCGAAGGTGACCGCCAGAACCGGGTCCCAGGATCGCTGCCCGGACGGCTCCGATCGCTACCTGCGGGTGCGTGAACGCGACGTCCCCCGCCCGGTGACATGCCTGCGGCGGGTGTAGCACCGGGTGATTCCCCGTAAACTCGGCTTACGTGAGCCTGAGCATCGGCATCGTCGGATTGCCCAACGTCGGCAAGTCCACGCTTTTCAACGCGCTGACCAAGACCGCCAACGCCCTGGCGGCGAACTATCCGTTCGCCACCATCGAGCCCAACGTGGGCATCGTCGGCGTTCCCGACTCGCGCCTGGAGAAGCTGGCTGAGATCTTCGGTTCCGCGAAGATCCTTCCGGCGAAGGTCGAGTTCGTCGACATCGCCGGGCTGGTCCGCGGCGCCTCGGAAGGGCAGGGGCGGGGTAACCAGTTCCTCGCCAACATCCGCGAGACCGACGCCATCTGCCAGGTGATCCGGGTCTTCAGCGACCCCGACGTGACCCACGTGGACGGCGAGGTCGCCCCCGAGCGCGACATCGAGACGATCAACACCGAGTTGATCCTCGCCGACCTGCAGACGCTGGAGAAGGCCATTCCGCGCCTCCAGAAGGAGTCCAGGACCAACAAGGACCGCAAGTCCGTCCTGGAGGCCGCCGAGGCGGCCGTCAAGCTCCTCGACGGCGGCACCACCCTGTACGCCGGGGCCAAGGGCGCCGGGATCGACGTGGCCGATCTGCGTGAGCTTCACCTGCTGACCGCCAAGCCGTTCCTCTACGTGTTCAACCTCGACGCCGACGAGCTGGTGGACGAGGAGCTGCGGGCCAAGCTGTCCGCGATCGTCGCGCCGGCCGAGGCCGTCTTCCTGGACGCCAAGATCGAGTCCGAGCTCGTCGAGCTTCCCGATGACGAGGCGCTCGAACTCCTGCAGTCCGTCGGCCAGGAGGAGTCCGGTCTGGCCCAGCTGGCCCGCGTCGGGTTCGAGACCCTCGGTCTGCAGACCTACCTGACCGCCGGTCCCAAGGAGACTCGGGCCTGGACGATCCGCAGGGGCGCCACCGCGCCCGAGGCGGCGGGGGTCATCCACACCGACTTCCAGCGCGGCTTCATCAAGGCGGAGATCGTCTCCTTCGACGAGCTGGTGGAGGCGGGCTCCATCGCCGCCGCCCGCCAGGTGGGCAAGGCCCGTATCGAAGGCAAGGACTACGTGATGCGCGACGGCGACGTCGTGGAGTTCCGCTTCAACGTCTGAGCGGACGTGTATTCGCGGCTGGGGAGGCTTAGGGCGTGATCGAAGTCCGCTGTGACGTAGGAGCCGGCCTGACGGCACGGAGCGGATCAGAGATCGACAACGAGTGAGGTCTCCGGTAGGTGGTTGGTCGACCAAGACGAACCACCTACCGAGACCTCGTGGCCGGCTGAGCGGTGACGAGGCGGTTCGACCTGACCGATGCGCAGTGGGCGGTGCTGGAACCGCTGCTGCCTGTGCCGAAGCGGTCGGGGCGGCCGTGGTTGTTCAGCAAGCGGCAGTTGATCGACGGGATCCGCCGACGGGTGCGTGTCGGGGTGGCCTGGCGCGATGTGCCCGCCTGCTACGGATCCTGGCCGGCGGTGTATGCGCTCTTGCGGCGATTTCAGCGTGAGGGCACCTGGCAGCAAATCCTGACCACGCTGCAGATGCCGGCGCTCAAGCAGATCTCCTGGCACGACGGCGTCTACGGCGACGTGCTCTGAGACACCGGCGTCACCAAACAGGACAACTCCTCGGTCGGCAGACACGATGTCCTCACACCGGTCGCCAAGCGCATCACTGAGACAGCCAGGCATACGCGGCTTCAGCGCCTACGTCTGTCAAGGCCATCCCGCACTATCGTTGCGGCATGAACACCCCGGCGGCGGAAGCCAACATCGACGACGATCTTGTTGACCGCCTGATCCGCACGCAGCACCCGGATCTGGTGGGCCCGCTCACCCCCGTCGCCAACGGCTGGGACAACGTCATCTACCGCCTGGGGACGGACCTGTCCGTACGACTGCCGCGCCGCCAGGTCGCCGTCGACCTCATCGTCAACGAGCAACGCTGGCTGCCAGTCCTGGCCGAGTACGTCGAGGTCGCGCTGCCCATACCCGTCAGGACCGGCGTGC
Source organism: Streptosporangium sp. NPDC000396 (assembly GCF_042898655.1). Taxonomy (NCBI): domain Bacteria; kingdom Bacillati; phylum Actinomycetota; class Actinomycetes; order Streptosporangiales; family Streptosporangiaceae; genus Streptosporangium; species Streptosporangium sp. NPDC000396. The sequence continues at coordinate 195,630 of NZ_JBIAZA010000006.1, forward strand.
CCGGCGGGGGCTACCCGTGGCCGTGGACGATCGCGCCCTGGTTCGAAGGCCGCACGGCCGCCGACGTGCCGCCGCCCGCCCGCTCCAGCATCGCCGTTCCGCTGGCCGACTTCATGACAGGCCTCCACCGGCCCGCACCGCCTGACGCACCGCGTAACCCCGTCCGCGGCGTCCCACTCGCCGCCCGCGACGAAGCGGTACGGCAACGCCTACAGTCCATTTCCCGATCAGCTGAGCTTCTCCCCCTTTGGGAGAAACTGGCCGCCCTCCCGCCCTGGCAGGGCCCCGCGCTTTGGCTCCACGGCGACCCGCACCCGGGAAATCTCCTGCTCAATGGGGAAGAGCTGGCGGCTGTCCTGGACTTCGGCGATCTCACCAGCGGCGATCCCGCCACCGACCTGGCCGCCGCGTGGCTGGTGTTCGACGAGAACGCGCGCGAGGTCTTCCGATCACGCGTGGACGCCGACGAGGTGACCTGGGAGCGCGCACGGGGCTGGGCCCTCGCCATGGGCACTGCTCTGGCCGCCCATTCGGCCGACAACCCCAGCATGGCGGCCATCGGCGATCACGTCCTCGACCAGGTGCTTTTGACCTAGAGGTGCTACGCAGCGCTCGATAGAGCACGGGGTTGAGGAGTCTGGGACAGCAGAACGACCGCCGCGTTCCGCAGTTCGGTCCTCGGCCGACGGCCACAGGTGCGCGTAGGTGTCGCTGGCCGGGTAGCGGCGGTCTTGGCCTACTGCTCGCAACAGATGCCGACGGTGCCCTGCTCCTGCTTCGCCGTACCGACAACGACCTGTGGACCATCCCCACGGGCGGCATCAAGACGGGCGAGACCGTCGCCGAGTGCGGCGTCCGCGAGTGCCGCGAGGAAACCGGCCTTGAGATCGAAATCACGGGTCTTGTGGGGATCTTCTCCGACCCCGGACATGTGATCGCCTACATGCACGGAGACAAGATCGACGAGGTGCGACAGCCGATCAACGTCTGTCTGCGAGGGCACGTGACAGGCGGCAAGATCCAGCCGAATCCTCGCGAATCCCGCGAAGTGCGCTGGGTGGACGCGGGCCAACTCGACGACTACGCGATCCATCCTGCTCTGCGACGGCGGATCGACTGGGGACTTCACCACCAAGATCCACACGTAGGATGACGCTTTCCAGGCAAGGTGACGCCTCGCCGGTCGATGACCGGTGGGGCGTTCGCTTGTGGATCAACGGCTGGGTGGTCCGCAAGTAGTCCGCAGACAGTCGGCAAAACGGCCGTCTTCGATCATCGTTGCCCCACGCTTCTCAACGGTCGAAACCGCAGGTCAGTGTGGGTGTTCTGACTCTGACCGCAGGTAGACGAGCCGCTGTCGGACGTTCCGCTTCAACGTCTGATCGCGTGAAATGACACCGCATCTTTGACCCGGCAAACATGCAGGTCAAAAGGGGTCGGCCCCTCCGGGGGGCCCCTTCATCATGCCTGTGCTGGATATTCTGACGCGGGGTCAGTGGGGATCAGGTGTCGTAAACGGTGGAGCGGTGTCCGACATGCACAACCCATACCACCAGTTCGCCGTTGTCGATCGTGTAGACGATCCGGTAGTCACCCACCCGTAGGCGGCGGCGGTCGGGCTGGGACACGAGTGCGGTGGTGTTGAAGCCGAGCGGGTCGCTTTCCAGTTCTGTCAGCTTGGCCAGGATGCGGAGCGCCATGTCCCGTGGGATCTTGCGTAGCTCTGCTTGAGCCTCGGGCCGGAAGACGGTGCGGTACTCACTCACTGCGCGCCAGCGTCTCCCTCATGATGTCCTCGATGGGGATGCCGGCCGAGGGATTCGCCATGCGCTCGTCGATGATCCGGTTAATCTCGCGCTCTTCCCATTCCTGGTACTTCCGCAGTACCTCGATGGATACGACGGCGGCCACTTCCTTGCCTCGGCGCGTGATCACGGTGGGCACGTCGTCGCGGTCAGCCCGCTCCACAACCTCGGCCAGGTGGGCGCGCACGTCGCGGATGGATTCTATGGGCATCTGACTCATGCGCTCAAGAGTACCGAGTGTTCCATGTGTACACAATGTGCGACTAGGGTTGGGTGTCGCTGCGGTCGGGCCTGCTGGATGCGCTGAATGAGATCTCCCAGAAGCTTGTTTTCACAGGTCGGAGCGTTGTGCGGCACGTTTCGTTGCAACGTCTGACGCCGTGTGCGCGAGAGAACGGGCCTGGTCCTCCGACCAGGCCCGTTCTGTCGTTGGTGACGCTGCGTGATGTATTTACGATAAATACGCAGGTCGCGACAGTCACGGCGCCGTTTGGACAGCAATGCGTGGCGTTTGAGTAATCAGCCCATGCGTTGGCCAGGCGTAACGTACTTTCTCCCACGGTGTCGACGGAGGTGGGGTCCGAAGGCGGTTCTAGACCTGGTTTGCTCAGTAACGACGATGCCTGCAGCATAGGCGTGGCTTTCCTGGAACAATCAGTGGGGCGGTTAGAGTAAGTGCTTCACCATGGCTAACGGGATCGGGAGTAATACGACACCGCGCCAGCCGGGGGATTGGCGCGAGCGGAGGCAAGATGGCTCGAAGGGCAACGGTCCAGCGTGATCCTCGGATTGCTGGCGACCCTGAGCTGTTGGCATACCCAGGAGCGTCCCACGACCCTGAGTTCGACCGCGCCCCGGCGCGCGGCCGTGGCGTGCCATCCCGTGGCCGCTGGGCTGGCGGAGGCGGGCGCTGGCTCGTATGGACCGGCCGTGCGGTGCTTTGGGCATTAATCGTGGTCATCGTGGTGAACGGGGTCCGTGCACCTTTTGAACGCTTTACTCGGCAGAACGCCGCCGGCGGATCCACCCCGGTTCCCACGGACTCCCAATTCCCCATCAGCCGGGCGACCTCTTTCGCCAGCCAGTTCGCCGCCGTCTATCTGAATTTCGAGGCCGTCCGTTCACAGGAAAGGGCGGCGAGACTCGCGCCCTACCTGCCCGAAGGCGCCGAACCGCAGTTCGGCTGGGACGGGCTCGGCCGGATGTCCGCCGGAGCGGTCCAGCCGTACGGCACGGAGGTCGTCGACAAGGACAACGCCGTCGTGACCCTGGCGTTCCAGGCGGGAAGCCGCCGCCAGCTCCTGTCCGTGCCGGTGTACTACGACAGCGCGACGAACAAGCTCGTGGTCTCCGGGCGGCCGGGGATCCTCCCCGCGCCGACGCCGGCGAAACTGCCCCCCGTGGGCGAGGGCGATCGCGACGACGCCGCGGAGGCCGAGCTCCAGACATCGCTGGCCAACTTCTTCAAGGCCTACGCCGCGAGCGACGACGCCTCCCTGCAGCAATACGCCGCCGCCGGGGTCACCCTGGAGGGGTTCGACGGCGCCTTCACCTTCGTGCAGCTCAAGGATCTCGTCGTGCCGATCGTCGGCGGCGCCACCCGCGAGGTGACCGCCACGGTCGTGTGGGGGGTGCCCTCGGGGGCGACCCCGTCCACCGGGCCCACCTCCAACCCCGGAGACATGAGCGGAAAGCTGGAGCAGGCCTACCGGCTCACTGTGGTCAAGCAGGGCGACAAGTGGTTCGTCAAGGACATCCGAGGCGCGAAACGGTCTGTGGGGTAACACATGATCGAATGGTGCCGGTTCACAGTGAACAGATCCCCCCTGATCGGTGAGTCGGCGATCGGCGGGCTCGGGCATGCGTGTCGCGGGTCCATGGCCGCCCCGCGAGCGCGATCATAAGCACGGAGGACGAGAAGTGACCCTGAAGACCATCCTGCTGAGCGTGATAGACCTCGCCCAGCCGAGCACTCCTCCGACAGGTGTGAACACCGAGGGCCTGGCCGACTTCCTCCGAAAGTTCTTCGCCCCGCTCTTCCTCGTCGTCGTCTCCGTCGTCGCGCTCTTCTTCCTCTTCACCCGTGAGATCACCAGGTTCGTGCAGTTCATCATCCTCGCGGTCGCCATTGGAGTGATCTTCTACGTGCCCAACATCATCGAGGTGACGGCTAAGGCGATCGCGGGGGCGCTTGGCATCACGGGGGGCTGAGGCCGCGCCCAAGCGGTCAAAGAACGACAGGTGGAGAGGAGGAGCGCGTGGACCTGCCCACATACACCAATATCTGGCGGATTGAGAAGCGGCTCTACAAGCTGTACGACCTACGGCTGCCGATGCCGCTTCCGATCGTCTGGATCGGTGTGTTCGTGGGCGTGGTGGTGCCCTGGTCCCTGCTGCTCTACCTGCTGGGCCTGCCCTTCGACGCACCCTGGCACGTGGTGTACCTCGTGCCGCCCGGGGTCGTCACCTGGCTGTCCACCAGGCCGGTGATCGAGAGTAAGAGGCTCACCGAGCTGCTCCAGTCGCAGGTGCGTTATGTGGGTGAGCCGCGCTCCTGGTGCCGGATGGCCCCCGCCTCCGAGCCTTCGGAGGTCAGTCTGAGTGGCCGGGTCTGGCGGGCCGCGCCCCAGCAGGCCGCTCCGGTCCGGGTCAAGGCCGCTCGCAAGGCCCGGCATGCCCAGGCCAGGCGTCCCGCCGCCGCTTCTCCCCGCGAGGTCCGTCCCGCGGTGGCCGCCGCCGCCGCGGCGGCGGCCACCGCCCCGGTCACCCGTGATCGCGTTGCCTGGGGTACGGCACCGGCTCCTCGCCGGGGCGTCGCTCCGGCCCTCGGGCAGGTTGTTCCCGGTGAGGCGCCCGCGATCGCTCCGGCCCTCGGGCAGGCTGTTTCCGCCGAGGCGTCCGCGGCCGCTCCCGCCGATCTCGCGCCCGCCGCCCCCGCGATCGCTCCCGCCGAGCCTGCCGCCCCTGCGGTCGTCTCTGCCGGGCCCCCCGCACCCGTTGCTCCCGCTCCGGCTTCCGTGACACCGGTCGAGCGGGTCTCTCCCGTGCCTCCTCATCGGGCACCCGCCGCGCAGGTCAAGACTCCGGCCGATCCCGATCGGGCAGTCCGGGCCACCGACCGGGCCGCCGAAGACTCCGCGCCCGAGCAGGTTTCCGACGTCCCCGCCGCCTCGGCGGCTCCGATCGGCACCGAGGCGCTGCGGCGCCTGCGCAGGCTCGCGGCCTCGGCCGAAGCCGATCGTGCTCAGCCTTCCGAGGAGCCCACGGCCGCGCCCGAGCCCGCGGAGCGGCAGTCCGAGATTCCGCTGTCCGCCGGCCAGCTTCCCGAGCCTGAACCCGCCGGGCAGCGGCCCGAGGCTCCGCTGCCCGCCGGACAGTCCGCGGTCGCCCCAGGGCCGATGGATGTCCCAGGATCGGTGGATGCCCCCGAGACGGTTGACCAGCCTCCCGCCTCGCCGCGGTTCGTCGGCCCGGCTCCGTTCGGGCGGCGTGCCGCCGAGCCGGTGGTGAAGGTGAAGGAGGCGGAGAAGGCGCCCACGGAGCCGGACGAGAGCCCGCGGACCCGCCATCGCAAGGGGCACCCGGCGCCGGTGGGACAGTTTCCCGAGGCGCAGAGGGTGTGGCCGCCGGAGCGTTCCACCGGGACGCCGGCAGGTGTCTCGATCCGGGCGGTCGTCTCGGACTCCACTGCCAAGGCCGATCCGGTCATGCCCGCGGTGCCGGTGTCGGTGCCGGGGTCGGCCCAGAGCGGAGCCAGGGTTCGCCGGGTGGAGTCGGTCGTCGGCCGCGACTCCTCGGGCGGATGGCGGAGGCTGGCCCAGGTCGTCATCGGACCGGGAGGCACGAGCCGTACGGACGGGTCGGAGGTCGACGAGGCGCGGACCAGGACGGTGTTCAGCGGCAGCCGCCGGGTGGTGGTGCTGGGGTGCACCGGAGGCGCCGGGCAGACCACCACCGCGCTCATGCTCGGGCACACCCTCGCCCGCTATCGCGAGGACCGGGTGCTCGCGGTCGATGCCAACATCGGCATCCACTCCCTGTCCAGCCGGATCCAGGGTGAGTCGCCCGAGACGCTGAGCTCCCTGCTGGCCGGTCTCGACAACGTCCGCGGCTACCTGGGCATGCGCGCCTACACCAGCCGCTGCGCCTCCGGCCTGGAAGTCCTCGCTGGCGACACCGACTCCGGTGCCGAGCAACGGCTCTCCGACCGCACGCTCTTCTCCGACCGGCGGCTCAGCCAGGCTGTGGACGTGCTGGACCAGCACTACAAGCTGATCGTCGTGGATCCGGCGGCGGCGCTGGCCGCGCGGGTGCTGTCCTACGCCGACCAGCTCGTCCTGGTCGTGCCGGCCAGCGAGGACGGGCCGGACGCGGTGGCCATGACCTACGAGTGGCTTGACGGACACGGCTGCGCGGACCTTCGCCGACGCGCGATCATGGTGGTCAACGGAGTCAGCCGCCGGAGCATGAGCGACGTCGAGCAGGCCGAGGCGGTCGCGCGTGGCCGATGCCGGGCGATCGTGCGAGTGCCCTGGGAAGACGAGCTGGCTCCCGGCAGGTCAGAGCGGGTGGAGCCATCCCACCTGCGGGCCCCGGGTCGCCGAGCCTATCTCGCGCTGGCCGGAGTCGTGGCGGCGGGCTTTGGAGCGGCACAGGCGGTTAGACCGAGCGAGGAGGAATTGGCCCAGTGATCCCCCGGGCGCGAGGAGTCGCGGTGAACGGGCATGACGAGGTGACCTCGTGAGCGAGCGCGGAGAGCGAGCCGGCAGTCGCTACGGTCTGGCCACACGGCCGGCGAGGGGGGCGATGTGAGCCGCGCGTCGCGGGCACACAGCCGCCTCGCCGTCCGATACTTCGACGATCGCATCCTGCTGACCGACTCGTCGGTCTGGGCATACTTCCGGTTGCCGACCGTGAGTTACGAGTTCGTCACGCCCGAGGAGCGGGAGGCGCTGGCCACCAACATCACGATCGCGCTGGCGGCGATCCGGATGCCGGACGCCGAGGTCCATCTGCGGGTGGCGCACCGCACCTATCCGGCCGCCGAGTGGGCGATGGCGCTGAACGCCACCTCCGACGAAGGCCCCGGGTGGCGCGACTACCTGGAGGAGATGTACCGGCACGTCTGGGCCAAGGACTTCTGGAGCAAGGAGGTCTATCTCGGCGTACGGCTCGGCGCGCGCGGCAGGCAGCTGGGCACCGGGGTGCTCTCCCAGCTGCTCGGCTTCTACCAGCGCAGCGAGAAGGTCCTGGGCATCGAAGACGACCACGTCCCCAAGGCCGAGATCACCAGGTGGACCGAGCAGGCGGAGCGGCTGGGCCGGGCCCTGTCGGCCAGCGCCCTGTACGCCCGGCACGCCACCTCCACCGAGATCGCCTGGCTGTTCCAGCACGCGGCGACCGGTTCCCTCGGCGATCCGCCGGCTTCGGCCAGTCCCAAGCGGCCGTGGGGCAGGGGCGAGATCGAGTCGCTGGTGGAGGGGCAGATCCACAATGGCAGGTCGTTCCTGCGCATCGAGCAGCCGTACGGCGACTCCTACGTCGCCCACCTGTCCTTCGCCCGGTTCCCCGACCTGATGCCGTTCCCCGACGGGGAGCCGTGGTTGCACTTCGCCGACCAGATGCCCTTCCCGGTGGAGATCAGTTCGAGGATGCGGCTGATCTCGCCGGTCAAGGCGAGCAAAGACGTCGCGCGCAAGCTCGCCCACGCCCGCGACATGGACATCCACATCCGGGAGGCGGGCGCGGAGGCGCCGCTGGCGCTCGCCGAGCAGATCGACGCGGCCCGGATGCTGGAGCACGGCATCACCAAGGAGCGCCTGCCCTTCGTGTACGGCTGGCACCGGCTGATCGTGTCCGCCCCGACCGAGGAGATCTGCGTGCAGCGGGTCGAGGCGGTCGTGGAGCACTACCGTGACATGGGCATCGACATCGTCAACTCCACCGGTGACCAGTTCTCTCTGTTCTGCGAGGCGCTGCCGGGCGAGAAGGTCCGGGTCAACGCCTACGCCCAGCGGCAGCCGCTGCGCACCATCGCGGGCGGCATGGCGACCGCCACCGTGGACCTGGGCGACCGGGTGGATGAATCCAACGCCGGCTGGATGGGACCGTACGTCGGGGAGACCCTGGGCCGGGCCCGGAGCATCGTGCACTTCGATCCGCTGGTGGCGGCCACGCGCAACCGGCCGACGGCCATCGCGATCACCGGTGAGCCGGGCGGCGGCAAGACCACGCTGGCACTGCTGATGATCTACCAGATGGCGTTGCGCGGGGTGACGATCGCGGTCATCGACCCCAAGGGTGACGCGGACTCCCTGGTCCAGCTGCTGCAGCGGCGGGGCAGGAAGGCGCGGATCATCCCGCTCGGCTCGGCCGCGCCGGGCCTGCTCGACCCGTTCTCGTTCGGCGAGGACATCGCGACCAAGAAGACGATGGCCAGCGAGACCCTGCGCCTGCTGCTGCCGCGCATGTCGGAGGAGCGCGAGTCGGCGATGATCCAGGCGGTCTCGGCGGTCTCCAACGGAGAGGATCCCTCTCTGGGTAAGGTCGTCGACTTCCTGGAGCAGGCCGAGGACGCCGCCTCCAAGAACCTGGGCGCCGTGCTGCGCTCGATGTCGGAGATGCACCTGGCCCGGCTCTGCTTCGACCCCTCCGGCGGCGAGCAGATCGACACCGAGGGCTGGACCACGGTCTTCACCCTCGGCGGCCTGACCCTTCCGGACGCCTCCACCGGTCGTGACGACTACTCCTACGAGCAGCGGCTGTCGGTGGCGCTGCTCTACCTGGTCGCGCAGTTCGCCCGGGGCCTGATGAACGGCCTGGACCGGCGGACGCCCAAGGCGATCTTCCTGGACGAGGCGTGGGCGATCACTTCCACGCCGGAGGGCGCCAAGCTGGTGCCCGAGGTCAGCCGGATGGGCCGCTCCCGCAACACCGCGCTGGTGCTGGTCTCGCAGAACGCCGGTGACCTGCTGAACGAGCAGGTGACGAACTGTCTGTCGTCGGTCTTCGCGTTCCGCTCCACCGAGCGGGTCGAGGTGGAGCATGTGATGGCGCTGCTCGGGGTGGAGCCGTCCGAGGAGCACAAGGCGGTGCTGCGCTCGCTGGGCAACGGTGAGTGCGTCTTCCGGGATCTGGACGGCCGTGCGGGCCGTATCGGGGTGGACCTTATCTCCGATGAGCTGCTCCGCTGGCTCGATACGAATCCGACCCACGACAAACCCGATGACAACGTGCATGATCCTTCTGGGGGCGACAGAGTCAGTAGGCCGGGGGCTGCGGCGCTGGAGGTGCGGTCATGAAGGGTTCCCCGAAGGGGTTGAGGAAGTCGCGCAGGGGCCGACTACGCAGGCGGATCGCCATCGCACTGGTGGCGTTGGCCGCCTTTCTCGCACTTCCGCTGGTGTTCCCGGCGGAGACGTCCGTCGCCGTCGCGGCCGCTCCCTGCGATCTCTCTCCGGATCTGGCGCCCGAGGTCGTCGGAGGGGGTGTGGACGGCCTGCTCAAGCCTCCGGCTCCGGCCGCGCCCCCGGCGGGGACGGCGGCCACGCCTGCGCCCGCCGCGACCCCGCAGGGCAACTACGCCACCTACGGCATGGGCGGCCAGTTCTGGCACACCCACCTTCTCGGCTGCGACGACGTCGGGGCGGTGATGGGCAACACGATGGCCAATACGGTCTTCTCGTGGGCCAAGGCGCTGGACCGGCTGACCATCACGACCTACCAGGCGGCCGCCACCGAGGGGCCGCTGGAGTCGATCAAGAATGTCGTCGACGAAATGGTGAAGCGGCTGTCCGACGCGATGTACTGGCCGTTCCTGCGGCCGATCGTGATCCTCGGGGCCATCTGGCTGGCCTGGTACGGCCTGATCCGCAAGCGTGCGACGACGACCGCCGAGGGCGTCATCTGGATGGTCCTCGCGGTCACGGTGGCGGTCTGGTTCTTCAGCCGCCCCGGCGACTTCACCGGGCTCGGCAAGGTCGTCACCGACAAGACCGGCGAGATCGTCAACTCGGCCTTCTCCGGTCTGCCCGGCGCGGGCGGGACCTCCTGCCTGCCGCCCAAGGGTGAGACCAACCCCCAGGCCTCGTCCGGCGGTTACGGCCAGAGCGGGGTTCCGAGCGTCGATCAGAACGCCGAGGCGCTCTGGTCGACCCTGGTGTGCAAGCCGTGGCTGATGGGCGAGTTCGGCACCGCCGACCCCAACGCGCCGGTGGTGCGGACGTTCGGGGCCGAGCTGCTGGACATCCAGGCGCTCGACGCGGCCGAGATGAGGGCCACCCAGACCCCCGACTCCAGCGCCCACCAGGCACGATACGAGGAAATCGCCAACAAGCTGCAGAACACGCCGATCTTCTTCCTCTTCCAGGGCAAAGACTGGACGAACCGGCTCGGCATCGCGATCGGCGCGCTGCTGGCCGCGATGGTGGCGGGACTGCTGATCTTCCTGGTGGCCGTCTCGCTGCTGGTGCTCAAGGTCGGGTTCCTCCTGCTGCTGATCCTCGCGCCGGTCTTCCTGTTGCTCGGCGTGCATCCGGGGTCCGGGCGGATCATCGCGATGCGCTGGGTGGAGATGCTGGTCGGCACCCTGCTCAGGCAGGGGGTGCTGGCGCTGGTCCTGGGTGTCCTGGTGTACGGCTACGCGCTGATCATCTCCACGGCGATGCCGTGGGGCATGCAGGTCATGTTCATGGCGCTGCTGACGAGCGCGGTGTTCTTCTACCGGCGGCCGTTCCAGCACCTGTTCGCCTCCATGAACGGCCACACGATCACCACCCGCATGCTGGGCGACGCGGCGACCGCGCCGACCCTGCAGCGCGCGGCGGGTGTGCTGCCGCCGGTCGCGGCGGCCCGGGTGGGTCGCTGGGGCATGCGCAAGGCGGAGCCCGTGCTGCAGGCGGCCGCGGTCGTCAGCGGCGCCTCCGTCGCGACGGCGGCCGCGGCGGTCGCCCAGGGCAAGGCCCGCGGGGAGGACGGCGGCTCCACGCCGGGCACGCCCTCGGGCACCCGGGTCCCGGCCGGCGCGCAGCCCGTGCCCCTGGACACCGACGCTCAGGCGGGTTCGCGTCGCAAGGGCACGGGCCGTCCGGTCACCGCGCCCCGCACAGGTGCCGCGCCGCCGCTCAACCTGTCCGGTGGCCGTACGGCGGGCGGCGCCTCCGGGGCTTCCGGAGCCTCAACGGCCCAGCCTGCCGGTTCGGCCCGGGGCGGCTCCGGTGCCGGTGGAGGCTGGTTCGGCGGTCGCTCGGGCGGCGGCTGGGCGTCGCAGGGCGGCTCGGGCTCGGCGGGTGGTTCCTCTTCGGGCGGTTCCTCCTCCGGCAGGTCTCCGGCGCCCTCGTCGGGCGGTGGCCGGTCGGGCGGGAGTCTCTTCGGAGGAGGCGGCGGGGGCGGAGGTTCCCGGCGTGCCGAGTCCGGCTCCCGCGGTTCCGGTTCGCGAGGAGGCGGCGGTTCCCGCGGTTCCTCCGGATCGGGCGGCAGCCTGTTCGGCGGAGGTTCCTCGGGGTCGGGGGGCAGCCTGTTCGGTGGAGGCTCGCGGAACGACCACGCCGGGCGTGCGGACAGATCGTCCGAGGCACCCCCGCTATGGCTGCCCAGCAGGTCGGAGCGAGACAGGGGAGCCGGAGAGTCGGCTGCGCCGTTCTGGCTCCGGGCGTCGAACCCTGACAAGGACTGACGATGGTGGAAGGCGGCAACCGCCGGGGACTCGTCTTCGCGGTGCTGGTCGTGATACTCGCCGTGGTCGGGATCTATCTGACCATGTGGCCGGATTCCGGCGACGGGCAGCAGACCCCGGCCGATCCGGTGGGTGTGAGCCGTACCGCCCCCGGATCGCAGGCGCAGGTGAGCGCCGAACCACCGCGCGCGCTGGCGACGGCCAGCAACGCGCCCTTCGACGTCTACTCCTACCTGCCGATGACCAAGCAGGAGCTGGCCGCGTCCGCCGACTACGCCCAGCGGTTCACCGCCGCGTACGGGACCTTCAGATACGACGAGGACCCGGCGGCCTACGGTGACCGGCTCAGGGGTTACACCACGGGTGAGTTCGCCGATGTGCTGCTGCGCACGCTCACCTCGCCGGGCACCGTCGAGGCCAACCGGGCCGAGGAGGTGGTCTCCGTCGGGACGGCGCGGGTGAAGGAGATCCGGCAGATCCAGAACACCTCGGTGGTGTTCGTGGTCACCGGAAGCCAGAAGGTCACCGGCAAGAGCGGGCCGACGGAGCGGACGGAGGACTACGCCGTCACGCTCATCGAGGTCGGCGCCGACTGGCGGGTCCACGACCTGCAGCCCGCCGACTCCGGGCAAGACGGAGACGACCAGCCCTCACAGGCCGGTGAGGCCGGATGACGGGGAACCGGAAGGTCCGCCTCGGACTGGTTCTCGGTGTCGCGGCAATATGCCTGATCGCGTTGGTTCTGGCGCCGATGATGATGCTGAGCACCTTCCCCTCCTTACCCGGCGGGTTCGGGGCGCAGCCCGACTGCGAAGAGAACGTCGAGATGGTGGGGGACCAGTCGGAGACGGCGGCGTCGGACATCCCACCGGAATATCTGAAGCTGTACCGCAAGCACGGCGCGAAGATCGGCGTGCAGTGGAACGTGCTCGCCGGGGTCGGCAAGCGGGAGACCGATCACGGGCGCTCCACGCTTCCCGGGGTGCGCAGCGGGACGAACTACGCCGGGGCCGCCGGGCCGATGCAGTTCCTGATCAGCACGTGGGGCGGCAAAGCGAAGATCAAGATTCCGTCGCAGTTCAGCGGCTACGCCTCCGACGGCGACGGCGACGGCTGGGCGGATGTCTACAACCCGGCCGACGCCATTCTGGGCGCGGCGAAGATGCTCAAGCGCAACGGCGCGCCGGAAGACGTACGGCGGTCGCTGTTCGTCTACAACCGGGCCTGGTGGTACGTGGACCAGGTCATGGAGATCGCCAGAAAGTACGCCAAGGACGGCGCGATCAGCACTCCGCCGGAGGCGGAGCCGGTCTGCGACGAGCCCCTGCTGGAGGCGGCGCCGACCGGCACGGTGGCCAGGATCCTGGCGTACGCCCTGGCCCAGCGCGGCAAGCCGTACCTGTGGGGCGGCACCGGACCGGACGCCTTCGACTGCTCCGGGATCATCTACATGGCATACCGGAGCGCGGGCCTGAGCATTCCGCGCACCACCTTCGAGCAGTGGCCTTTCGGGGTGAAGGTCCCCCCGGGACAGGAACAGGCGGGGGATCTGGTCTTCTTCAACTCCGGTCCGGGCACCGGGGTCGACCGGCCCGGACACGTGGGCATGGTCGTCTCGCCGGGCAAGATGGTCGAGGCCAGGTGCCGTCTGTGCGGGCCGATCAAGGTCACCTCCTACCGGGAACGCCCCAGCATCGTGGGTTTCACCCGGCCCTTGCAGAGTCCACAGGTCCTGGCGCAGCTGAAACTGAAGGAGCAGGGCTGACACAATCGGGTCCCATGGACAAGGTCGTTGTGGGAGCCGCGATCGTCGACGACGCGGGCAGGCTGCTCGCCGCCCAGCGTGCCGAGCCGCCCGAGCTCGCCGGTGGCTGGGAGTTCCCCGGGGGGAAGGTCGACCCCGGGGAGGACGAGCTTGAGGCGTTGGTCCGGGAGTGCCGGGAGGAGCTCGACGTTCTGATCGAGACCGGTGCGCAGGTCGGCGGCGACTGGCCGCTTGCGAACGGTTACATTCTGCGAGTGTGGCTGGCGAAGATCGTGGAAGGGGAGCCGGAGGCCAAGGAGCACCTGGCCCTGCGCTGGCTGGCCATGGACGAGCTGTACGAGGTGCCGTGGTTACCGGCCGATCTGCCGATCGTGCGGGCCGTGCGCCTTCAGCTCACCGAGGGTTGAGCGACAGCATGCAGTGACATAACAATTACCGACTGTATTGTTGTCGCGTATCCGTATCGGGGGATCGGAGAAATGCGGTGACCGGATGGTGGCAGCGTGCCCGGGTCGTGTCAGCTGTGGGCGCGGGCGCGCTCATCCTGGGAGGCGGATCGGCCGTAAGCGCGATCTCGGCGGGCAGTCCCGTCCCGTCACCTCGTGACCTGGCCGGAGCCGACGATCTCAATTCCTGGTCACGCTGGGTCCGTGCGAACGACGTGATCCGGTTCCGGGTGTGGCTGAAGGGCACCGGAACCGACGCGCGGCTGACGGTCACGACGAAGCCCGCCCAGGCACTCAAGCACATCGAATGCCCCCTGATGGCGGATGCGCCGATGCAGGTCGCCCCGATGATGGGCGCACCGGCGCCGGTCGCTCCGGCGGTCGCTCCAGTGGCGGCGGCTCCGGCGGTGACTCCGGCGATGGCCGCTCCGGCTCCGGCCCAGGCGGGCCCTCAGGTGTGCTCCATGAGCGAGGTCGGGATGCACGAGCCCGTCGACGTGTTGCTCGCCATGCCGGAAAAGGCGGAAGACATCGAACTGACCGCCGTGGCCCGGTTGCGCGATTCCCGCGGCGAGTGGGTGATCCAGACGGCCCAGACCACGATCGAGAGTCCGGCCGCCAGGGCGGCCAGGGCGGCGGAGGTGGCGAAGGCGGCGCAGATCGTGCGGGAGGGCGAGCCTGTCGCTCCCCGCCCGGCCCCGGGCCTGGTTCCCAGGGCCCCGGGTGCCCTCGCGGAGGGCATCCGGGGCGATCAGACACGAAGCGTGCGAAGCGTCGGGGAGATCGATCTGGTGCCCGTCCAGGTGATTCCAGGAAAGGCTCTTCAAGGGCAGGGAGAGCCGGTGAGCCCGTCGGTGCGCGAGGTTCCGGGGGTTCCCTGGGGGCCGGAGGCGCAGGCCATACCGCCGGATCCGCGGCTGGAAGCCCAGCCTGCCGCTCCGGGCGAGAGGGAGGGTGTGCCGGTGGTCCCGGGGGATCCCTTGGTGTTCCCGCCGGGAGCCCCGGCAGAGGAAAGGCCGCCGGGGGCGAAGCCGCGGGTCTCCGGTGGTTCGAAGAGTGCGAACCAGGGCGTCAAACCGGAGCAGGAGGGGAGCGAGACCTCGAAGAAGGGCGGCCGGGGCGCGGGGACGTCGCGGAAGCCGATGTCGGCCAGGACGCCCGCCAGTCCGCTGCTCCAGATTCCGGGCGCGCAGAGTGGGCTGCCACCGGCGATCGGGCAGCAGAATCAGCCCGCCGTACCGACCCAGATGCCGCCTGTCTCGGACGGGCTGGTCGAGTCGGGGCGGATGCCGGGACTGTGGAACGACCCTCAGCTCCGGATGCCGCTGGCCGCACCCACGCCGATCGAGCCGCCGCCATCCTCCGTCGCGGCGTCCTCCGCCACGGCGAACTCTCAGCCGTTGGGAGCGCCGTTGCCCCGGGACGTGGACGGCCCGGGCGGAGAGATCAAGCCCGTGGCCGAGTCAAACCCGCTCCTGACTGGCATACGGGGTCTTCCGGCGGTGGGAGTCGCGGTCGGCGGGTTGCTGGGCCTGTTGTGGCTGCAGGTGAGGATTCACAATCGGCGCGGGCGTCGACCTGTGTTGTAAAAAGCGCTTTGCTGTTACTTTTGCCCAACTAGTATTTCCTTGACTCTGTTTGCATGGGGAATTCGCGGAGGGCACCGGTGACGCGATCACGGCGTACGGCGGCCGTCTCCGCCGTTGTCATGGCTCTGGGCTTGAGCGGCGCGGCTCTTGTCGCCGCCGCGCCCCTCGCAGCCCCGATCCCGGCCGACGCGGCCGTCCGGTTGATCGCCGCAGATCCCACCGATGTCCCGGGATGCGAGCCCCCCTGTGGCGAGGAAGAGGAGCCCACGCCGGTCGTCACCGTCACGATCACCCAGGATCCCGGCAACGCCACGCCCACGCCCACCCAGACGCCACGGAAGACGGTGACCGCCACGGTCACCGTTTCCCCGACGCCGAAGCGTCCCACGCCCAAAACCCCGAAGACACCCAGGACCACGACGCCTCCGCTGGTGCAGCCGACGTCGGCACCCGTCATGGAGACCCCCGTCGCTCCTGTCACCCCGCCGCCGACGACGACCCCCGAGCCGGACCCCGTCTTCCCCACCACCCAGCCGACCCCGACCGGGGCCCTCCCCACCGCCACGCCCACTCCCACATCGACCGACACCACCATGTTCGAGGGGACGGAGCCCTCCTCGGTGTCGCGTGAGATCCGCAACGCGGGTTCCGACTTCGACGGCGCCGCGCTGAGCCAGCAGCTCGGCATCCCGGCGCTGATCCTGGTGCTGCTGGTGTTGTTCGCCGTGCTGATCTTCGAAGGCAGGCTGCGCCGCCTGGCTCACGCCGCGGCGATCCGCCGGGCCGGTCCCCGAGCTCTGGGCCCCAGGTCAGGTGACTCCGCGAACATGGCGGGCTATCCCGTGGCCCCCGGCTACGCCCCCGGGCCGGGCTTCCCGCCCGGGGTATATCAGGGCGGTACGGCTTACGCCCCGATAATCAGCCTCGTCCCCATGCACATGTACGCCCCCACCTATCCGGAGGGCTACGCGCCGGAACAGTACCTCCAGCCGTATGGCCAGTCGGCGGCATACCCGCCTGGGCCGGGTTACGAGCAGCCTCCCGCCGGCTACGGGGATCAGCAGGGCTGGCCCCCGGCGGGTCCCGAGCAGCAGGGTTGGCCCCCGGCGGGTCCCGAGCAGCAGGGTTGGCCTCCGGCGGGTCCGGAGCAGCAGGGGCAGCCTCCGATGGGCCCCGAGCAGGGCTGGCCCTCGGCGGGTCCCGAACAGCAGGGTCAGGCTCCGCTGGGTCACGAGCAGGCGCCGTTCCCTTCGGGGCCGGACCAGTATCGCGAGCCCTTCCAGCCCGGCTTGCCGGACGGTTCCCTTCCGGGGGGGCCTGGCGGCCCCTTCCCTGAGGGAGATCTCCACGCTCAGGGCGTTCCGCTTCCTCCGCAGGGTCCGGAGTTCCCGGACGGTCCCTTCTTCCACGGGCCGGGTGACCTCCCTGGTGCGCCGTTCCCGCAGGAGCCGGCGCGTCCCGACGGCCTCGGCCAGGAGCCGCCCCTCGACCCGCCGCCCTCTCCGGGACCCACCGGCACGGCGGTCTACCCTCTCCCGGGCCAGGAGACCGGTAAGAAGAAGCGCGGTCTCTTCCGCCGCTCCAAGTAGGCCAAGTAGGCCGCCCGCGAGACTGCCGCGGAGACGCGACAGCGCCGGCCGCGTGAATGCGGACCGGCGCTGCCGAGGGAATGTCAGCTTTTCGTGCTGGAGCGCTTGAAGATCTTGTTGCCCAGCCAGACCAGCGGGTCGTACTTGCGGTCGACGACGCGCTCCTTCATCGGGATCAGCGCGTTGTCGGTGATCTTGATGTGCTCGGGACAG
Organism: Streptosporangium sp. NPDC000396; assembly: GCF_042898655.1. Taxonomy (NCBI): domain Bacteria; kingdom Bacillati; phylum Actinomycetota; class Actinomycetes; order Streptosporangiales; family Streptosporangiaceae; genus Streptosporangium; species Streptosporangium sp. NPDC000396. Next base: position 212,710 of record NZ_JBIAZA010000006.1, read on the forward strand.
ACCTCGGTGCAGCACTTGGTGATGTTGCAGTAGCCGAGGCCGTGCTCCTCCTGCGCGGCTTCCTTGCGGTCGGCCACGTCATAGGGGTGCATGTCCAGCTCGGCGATCCGCATGAGGAAGCGCGGACCGGCGAAGTTGGTCTTGTTCTCCTCGTGGTCACGGATCGCGTGGCAGACGTTGTTGCACATGAAGCACTCGATGCACTTGCGGAACTCCTGCGACCGCTCGACATCGATCTGCTGCATGCGATACTCGCCCGGTTGCACGTTCGCCGGAGGAGTGAAAGACGGGATCTCGCGGGCCTTCTGGTAGTTGAACGACACGTCCGTGACCAGGTCCTTGATCACCGGGAACGTCCGCATGGGCGTCACGGTGATCGTCTCGTCCTCCGAGAAGGTGGACATCCGGGTCATGCAGCCGAGCCTGGGCTTGCCGTTGATCTCCATGGAACAGGAGCCGCACTTGCCGGCCTTGCAGTTCCAGCGAACCGCGAGATCGGGGGCCTGGGTGGCCTGGAGCCTGTGGATGATGTCGAGGACGACCTCGCCCTCGTTCACCTCGACGGTGAAGTCCTCAAGCCTGCCCTCGCCGCCCTCGCCCCGCCACACGCGGAACTTCGCCTTGTAACTCATGGCTACTCCTTGACCAACGCGTCGAAGTCGGCCAGCTCTTCCTCGGTCATGTACTTCTTCAGCTCGTCACGGTCGAACAACCTGATCAGGTCGTCGCGCATGGGAGGCTGGGTCTTCTCCTCGACGGTGATGCCCGAGCCGTCCGGGGAAACGCTGCAGAGCAGAAGCTTGCGACGCCACTGGGGTGACATGCCGGGGAAGTCGTCACGGGTGTGCCCCCCGCGGCTCTCCTCGCGGATGAGAGCCGCCTTGGCCACGCACTCGGAAACCAGGAGCATGTTGCGCAGGTCGAGGGCGAGATGCCAGCCGGGGTTGTAGATCCGGCTGCCGGCCGCGCCGACGGTCTGGGCCCGCTCCTTGAGCTTCTCCACGGCCTCCAGCGCCTCGGTGACCTCCTCGGCCTTGCGGATGATGCCGACCAGCTCGTTCATCGTCCGCTGCAGTTCGTGGTGGACCTCGTAGGGGTTCTCGCCCGAGCGCTCCAGCGGGGTCAGCGCCTCCGCCCTCGCGGTGCTCACCGACTCCTCGGAGATCTTCGGGCGGGACGCGAGCCGGTCCACATAGGAGGCCGCCCCGGCGCCCGCGCGCCGGCCGAACACCAGCAGGTCGGACAGCGAGTTGCCGCCGAGCCGGTTGGAGCCGTGCATGCCGCCGGAGACCTCGCCGGCCGCGAACAGGCCGGGGACGCTCGCCGCGCCGGTGTCGGCGTCCACTTCGACGCCGCCCATGATGTAGTGGCAGGTCGGGCCGACCTGCATGGGCTCCTTGGTGATGTCGACGTCGGCCAGCTCCTTGAACTGGTGGTGCATCGACGGCAGCCGCTTGATGATCTCGGCGGCCGGAAGCCGGCTGGAGACGTCCAGGTAGACGCCGCCCTGGGGTGATCCGCGACCGGCCTTCACCTCGGAGTTGATGGCGCGGGCCACCTCGTCACGGGGCAGCAACTCCGGAGGGCGGCGGTTGTTGACCTGGTCGGTGTACCAGCGGTCGGCCTCCTCCTCGGAGGTGGCGTACTTGTCCTTGAACACCTCGGGGATGTAGTCGAACATGAAGCGCCTGCCCTCGGAGTTCTTCAGCACCCCGCCGTCGCCGCGGACGGACTCGGTGACGAGAATGCCGCGGACCGACGGGGGCCAGACCATCCCGGTGGGGTGGAACTGGATGAACTCCATGTTGAGCAGCTTCGCCCCGGCCAGCAGGGCCAGCGCGTGGCCGTCTCCGGTGTACTCCCACGAGTTGGAGGTCACCACGTAGGACTTGCCGATGCCGCCGGTGGCCAGCACGATCGCGGGGGCGTCGAAGAGGATGAATCCGCCGTTCTCCCGCCAGTAGGCGAAGGCGCCGGAGATGGCACCGCTTTCGCCGTGCACGGAGTCGGTGTCCTTGAGCAGGCGGGTCACCGTACATTCCTGGAAGACCTTGATGTAGGCCTCCGGATCGCCGTGCAGCTTCTCGTCCTCCTGCTGGAGCGCGACCACGCGCTGCTGCAGGGTGCGGATCAGCTCCAGGCCGGTACGGTCGCCGACGTGGGCCAGCCGGGGGTATTCGTGCCCGCCGAAGTTACGCTGGCTGATCTTGCCGTCCTTGGTGCGGTCGAACAGCGCGCCCCACGCCTCCAGCTCCCAGACCCGGTCCGGGGCTTCCTTGGCGTGCAGCTCGGCCATTCGCCAGTTGTTGAGGAACTTTCCTCCGCGCATGGTGTCGCGGAAGTGCACCATCCAGTTGTCGTTGCTGTTGACGTTGCCCATGGCCGCGGCCGCGCCGCCCTCGGCCATGACCGTGTGCGCCTTGCCGAACAACGACTTGCAGACGATCGCGGTTCGTTTGCCCTGCTGGCGGGCTTCGATGGCCGCCCGCAGTCCTGCGCCGCCGGCGCCGATGACGACGACGTCGTATTCGTGACGCTCGATTTCCACAGCTGATCCTTATGCGAACGGGAAGTTGACGATGCCCTTGGCGACCAGCCGGACGTAGAGGTCGGCACCCATGACCGTGAACATCGAGACCAGCGCGAGTTCCTGGTGCTTGGCGTTGAGCTTGGAGACGAAGCCCCACGCCTTGTACCGGATCGGGTGCTTGGAGAAGTGGTTCAGGCGCCCGGCCGTGATGTGGCGGCAGGAATGGCACGACAACGTGTACAGGTTGATCAGGACGGCGTTGATGATCAGGATCCAGGCCCCGAGTCCCCACGGCTTGCCGATGAGGGCCTTCACCGCGTCATAGGCGAGGACCAGACCGATCAGGATCGCCCCGTAGAAGAAGTAGCGGTGGATGTTCTGCAGGATCAGCGGGAAGCGGGACTCGCCGGTGTATTTGCCGTGCGGCTCGTTCACGGCGCACGCCGGGGGCGACAGCCAGAAACCCCGGTAGTAGGCCTTGCGGTAGTAGTAGCAGGTGAAGCGGAATCCGGCGGGGAGGCCCAGGACCAGCAGTGCCGGCGACAGGGTGTACCAGTCGCCGAACGGCGCGAGGCCGAACAGCCGTGCCTCCGGCGGGCAGCTCGTCGCCAGGCAGGGAGAGGCGAACGGAGCGTGGTACGGGGACACGAAGTAGTCCGTGTCGAAGATCGCCCACGTGGAGTAGACGAGAAATCCTGTGAAGATGATGAACATGACCAGGGGGTAACGCCACCACTGGTCGGTTCGCAGGGTGCGCTCCTTGATCTGCGCACGCTGCCTTCTGGCCGAGCTTTCGGCCGTTGTCTGGGTCATCGGTGACCTCTCCACCTCCCGCGGACCCTGCTCGCCAAAAGGGGTCCGGGTCGTTTCAGTTGTGCCGCGCGCTGGGCCATGGTCGCGCCGGCTCACACGTGCGCGCGTATTGGTGGGGGATACGTTACGACGCGACCCGGGGGTTGTGTGAGAAGGGTCACTCACATTTTCACCGGCCTGGTGTGATTCCTGTCACGTTAGTCAGGAAGAAACCACCGGCCGGTCATTTTCTGTGGGCGGGAGGAGGCCTCCGGAAGATTCTCGGTCAGCGGGTCCCGCAGTCGCGGGCCCGTGGATCAGTAGTGGTGGCCGGGGTTCGGCAGCTTGACCACGGTCACGAAGAAGTCGTCGATCCGCCGGACCACGCTGATGAACTGGTCGAAGTCGACCGGCTTGGAGACGTAGGCGTTGGCGTGCAGGTTGTAGCTGCGCAGGATGTCCTCTTCGGACTCCGACGTCGTCAGCACGACCACCGGGATCCTGCGGAGCTTCTCGTCGGCCTTGATCTCCTGGAGCACCTCCCGGCCGTCCTTGCGGGGCAGGTTGAGGTCGAGCAGGATCAGGTCCGGCAGGGGGGCGTCGGCGTATTCGCCCTCCCTGCGCAGGAAGGCCATGGCCTGCTCGCCGTCGTTGACGACGTGCAGCTTGTTCCTCACCTTGTTGAGCTCGAACGCCTCCCGCGTCAGCAGGACGTCGCCGGGGTCGTCCTCGACCAGGAGCACGTCTATCCAGCGCAGGTCATTCATCCGTCTCTCCTGGGGGAAGGGTCCAGCGGAAGGTTGTTCCGGGTTTGTCTGATTCGTTGTCGTCTACCCAGATTCGACCGCCGTGATATTCGACGATTTTCTTGCACAGTGCCAGTCCGATGCCGGTGCCCGCGTAAACGTCACGTCCGTGGAGCCGCTGGAAAATCAGGAAGATCCGGTCGGTGTATTTGCTCTCGATGCCTATGCCGTTGTCGGAGCAGGAGAACTCCCACATGTCCCCGTCACGCCGTACTCCGATGTGGATCTCCGGGGGCTCCGGCGAGCGGAACTTGATCGCGTTGCCGATGAGGTTCTGGAAGAGCTGGGTGAGCTGGACCCGATTGCCGTGCACCTTGGGCATCTCGTCGTGGGTCACCGTCGCCCCGGTGTCCTCGATGGACACGGCGAGGTTGTTCAACGCCGCCTGCAGGGGCGCGCCGGCGTCGATCGGGGCCCGCTCGCCGCCGAGCCTGCCGACCCGGGAGAAGTCGAGCAGGTCGTTGATGAGGAGCTGCATGCGCTTGGCGCCGTCCACGGCGAAGGCGATGTACTGCTTGGCCCGCTCGTCGAGCTGGTCGCCATAGCGCTGTTCCAGCATCTGGGTGAAGCTGGCCACCTTGCGCAACGGTTCTTGCAGGTCGTGGCTGGCCACGTAGGCGAACTGCTCCAGCTCGCTGTTGGACCGGCGCAGCTCCGCCGCCTGCTCCTCCAGCTTGCTCTGCGTCTCGGAGGCCCGGCGCCACTCGGCGAGGATGCGGCGGCGCATGGCGTCCACGTGGCTGGACAGCTCGGCCAGCTCGGACGGGCGCTCGACCTTGAGCCTGTGGTCGAAGTCTCCCTGGGCGACCGCGCGGACCTGGCTCGTCAGCTCGGCCGTCGGCCGCAGTACGGCGTAGCGCACGATGACCACCGCGGCGATCCCGATCAGGACCAGCACCGCGGTCACCCCGCCGAGCGCGAAGTAGAGCGCCCGCCAGCCCCGTTCCAGCCGGGCGCTGCTCGCGTCGTGCAGCCGGGTCAGGTGGTCCTGGAGCACGGTGAGCGGCTGGCGGACCTCGGTGAAGCGCGCGGCGTTGACGGCCGCGCTCTGCCGGTTGGAGGCCTCGGTCTTCAGGACCGGCACGGAGGCGATGAGCTTTTCGGCGTAGTCGCGCCGCCACGCCTGCACGGCCGCCTTCAGCTGGGCGACCTCGGCGCCGACCGCCTTGCCTTCGGGCATCCGGGCCACCAGTCCGTCTATCGCGGCCAGCGCGGTGGCCTCCTCGGCGATCGCGTTCCGGTAGTCGCGGAGGGACGGATCCTCGTTGGTCCTGCCGTACGCCCTGACCGAGCTTTCCTGCGCCGTCAGGGCGTTGGAGACCTCCAGGGCGTGCAAAATGGCGGGGTCGACGACGTCGAGCAGGGTCACCCTGGCCTCGCGCGTCTCCTCTATCGAGCGGATCGTGACGGCGGCGGCGATCGTGAACAGCAGCGCGGCGAGCATTCCCACGATCAGGAACCACTGTCCCACCCGGAGCTTTCCGAAGCCCTTCGGGGGAGTGGCCGCCGGAAGGGGGCGCAGGCCGGGGGAACCGTTCACCGTTGTTCGCCTCCCGAGGGGGTCCGGGAGATGAGAACGGTGGCGAGGTCGTCACTGAGCGTGTCGCGATTCAGTTCGATCACCCTCTCGATGAGCCGGTCCAGGTGGATGCTCCCGCCCTGCTCATGGACCAGGTCGAGCAGGCCCTCGGTGCCGAGCAGGTCGGGCCCGCCGCCCACGGTGGCCTCGATCAGCCCGTCGGTGTACAGCAGCATCGACCAGTCGTCGCCCAGCGGCACCTCGATCTCCGACCAGTCCACCTCCTGGAAGATGCCCAGTGGCGGTCCCGAAGGAGTGTTCCGCACCACGTCGACCTCGTCGCCGCGGATCAGCAGCGGCGGCGGATGGCCGACCACGTGCATCCGGGCGTGGCCGAGCGCGGGGTCGATCGTGACGGTGCACAACGTCGTGAAGATCTCCGCGGACTTGCGTTCGAGGCGGAGCACGGAGTCGAGGGTGCGCAGCAGCTCGTTGCCGGTGTGCCCGGCCAGGACCAGGGTCCGCCAGGCGATCCGCAGGGCGACCCCCAGCGCGGCCTCGTCGGGACCGTGCCCGCACACGTCGCCGACCACCACGTGCACGGCACCGTCGGGACTCTGCACGGTGTCCCAGAAGTCACCGGCGAGCAGGGCGCGGCGGCGGCCGGGCAGATAGCGGGCCTGGTGTTCCACGAGCCCGGTGTTCAGCAGCGGAACCGGCAGCAGTCCGCGCTCAAGACGGGAGTTCTCCTTGGTGAGCAGTTCGGCCTCGACCAGCTTGCGATGGGCCAGGTCGGCGCGCTTGCGCTCCATCGCGTAGCGGATCGCACGCGCCAGCAGCCGGGCCTCCACATCCTGCTTGACCAGGAAGTCCTGGGCGCCCGCGGCCACGGCCTCCACACCCACGTGGCTGTCGTTCAATCCGGTCAGCACGAGCACCGCGGCGTGCGGCGCCATCGACAGCACTTCCTCCAGCGTTTCGAGGCCGCTCGCGTCGGGGAGGGAGAGATCAACGAGCACGCACTGCACGTCCTCGGTCAGCCGTACCCGGCTCTCGGCCAGACTGCGCACCCAAATGATTTTGGGTGGATTGTCCGCCTGGCTGAGCAGCTCCTCCACCAGGAATGCGTCGCCCGCGTCATCTTCGATGAGAAGAAGGGTGAGCGTTTCGTTGGGAGGGGCGGTCACTGACGCCTCTTCTTCGTGAGATCGGAGTAAACCTGCTTGATGGTAAGCAGGATAGTCAGGATCTATGGACGTTGGTCGGCGCGTCGCCCGCTGACTCCGGCCGTTTCATGCGGTTTCGCGTGGCCGGAGCCTCTCCGGCGAGCCGAGCCGGAGGGGCCCGTTCACCCCTCGGTGATCAGCTCCAGGCCCTCGGGGAGGCTGCCGTCGTGGGCGGCCTCGGCGAGGAAGAAGAGCAGGGTGGCGCGGAAGGCTTCGGCGGCGCGGGTGGGTTCGACGTCCTTGCGGTGGGCGATGGCGATGGTACGGCGGAGCCCGGGCGGCGCGAGGGGCGTTCCGGTCAGGCCGGGACGGCCGTCCAGGACCATCGAGGGGACCAGGGCGATGCCCAGCCCGGCCTCCACGAAGCGCAGCACGGCGTCCATCTCACCGCCCTCCACCGCCAGCCTGGGCTCGAACCCGGCCTGGCGGCAGGCGTTGAGCGTGGCCTCCCGCAGGTCGTAGCCGCGCCGGAACATCACCATCGGCCGCCCGCGCAGCTCCTCTATCCGCAGGTACGGCTTGCGCACGTGCGAGTCGGAAGGGGAGACGACGACCAGGTTCTCCCGCAGGATCTCCTCGGTGACCAGGGCGGGGTCGTCGCTCTGCAACGGCATGATGATCAACGCCAGGTCGAGCTGTCCCCGGGCGAGCGCGCGGACCAGGTCGCGGGAGCCACCCTCCTCCACGAGCAGCTCGATGCCGGGGTAGGTGCGGTGGAACCTGGCAAGCGCGTCGGCCAGCAGCCCGGCGCAGAGCGAGGGCGTGGCACCCAGCCGGACCCGGCCGCGGCGCAGTCCGGCCAGCTCGCCCACCTCCCGCCGGGCGGTCTCGGCGTCGGCCAGCATCCGGCGGGCCAGCGGCAGCAGGGCCTCTCCGGCGGGGGTGAGGGTGACGTTTCCCCGGGCGCGGCTGAACAGCGGCGCGCCGAGCTCGGCCTCCAGAGCCCTGATCTGCTTGCTCAGTGACGGCTGGGCGACACGCATCCGCTCGGCGGCCTGGGTGAAGTGCCGAGCCTCGGCTACCGCCACGAAATAGGCCAATTGCTGGAGCTGCACGTCTCCTTAGCGTACGGATGTCGTGGCCGCGGATCCGGGGCGCCCCCTGGCGGGGGAGAGGATGTGAGATTGCTCGCATCCGTTGACGGGCCCCTGTCAGGAAAGCCGCCTGGACGCAGAGGTAATAGCCACAGGCTATGGAAACCACATCCATGATGACTTGGACGAAGGGAAACATCGCTACATAGCGTCACGTGAGTGACTGCCACGATTGAGCGCGGCTCCGCCACCGCGCCGCTCAACCCCCCAGGGAACGCCACTCCCAAAGCCGTGAAGACTGTGAAGCCCAAGAGGTCCGGCGGGTTCCTGGGCTCCTCCAACGGGAAAAAGGCCGTGATGGCCGTCACGGGCGCCATCATGGTGCTCTTCCTGATCGGCCACATGGCCGGGAACCTCAAGAGCTTCTTCGGCGCCGAGAGCTTCAACGCCTACGCCGAGTTCCTGCGGACCATGGGCGAGCCGATCTTCCCGCGTCGCGTCCTGCTGAGCCTGGTCGAGGTCGTGCTGGCCGTGTCGGTCGGCCTGCACATGTGGTCGGCGATCTCCCTGGCCCGCCGGGCGAACAAGGCCCGTCCGGTCAAGTACGCGGCCAAGCGCAAGTCCCAGGCGGGCGGCTATGCCGTGCACACCATGCGCTACGGCGGCGTCATCATCGTTCTGTTCCTGATCTGGCACCTGCTGGACCTCACCTTCGGCACGGTCAACCCGGCCGGTTGGAACGGCACGCCGTACGAGCGGCTGGTGGAGGGCTTCGACCCGTCGCGCTGGTGGGTCACGATCTTCTATGTGGCCGCTGTCATCATGGTCGGTCTGCACCTGCGGCACGGCCTGTGGAGCGCGTTCCAGACGCTCGGCCTGGCGAGCGGCCGCAGCTACCGCCCGCTGAAGGGCATCGCCGTCGCGATCTCCGCGGTGCTGGTCCTCGGCTTCCTCGCGGTTCCCGTCGCGGTCATGATCGGAGTGGTCAAGTGAAGAAGTACACCGAAGGCGAGCCGATCCGCGACACCAAGGCTCCCGACGGTCCGATCGAGGACCGCTGGGAGAAGCGGAAGTTCAGCGCCAAGCTGGTCAACCCGGCGAACAAGCGCAAGCTCAACGTCATCGTCGTCGGCACCGGTCTCGCGGGCGGCTCGGCCGCCGCGACCCTCGGCGAGCTGGGCTACAACGTCAAGTCGTTCTGCTACCAGGACTCGCCCCGGCGCGCGCACTCCATCGCGGCCCAGGGCGGCATCAACGCGGCGAAGAACTACCGCGGCGACGGCGACTCGATCTACCGGCTGTTCTACGACACCGTCAAGGGCGGAGACTTCCGCGCCCGCGAGTCGAACGTCTACCGGCTCGCCCAGGTCAGCGTGAACATCATCGACCAGGCCGTGGCCCAGGGCGTACCGTTCGCCCGCGAGTACGGTGGCCTGCTCGACACCCGGTCCTTCGGTGGCGCGCAGGTCTCCCGGACCTTCTACGCCCGGGGACAGACGGGCCAGCAGCTCCTGCTCGGCGCCTACCAGGCGCTGGAGCGGCAGATCGCGGCCGGGACCGTGGAGATGCACACCCGCCATGAGATGCTCGACCTGATCATCTCCGACGGCCGGGCGCGCGGCGTCATCGTCCGCGACATGGTCACCGGCGAGATCGAGCGGCACATCGCCGACGCGGTCGTGCTGGCCAGCGGCGGCTACGGCAACGTGTTCTTCCTGTCCACCAACGCCAAGGGCTGCAACACCACGGCGATCTGGCGGGCGCACCGGCGCGGCGCGATGTTCGCCAACCCCTGCTACACCCAGATCCACCCGACCTGCATCCCGGTCAGCGGTGACTACCAGTCCAAGCTGACCCTGATGTCGGAGTCGCTGCGCAACGACGGCCGCGTGTGGGTGCCGGTCAAGGCGGGCGACAACCGGCCCGCCTCGGAGATCCCCGAGAACGAGCGCGACTACTACCTGGAGCGCATCTACCCGGCGTTCGGCAACCTGGTCCCGCGTGACATCGCCTCGCGCGCCGCCAAGAACGTCTGTGACGAGGGCCGCGGCGTCGGCCCCGGCGGCCTGGGCGTCTACCTCGACTTCGCCGACGCGATCCGCCGCCTGGGTCGCGAGGCGGTGGAGAAGAAGTACGGCAACCTCTTCGAGATGTACGAGCGCATCACCGGTGAGGACCCCTACACCCAGCCGATGCGCATCTACCCCGCCGTGCACTACACGATGGGCGGCCTGTGGGTGGACTACGACCTGCAGTCCACGATCCCCGGCCTGTTCGTGATCGGCGAGGCCAACTTCTCCGACCACGGCGCCAACCGCCTCGGCGCCTCGGCGCTGATGCAGGGCCTGGCCGACGGCTACTTCGTGCTGCCGACCACGATCGGCGACTACCTCGCGAACGGCCCCTACGGGGAGGTCGACGAGGAGGCCGTGGCCGAGGCCGAGGTCGCGGTGCGCGAGAAGATCAACAAGCTGCTGTCGAACAACGGCAGCCGCACCGCCGACTCCTACCACCGCGAGCTGGGCAAGCTCATGTGGGACTACTGCGGCATGGAGCGCACCGACGAGTCGCTGCGCAAGGCGCTGGAGCGGATTCCGGAGCTTCGCAAGGAGTTCTGGGAGAACGTGAAGGTGTCCGGCGAGGCCGACGAGCTCAACCAGGCTCTGGAGCGGGCCGGCCGGGTGGCCGACTTCTTCGACCTGGCCGAGCTCATGTGCATCGACGCGCTGCACCGCACCGAGTCGTGCGGCGGCCACTTCCGCGCCGAGTCGCAGGACGCCGACGGTGAGGCCCTGCGCGACGACGAGAACTTCGCCTACGTCGCGGCCTGGGAGTACGGCGAGCAGGGCCCGATCCTGCACAAGGAAGACCTCAACTACGAGTACGTCAAGATGAGCCAGCGGAGCTACAAGTGAGCGAACAAGGAGCGGTGAGCGAACCATGGGTATGAACCTCACCCTCAAGGTCTGGCGTCAGAAGGGCCCCGAGGACAAGGGCCGCATGGTCACCTACCGGGTGGAGGACGTGTCCCCGGACATGTCCTTCCTGGAGATGCTCGACGTGCTCAACGAGCGTCTCATCCTGGAGGGCGACGACCCGATCGCCTTCGACCACGACTGCCGCGAGGGCATCTGCGGCATGTGCGGCATGGTCATCAACGGTGTCGCGCACGGCGAGCAGGTGGCCACCACCACCTGCCAGCTGCACATGCGGCACTTCGAGGACAACGCGGTCATCACCATCGAGCCGTGGCGCGCCGCGCCCTTCCCGGTGGTGAAGGACCTGGTCGTGGACCGCTCCGCGTTCGACCGGATCATCCAGGCGGGCGGCTTCATCTCCGTCCCGGCCGGATCGGCCCCCGACGCGCACAGCGTTCCGGTGAAGAAGGTCGACGCCGACGCCGCGTTCGACGCGGCCACCTGCATCGGCTGCGGCGCCTGCGTCGCCGCCTGCCCGAACGGCTCGGCCTCCCTGTTCACCGCCGCGAAGATCACCCACCTCAGCCTTCTCCCGCAGGGCCAGCCCGAGCGCGACTCCCGCGCCAGGGCCATGGTCGAGCAGATGGACGCCGAGGGCTTCGGTGGCTGCACCAACACCGGCGAGTGCACCGCGGTCTGCCCCAAGGGCATCCCGCTGGACACCATCGCCCAGATGAACCGCGACTACCTCAAGGCAGCGAAGTAGGTTCAAGGCACCTCGCCGCGACCACGCCGCGGGCCGTACCGGATCCCCTCCGGTACGGCCCGCGTTTTCGTTCCAAGCACGGGGGCACGTGGTGCCGTGGTGCGGGCCGGCCAGTCAAGACGGGCTTGACGGCCGGGCAAGGCCGGTCTGGTGAGTAGTTCCAGGCTCAGCCCTCACGTGCTTCCTCACGGGCCACTCTCAGCCGCCATCCGGCCGCTGTCCAGCATGCCCCCCAGAGCAGGAAGAACGGCGACCACAGCAGCAGATCCCAGTGCGCCAGGTCGCGAGCCAGCGTGGCGTGCTCGACCGGTGGCGGGCGGACCCCGGTCAGCAGCAGCGTGTCGCCGACGAAGCCGAACCCCAGCACTCCGACCGACCTGGCGATCATGAAGATCCCCAGCGTCAGGGTGATCATGAGCAGCAGTCGGCGCGGGACGGCCGCGCCCCAGGGCCGCACGGTGGCCAGCGCGACGATGACACCGACCACCGCGGCGCCGGCCAGCACCCAGTGGCTCGCCACGAACAGCGGATCACGTGCGAGCAGCCGTTCGTGCAACTCCGGGGGTAGCGGGTCCTTGTCGGCCAGCGCATTGGCCCCCAGCGCCTGGGCGAGCTTCATCGATCCGTAGGCGGCCGCGCATGCCGCCGCCCCGTACGCGCCCACCCGCGCCCGATCAGCCCACGACATGTCGTCTCGTCGCTGCCACGTAGGACCGGGCCATCTCCACGAACAGCCCAATGACGACGACCCCGAGGACGCCGTGGTACCACTGCCAGCCCACGCCGATGCCGATGAACCCGTCCAGGATCATGATCCCGGCGCCGCCGCCGACGGCCGGCAGCATCACGGCGAGCACGAGCAGCATCAACGTTCTGGGCACCTTGCGCCCCAGCGCCGTGACCGTGGCGACGGCGACGCACGCGCCCAGCACGCCGGACGCGCTCGCGAGCCACTGCCCCCGGGCCGGGTCGAGGAAGTAGCTTGCCGTCTCGGCAGCCGACACGGGCGGGCCGCCGGGAAACCCGAGCTGAGCCTGCAGGGCGAAGGCGGCCTTCCCCGCGGCGTAGCCGAGGAACAACACCGCCAGCGCGTACGCAGGCCAGCGCCGTGAGTGAGCAGAATCAACCATGACCGCGACCGTAGTCACCGGGCAGAAGGCATCACTCCCCCCTGTGAGGGAGACGCCTCCCCCATAGGGGTGCTTTGGGCCTGTCCAGTTAATACAAGTAGAGGCACACGTCGACCGAAGATCACCCAGCGCCCACTTCACCTGGTTTCACGGGCCTGGAGTGGAGCAGGACCGGTCCGGTGAGTAGTGCCATAGTGGTGGCGATGCCGATGGTGGGCTGCGCCGGGTGAGCCACCTCCAGCCCACCCGTGAGGCGGCAGCTTCGGTGATGCGTCTGATGCCCACCCCACCACCTGACCGCGTCCCCGAGAGCCACGAATAAACCTTGATACGGCCTACGACACCTGATCGTCGATCGAAGGTGGTTCTGTAGGCGAATTGCGAATCTGGATCAAAGTCCGTGAAGCGCTCACGGACAGTGGTCCAGAGTCAACTGATGGAAAGGCCGGGTGGCGTCCTGAAGCCGGTGTAAATGAGGAACGGGCGTAGGTTCCAGCTTCGAGACCTGCGAAGTTTCGAAGGAAGGGACCCACGCCCGTGTCCTCACGGGGATCACCGACCGACCGTGTCCGCCGCCTCCCGCCCGTTCGGCAAGCACGTCACCAAGACCCACGCCTTGGAGTCGCTGGTGATCGCCGCGATCGAGCAGGTCTTCCCCGCCGCGCTGCGCCAAAGATGTCTGATCCATCGCCTGCGCAATGTCATGGCGAAGACTCCTGCGGGGATGCAGGCCGAGATCCGCGACAGCTACTGGGTCGTCTTCGACACCAGCGATCTGAAGACCGAGCCCGGTCCGCAACTGGTCGAGCTGATCGACCACCGCCTGAGCGAGTTCATCGACCGCTACCGCGCCACCTACCCTGCCGCGTAACCAGCTCGTGGACGGTCCGGTGATCGTGGCCAAGGTCTTTAGGATTGTGCGCCATCCGGCCCTGGCCCGGCGCCAACTCGTTAGATCATGCCCCCGGCGGCGTTGATGGTCTGGCCGGTGATCCAGCGGGCGGCGTCGGAGGCCAGGAACGCGACGACGTCGGCGATGTCGGCTGGTTCGCCCAGGCGGCCCAGCGGTGTGCGAGCCTTGGCATCGTCAATGACGTGCGGGGGCACGGTGTCGATGACGTCGGTACGGGTCAGGCCGGGCAGGACGCTGTTGACCGTGACGGATCTGGAGCCCACCTCCCAGGCCAGCGTACGGGCGAGCTGGTCACCGGCGGCCTTGCCGGCGGCCAGCAGCGCCATGCCGGGCAGCGGCGACACGGTCAGCGCGGAAGAGATCAAGATGATCCGGCCGTGATCGTTGATCCGCTGCGCGGCCTCGCGCAGGGCGACGAACGTGGCCCGCACGTTGGCGTGCAGGTATTGGTCGAAGTCGTCATCGGTGGCGCGGGCCAGCGGCCCAGCGGTCGCCGTGGCCGCGTTGTTCACCCACACATCCACCCGGCCGTACTGGCTCTCGGCCGCATCGAACAACTCCTTGACCGCCTCGGGGCGGGTGATGTCGGCGCGGACCGCGGTGGCCAGCCCGCCCGCGTCCTTGATCTGGTCCACCGCCTGCGCGGCCGTCTCCTGGTCGCGGGAGCCGATGACGACGCGCATTCCCGCCGCGGCGAGCCGGTCGCTGATAGCCCGTCCGATGCCGCGCGATCCGCCGGTGACGACTGCGACCCGATCGTCGATACGCATAACCTCTCCAATTGGTCGATGCCATGGATAGTCCACAGCATCGACTAATTTGGTAGAGAGTGTCAACTGTCCAGGTAGTAGACTGCCTGCCATGGCCGCCACACCCGATGACGAACTCGTCGAGACGCTGATCGGCGTCTTCATGGAGATCGACGGCCTGTTCAGCACGGCGAGCCGCCGGCTTGGACTAACCCCCCAGCAAGCGCAACTACTGTGCTTCGCCCAACATCTGCAGCCATCCTTCGGCGAGCTCGCGACCCTGCTGCACTGCGACAAGACCAACATCACCGGCCTGGTCGACCGGCTTCAGCGACGCGGCCTGCTCACCCGCCAACCCGACCCCAACGACCGCCGGATGACCCGTGTCCATCTCACCCCCCAGGGCGAGGCGGTCACCGGCCAATTCCAGCAAGCCATCAACACCACCCTGACCACCCGCTTCAGTTCCTGGCCCAGCACCCAACGCGACAGCCTCGTCCGCCTGCTCCAATCCGCCACAGCGGCACTACGTTCCTGATCTCAGCGGCCATCTCCGACCCCAACACGCCACCGGCCCGCAAAGACGATCACACCGAACCGCCACCGCACCGCGTGACCTCACCATGAAGCCGGAACCACACCCCCGATTCACACCGGACTCCGGACGCCACCGAAGGCCGTGTGCGGGTCCCGAGCGTCGGTTCGTCGGATCAGCCTGGTGCCGGCGTGCAGTTCATGCGCGTCGGCTACCGCAACCCATGAGGACACGGCAGACGACGATACGTTGAGCGTCACTAACGTCTGGAATGGAGCGGATGATGACAGGATCCGACGGGCCAGTGATGGCTGAGCTGGAGGACCTCATCGCCAAGGGACGCAAGCACGGGGCGCGCAAGCGGGTCATTCTGCTGCAGGCCGCCCGCCTGTTCGTCGAGCGCGGCTACGACGTCACCGGGATCGACGACATCGGCGCTGCGGCTGGTGTGAGTGGGCCTGCGGTCTATCGGCACTTCGCGGGCAAGCAGGGCATTCTCATCGCTCTGATCGAGTTGTCGATGGAGCGGTTGCAAGAAGGCAGCCGTGTCGTGCTGGAGGCTCGAGAGCGGGAGCCGGGGGAGCGGCTGGTCATGCTGGTGGACTGGTTTTCGGCCTTCGCTCTGGAGAACCAGGAGTTGATGCTGATCCTGCAGGGGGAACTGTCGAGACTGCCTGAGGAGGATCGGCGGCGTCTCCATCGCCAGATGCGGACTTTGCGTGAAGAGTGGGGCGCCCTGCTCGTCGAGGTGCGGCCCGATCTGTCCGGCCTGGGTGCCCAGATCGCGGTCACGTCGGTCCTCGGAATGGTCACCCCGGTGGTCGCCGCCCGTCTGGGGGGAGAGACTGCGGTCGTCCGCGAGCATCTGAGAGCTCAGATGCTCGCGGTGATGCGAGCATCCGCTCCTTCCTCACCGCTTCCGGCAAAAAGTTAACGGCACTATACTTTTTTCATGATCGGCGTGCGTGAGTGCCGTGCGCGGCAGCATGCCCATGAAGATGAGGTGCGCGGTGGAACAATGGATCGAGAGCAATGGCGTTCGACTGTGGTGCGAGGCCAGGGGAAATCCGGCCGACCCGGCGATTTTGCTGGTGATGGGTCTCGGCGCTCAGGGAACCGCCTGGCCAGAGGACCTGTGCGAGATGCTTCGAGCTGGAGGGCACTGCGTCGTTCGCTACGACAACCGGGACACCGGCCTGTCCGGGCGTGTCGACTACGAGGCGCGACCGTACACGCTGACCGACCTGGCCGATGATGCGGTCGGCCTGCTCGACGGGCTGGGTATCGAGACCGCGCACGTGGTCGGAGCCTCAATGGGCGGCATGATCGTGCAAGAGATCGCCTTGGAACATCCTGGGCGTGTGCGCACTCTGACGGCTGTCATGTCCGCGGCGGTCGCCATCGATCCCGAGACGGGCACCTTCCAAGGCTCCGAACGGGATCCGCGACTTCTCGAGTGGGACGCCCGGCAGGCCGCCGACCCGCCCGCCACGGAAGAACAGCAGATCCAGGCCAGAGTCGACCTCGCTCGTATCCTGACCGGCTCCCTCACCCCGTTCGATGAGACGGCGACACGCCAGATGATCGCGCAGGAGTTTGCCCGAGCTGGAGACATGGCGCACACCATGCAGAATCACATCCTCGCGGTGATGGCCTCACGTGACCGTTCCGAGCTCGTCGGCTCCATCACTGCCCCCACCTTGGTGATCCATGGCACGGAGGATCTCATGGCGCCCTTCGAGCAGGGCAGGGCGCTCGCCGCGGCGATCCCCGGCAGCGTCCTGGTGCCCATCGAAGGGATGGGCCATACCATGCCCACGCCGGCGCTTCCCCTCATCGCCTCCGCGATCCTCCAGCACACCAACCACGCAGGCCTCTGAACTCTGACCCCGAACGGCACAGGGGAGGGCCCGGCATCTGCCGGGCCCTCTTCATGCTTGAACGAGGTTCTCTGGCCGCTTGGTCCAAACGGGGCTCGGCGCAGCGGCCCACCCGGCGCAGCCCCTGGCACGCCTGGGGCGGTCCGTCGTTCGCGGTGGGTGCGCGATCGGCATGAGGCGTCGTATGGGTAGATTCGGGGCGTGATCCGGATCGAGCTGGATGAGCTCACGCTGGCCAGGACGAGAATCGCGACGAGCCCGCTCTGGGAGACGCTGTGCAGTCTCTTCCTGCTCCGCCGGGCGTACGTGCCCTGGCCGTACGACGGGTGGGCGGCGCGTGCCAGGTCGGTGCTGGCCACGGTTCCGGAGACCGCGCCTGTCGATCTCGTCCTCCGGCTCGGCTCGCGCTTCCCCGACTTTCTCTCACCGATTCCCCGATCGGCGTCCCCGACGATCGAGGAGGAACTCGACCGCCTGCGCGCCACCGGCCCCGACGTCATCGCCGCCGAGATGAACGTCCAGACGAGCACGCCTGATCTGGACCGGTTCCTCAAGGACCCGGTCCGGGCTCTTGGCGAGCTGGCGGACGGGCTCCAGGCGTACTGGGACGCGGCGCTGGCGCCGTACTGGCCGGCCATGTGCGGCGCGCTGGACGAGGAGATGCTCTTCCGGGCGCGGCTGCTGGCCGCCGACGGCCCCGACGCGCTCCTCGGGGCCCTGCACGATCGCGTCAGGTGGGAGTATCCCGTGCTCACGTTGGTCAAGCCGCCCGAGGCGGCCAGATCACACGAGCACGCGTTCGCCTTCGACGACCAGCGGCTGCTGCTGATCCCGTTGATCTTCTCGCGGGGCGCCCTGATGTGCTCCACGAGGGAGGAGGACGTGGTGGCCGTCTCCTACCAGGCTCGCGGCTCGGTGGTGCTCGCCGACAGAGGCCGGGAACGCCCCGAGGAGACGGAGCAGGACAGGCTCGCGGTGCTCCTCGGCAACGGCCGGGCCGCCGTGCTGCGCGCGCTGTACCCCCGGCCCTCGACGACGGCCGGGCTCGCGGCGACGCTCGGACTCGCGCCCAGCACCGTGTCCGAGCACCTGTCCGTCCTGGTGGCCGCTGGTGTCGCGCATCGCCACAGGGCGGGCCGCCGGGTGCTGTACGGCCTGGAGCCCGCCGGGCTCTCCCTGGTCGACCTGCTGGGCCCGCCGGAGGCGGTGCGCCTGCTCGGCTGAGCATTCGGCGGCTGCCGAATCCATCGCCGCCCGGCAGGCGGACGCGTACCGTCCCTTCCATGACGGACCATGTGATCGTGGCTCGTGACCTGCGCCGTTCCGAGGGCCGGGGAGTGAGCTTCGCCGTACGGCGGGGCGAGGTCTTCGGCCTGTTCGGCGCGGGAGCGGCCACCACCATCAGGATGCTCGCCACACTGCTCGCTCCGGCCGGTGGCACCGCCAGGGTGTGCGGCTACGACGTGGTCGAGCAGCGCCGGCAGGTGCGTCGCTGTATCGGTTCGGTGTCCGGCGGTCGCCTGTGGAGCGCGCTCTCCGCCGCCGACAACCTGCGCTTCTTCGCCGAACTGTACGGCGTGCCGCCCCGGGACCGGCGCGATCGGATCGAGGAGGCGCTCGATCTCGTCGGCCTTTCGGGAGGCGAAGGCGCCGGTGCCTGGTCGCCGCAGTCGCGCGTTCGCCTGCGGGTCGCGAGCAGCCTTCTGCGTTCGCCCGAGGCGCTTTTCGTCGACGAACCGTCGATCGAGATCGGCCCCGCGGTCTCCGCCATCGCGGCGCGTGGCACGACCGTGGTGCTGACCACTCGGGACGCCGCGCGGTGTGATCGGGTCGCGGTGTTCGCCGGCGGCGGCCTCGTCGAGCTGGGCCCGCCCGCCGGGTTGAGTACGCCCGCCGGACTGGGCACGCCCATCGAACCGGGCACGCCCGCCGAGCTGGGCACGCCCTCCGAGCCGGGCATGCCCGCTGGTCTCGATCGGTCGGCCGCGCGCCGGGCGGCCGGCGGGCATGATTCTCAGGGGGTGGCCGCGTGAGCGCGGGGCCGATTCCCTACCGAGGCGCGCCGCCGAAGCGGGACCCGCGCCGCCGGCGGGTGCTGCGTGCGCTGACGGTCGGCGTGTTCCTGCATCTCAAGCGGTTGGCCGTCGGTCGCCGGGGCGGGTTCTAGCCGGCGGCTCGGTGGGGGCCGATGTTCTCGACGATCTCGTGGCGCAGCGTCCCGGCGTCGATGCGGGCCTGGTCGAGGACGCGGCGGGCCAGGCCGTCGCCCCCGCGGAGCAGACCCAGGAGGATGTGGCCGTCGCCGATGTGCCTGTGCTTGAGGGCGATGGCCTCCCGCAGGGAGAGCTCCAGGGCTTTCTTCGCGGGGGAGGAGAACGGGATGTGACGGCCGCTGCGGAGGCGGCCACGGTGGTCTCGCTCCGGTTTCCGGTCGAGGGCGCCGGGGCCGAAGGCCGCTTCGACCTTCTCCCGGATCGCGTCGAGATCGATGCCGATCGTCTCCAGGGCGTCCCTGTCCAGTTCCCCGGTCGGTGCGGGGCCGATGATGCGAACCACCGCGGCGGACGCCTCCGCGTGGTCGAGCCCGTGCCGGGCCAGAAGACGTGCCGACAGGGTGGCCGACTGCTCGCACAGGCCGAGCAGGAGATGCTCGGTGCCGATCTGGTTGTGGTGAAGCCGCCGGGCGTTCGCCTGCGCGAGCGTCACGACCTGCCGGGCTTCCTGGGTGAACCGTTCGAACATGCTATTTCTCCCGCCTCAACAGACCGCGGCCCCCTGCGTACTTCTTGTGCACCGCCTGCCGGGTGACTTCCAGGCAGTAGGCGATCTCCTGCCAGGACCAGCCCTGCTCCCTGGCGTTCTCCACCTGAAGGGCCTCCAACCTGTCGACCAGCATTCGCAGCGCTCGCACGGCCCGCAGGCCGACGGCTGGATCGCGGCTGCTCGCATCGGAGGCCAGCTGTGCCGTATCGCTCATGTATGTCAATTTAAGTTGACGCCACACACTTGTCAACTCTGATTGACGCATCGTTGGTCGGAAAATGGTTTGCCCGGCGAGACCGGGATTTGTCAGCCTGGAACGGCTATGCGCTCCTTACCTGCCGCCGATCCCGGCATTCCTGACGCCCGCAGCCCGATTCGATATCTGCGCTGGGTGGCCCGCAAGCAGGCGGGCACCCTCTTCCTCGGCATCGGCTATGCCACCCTGTGGTGGCTCGCCATGGCGTTGGTGCCGGCGGTGATGGGCAAGGGCATCGACGCCATCAGGGCCAAGGACATGACGGCCCTGCTCATCTGGGCCGCGGTGCTGTTCGGCCTGGGCGTCGTGCAGGCGCTCGCGGGCATCCTGCGGCACCGGATGGCCGTCTACAACTGGCTGAGCGCCGCCTACCGGACCGTCCAGGTCACCGTCAGGCAGGCGACCCGGCTGGGCGCGACCCTGCCCAAGCGCATATCCACCGGCGAGGTCGTCAGCGTCGGCAACTCCGACATCGCCCACATCGGCAACGCGATGGACATCCTGCTCCGGGGCACCGGTGCGGTCGTCACCATCGTCACGGTGACCGTCATCCTGATCAGGACCTCGCTGCCGCTGGGCCTGATGGTGCTGGTCGGCGTGCCGCTCATGGCCGCCGCGGTAGGCCCCCTGCTCAGGCCGCTGCACAAGCGCCAGCACGTCCACCGCGACCTGCAGGGCGACCTGTCCACCCGGGCCGCCGACATCGTCGCGGGCCTGCGAGTGCTGCGCGGCATCGGCGGCGAGCAGGTCTTCGCCGACCGCTACACCGCCGAATCCCAGAAGGTACGGCACGCGGGCGTGCGGGTGGCCTCGGTCGAGTCGGTGCTGGAGGGCGCGCAGATCCTGCTGCCCGGCCTGCTGATCGCCGGGGTGACCTGGCTGGGCGCGACCTTCGCGATGCGGGGCGAGATCACCGCGGGCCAGCTCGTCGCCTTCTACGGCTACGCGGTCTTCCTGATCGCCCCCATGCGGGCGCTCACGGAGGCGGCCGACAAGCTGACCAAGGGACACGTCGCCGCAGGCAGGGTGGTGCGCATCCTGTCGCTGGAGCCGGAGGTGAGCGGCGGCACCGGCCGCTCCGACGGGGGCCTGCTGCGCGACGTGGCCTCCGGGGTCGCGGTCCGCCCCGGAACGTTCGTCGCCATCGCGGCGGCCACGCCCGAGGAGGCCGTCGCGATCGCCGACCGGCTCGGCCGCTACGACGACGGCGACGTGGACTTCGGTGACGTGCCGCTGGACACCCTGCCGATCGCCGAGGTCCGCCGCCGGATCCTGGTCGCGGACAACGGCGCCAGGCTCTTCGCCGGCGTGCTCAGGGACGAGCTGGACGTCGCCGGTGAGGCCTCCGCAGAGAAGGTCGCCGACGCGCTGTACGCCGCGTGCGCCGAGGACATCGTCGAGGCGCTGCCCGGGGGCCTCGACGGGCACGTCGCCGAGTCGGGCCGGGAGTTCTCCGGCGGCCAGCAGCAGCGGCTGCGGCTGGCCAGGGCGCTGATCGCCGACCCGGAGGTGCTCGTCCTCATCGAGCCCACCAGCGCGGTGGACGCTCACACCGAGGCCCGCATCGCCGACCGGCTGGCCAAGGCCCGCGCCGGGAAGGCCACGCTGGTCTGCACGACCAGCCCGCTGGTGCTCGACCGCACCGATCACGTCTTCTACGTCGAGGACGGCCGCGTGCGCGCCCAGGGAACGCACCGGGAACTACTGGCCACCGCGCCGGCCTACAACGCCGTCGTCACCAGGGGAGAGGACTCTTGAGCAAGCGAGCCGGCGGGCGCCGCCCGCGTTCCGGCACAGGCTCCGAGCCGAGAAGGGAGGGGATCGCATGAGCAAGCAGATTCTGCCGGTCGCCGATGAGGCGCAGGTCCGGGCGTATGCCCGCAGGCTCACGCTGAAGTATCCCGGAGCCCTGACGGTGGCGCTGAGCCTGCACGGCCTGGCCGCCGTCGCGGGCCTGGCGGTGCCGTGGCTGCTGGGCCGGCTCGTCCAGGGAGTCGAGGACGGTTCCGGGATCGACGTCACCACGGTGGCGCTGGCCGTCGGCTGCTTCCTGGCCGCCCAGGCGGTGCTGGTCAGATACGCCGTCTACGCCTCCTCCAAGCTCGGCGAGAAGGTTCTCGCCGAGCTGCGCGAGGAGTTCGTCGACCGGGTGCTGGGCCTGCCGCTGTCCACGGTGGAGCGCGCCGGGTCGGGCGACCTGATCTCCAGGACCTCGCGGGACGTCGACTCGCTGTCGCGCACGGTACGGCACGCCGTACCCGAGACGATGATCGCGCTGGTCACCTGCGTGATCACCGTCGGCGCTCTGCTGCTCGTGGGACCGCTGCTCATGCTGCCCTCGCTGCTGGCGGCGCCGATCCTGTGGATCTCCACCCGGTGGTACCTCAAGCGGGCCCGGGACGGCTACCTGCGGGAGAGCGCCGCCTACGCCGACATGACCGACGGCCTGGCCGAGACGGTCGGCGGCGCCCGGGCGGTGGAGGCCCTGAACCTGCAGGACCGCAGGCACCGCCGTACCGACGCCGACATCGCCCGCTCATGGGCGGCCGAGCGCTACACCCTGGGACTGCGCACGGCCTGGTTCCCCGCGGTCGAGTTCGGCTACGTCGTCCCGATCGTGGCGACGCTGGTCGTCGGCGGCGTGTTCTA
This sequence comes from Streptosporangium sp. NPDC000396, assembly GCF_042898655.1. Classification (NCBI taxonomy): domain Bacteria; kingdom Bacillati; phylum Actinomycetota; class Actinomycetes; order Streptosporangiales; family Streptosporangiaceae; genus Streptosporangium; species Streptosporangium sp. NPDC000396. The sequence goes on from NZ_JBIAZA010000006.1 coordinate 235,176, forward strand.
CATCCAGGACTGGGTTTCGCTGGCCCAGGTCACCACGGCCACGCTGTACGTGCAGCAGCTCATCGACCCGCTCGACCGGCTGCTCATGTGGATCGACGAGCTGCAGGTCGGCGGGGCCTCCATGGCCCGGCTGCTGGGCGTCGCCGAGGTGCCCGACGACCGTGAGGCCGGATCCGGCGTTCCCGACGGCAAGGAGCTGCGGGCCACCGGTGTCCACTACGCCTACCGTGAGGGCCACGACGTGCTGCACGGCATCGACCTGGTGGTCAAGCCGGGGGAGCGGCTGGCGATGGTCGGCCCGTCCGGTGCCGGAAAGTCCACGCTGGGCCGTCTGCTCGCGGGCATCCACGGCCCGCGCGCAGGCTCGGTCATGGTGGGAGGCACCCCTCTGGTCGAACTCCCGCTGGACGACCTGCGCGGTCATGTCGCCCTGGTGAGCCAGGAACACCACGTGTTCCGGGGAACGGTGCGTGACAACATGCTGATCGCCCGCCCGGACGCCGACGACGACGCCGTCCGCGCGGCGCTCTCCGCCGTGGACGCCTGGGAGTGGGTCGCGGCCCTGCCGGACGGGCTGGACACGGCCGTCGGCTCCGGCGGCGAGTCGATCGCCGCCGCGCAGGCCCAGCAGCTGGCCCTGGCCCGCCTGGTCCTGGCCGATCCGCACACCCTCGTCCTGGACGAGGCCACCTCGCTGATCGACCCCAGGGCCGCGCGCGACCTGGAGCGGTCCCTGGCCGCCGTGCTCGACGGCCGTACCGTGATCGCCATCGCCCATCGCCTCTACACGGCGCACGACGCCGACCGGGTCGCGGTGGTCGAGGACGGCCGGATCAGCGAGCTCGGCTCCCATGACGAGCTCGTCGCCGCCGAAGGCTCCTACGCGGCCCTGTGGAGCAGCTGGCACGGCACCCCGAAGTGACGGCCGTCGCGGTGGCACGCCATCGCGACGGACGCCCGGGACCGGCGGAAGCGCGAGCCCCGGAGCCGGAACCGGCTCCGGGGCCCGCCGGTTCAGGACAAGGCCTTCTTCAGGAAGTCGACCTGGAGCAGGAGCAGGTTCTCCGCCACGACCTCCTGAGGGGTCATGTGGGTGACCCCGGACAGCGGCAGGACGTTGTGCGGGCGGCCCGCCGCCAGGAGCGCGGACGACAGGCGCAGCGTGTGGGCGGCGACCACGTTGTCGTCGGCCAGACCGTGGATCAGCAGGAGAGGCCGGTCCAGCTTCTCGGCGTCGGCGAACAGCGACGAGGAGTCGTAGTGACCCGCGTCGGGGTGGCCGAGGTAGCGCTCGGTGTAGCAGGTGTCGTAGAGGCGCCAGTCGGTCACCGGGGCCCCGGCGATGGCCGCGTGGAAGACGTCGGGGCGGCGGAGCACGGCCAGGGCGGCCAGGAAGCCGCCGAAGGACCAGCCGCGGATGCCGACCCGGGACAGGTCGAGGTCGTCGGGGAATTGCGCGGCGGCGCCGTGGAGGGCGTCGATCTGGTCTTCGAGGGGCGGCGTGGCCAGATCGTGAAGGACGGCCCGCTCGAACTCCGGTCCGCGTCCCGGGGTGCCGCGGCCGTCGGCCACGACCACCGCGAAGCCCTGGTCGGCGAACCACTGGCTGGTCAGGTAGGCCCCGGAGGCGGCGAGGACACGCTGGGCGTGCGGCCCGCCGTACGGGTCCATGAGAACCGGCAGCTTCGCCGAGCCGGGCACGTGTCCCGAGGGGAAGAGCACGGCGGTGGACAGGTCGCGCTTGCCCGCGCGGACCAGGGAGACACGCAGGTCCAGACCGGGGCGTTCGGCGTGGGAGGCGATGTGGCCGCGGGCCGTGCCGTGATGGGAGACACGCGTCACGGACCCCTCGCTGCCGAGGGTCTGGCCGGTGACGATCAGGGTGCCGCCGGCGGTGTGGCCGCTGTAGACGCCGCTCTCGGCCGGGCTGACCAGCGTGATCCGGCCGTCCTTGTAGGCCCACAGGGCGATCTCCGTGGGCTCGCCGCTGGCGCGGAAGAGCACGGCGTCGCCGTCGATGTCGAGGATCTCGCGGACCTGGAGCGTGGCCGGGGTGACCGGCCGGTCGCCGATGATCAGGCGGTGGCCGCCCTCCGAGCTGGCGGCCCAGACCAGGGTGCCGTCGGACAGGCGGCCGGGAACGCCGGGGACGACGTCGATCCAGGCGGGGTCGGTGTCCTCGCGGACGACCGTGGAGGTCCCGGTGGCGGGGTCGACGTCGAGCAGGCGCATGGTCTTCTGGTCGCGCGGCATGGTGACGATCGTCAGGCCGTGGGTGTCCCAGGAGGCGGTGACCAGGTATTCGTCGTCGAAGGGGACGGGGGTGCGGGAGCCGTCCACGGTCAGGACGAAGAGCTCGACCTTGGCGTTCGCCGTTCCGGCGGCGGGATAGCGCTGTTCGGAGGCGGAGCGGGAGGGGTTGGCCGGGTCGGCGATGTGCCACTTCGCGACCGGGGACTCGTCGACCCGCGCGACCAGCACCGCGTCGCCGGAGGGCGACCACCAGTAGCCGCGCATGCGATTCAGTTCCTCGGCGGCGATGAACTCGGCCAGGCCGTACGTCACCTCGGGCGACTCGGGGCGGGCCAGCACGTGGTCGACCTCGTCCTCAAGGTCGTGGATGTGGAACGCGCCGCCGCTCACGTAGCCGACGTAGACGCCGTCGGGGGAGACCCGCGGGTCGATCACCTGGCCGGGCGTCTGCAACCGGCGCGCGCTCCTGGTCTTCAGGTCGATGACGTAGAGGTTGCCGGAGAGCGTGAACGCCGCCGTGGTCACCGCGGTGTCGGTGCTGTAGCCGACGATGCCGCCCGCCTGTTCCCGGCTGCGCTCGCGGCGCGCCCGCTCCTCGGGCGGAAGATCCTCGCCGTCCTCGCCGGCGGCGATGACCCGCGGGTCGGCGATCAGCCGCTCCTGGCCGCTGGCGACGTCGAACTCCCACAGGCAGGTGACCGGGTCGGAGCCGCCCTTCGTCCGCAGGAACACGATGTGCGAACCGTCCGGAGCGATGGTGAAGCCGCGCGGCACTCCCAGGGTGAACCGGCGGGTTCTGGCATGCAGACGAGGGAAGCTCTCACTCATACCAGTCATCTTGCCAGTTGCCGGTGGCGCCCCCGCTCTTCTGGGGATGGCTTGAGTGGCGGGTGTTGTAGAAGAAAATTGGGCAAGTGACGTTTGCTGCGCGAATCGCCCGCTCTCCAGGAACGCCTGCCGCACTGGCGTTCGTGTTCGTGCTCTGGGGGATCGGCATCCCGTCGTTCTGGCGGGACGAGTCGGTGAGCGTGATGGCCGCGACCATGTCGTTCGACGAGCTGGGGCGGCTGCTCGACGACATCGACGCCGTGCACGCGCTGTACTACCTGATTCTCAGGCCGTTCGCCGCGTTCGGCGGGGAGGCCGCCGCCCGGCTGCCCTCGGCGCTGGCGGTCGCCGGGGCGACGTTCGGGGTGGCGGCCATCGGGCGCAGGCTCGCCACGCCGCAGGTGGGGCTGTTCGCCGGGCTGGTCTACGCGCTGCTGCCCATGGTCAGCCGCTACGGCCAGGAGGCGCGGAGCTATGCCCTGGTCAGCACGGTTGCGGTCGCCGCCACATGGATCCTGCTCGGCGAGCGCCGGTGGCGATACGCCGGGTACGGCCTGCTGGTCGCGCTGCTCGGATGCTTCCACCTCTACGCGTTGCTCCTGCTGCCCGCCCACGCCCTCGTCGTCGCCCGCAGGCGTGAAGAGATCATCCCGTGGCTGGCGGCGGTGACCGGGGCCGGGGCGCTGCTCACGCCGCTCGTGCTGATCGCCTCCGGGCAGCGTGACGAGCAGCTCTTCTGGCTGAAGGTGCCCGGTCTCGCCGAGTTGGGGCAGTTCGGGGTGGAGGTGGCGGGCGGCCCGGTGTCGTGGCAGTCCTCGGTTCTGCCGGCGCTGTTCCTCGCCCTCCTCGTCGTCCTCACTCTGCTCGGGGTGTGGTACGGCACGCGGCCGGGCGCGGGGACCGCCGCACGGCCGGGTGCGGGGGCGGACGACGGAATCGGCGCGAGGGAAGGCGGGGCCGGACACGGGGAGGGAGCGGAGCCCCGCGCGGTGAGAACGCCGTCCCTGGTGGCGGTGGCGGTGCCCTGGGCACTCCTCCCGGTGGCGTCGTCCTTCCTCATCTCCCAGGTGCATCCGGTCTACAACCCGCGCTACGTCATGTTCGTGCTCCCGGCCGTCGCGCTGCTGGCCGGGGCCGGCCTGGCCGCGCTTCGCCGTACCCCGGCGAGCTGGGCGGTTCTCGCGGTCCTCGCGGCGCTCTCGGTGAGCGCCCACCTCACCATCCGCGGGCCCGCCAACCGCCCCGACGACCTGCGGGGCCTCGCCGCCACGCTGGCCGCCCGCGAGCGGCCCGGCGACGCCGTCCTCTACATGCCCGAGCGCTTCCGGCTGTTCGTCGTCGTCTACGGCGAGCCGTACCGCAGGCTGAAGGCCCTGGGACCGGACTCCGACCGGGTGTGGCTGGTCTCACGGCGCATCCGCGACGCCGAATGGCGGGAGGAACCCCGGCTGAGGGCGCTCAAAAGGGACTTCAAGCCCTGGCGGACCTGGATATCCGGGGCGGTCCGCATCACCCTCTACACACGCTCCCGGATACCCTCTGATGCATGACTGACCGGCGCCTGCTGCTCGTGCACGCCCACCCCGACGACGAGACGATCGGCAGTGGGGCGACCATGGCCAAATACGCCGCCGAGGGGGCCCACGTCACGCTGGTGACGTGCACCCTCGGCGAAGAGGGGGAGGTCATTCCGCCGGAGCTGGCCCACCTGGCCGCGGACCACGACGACACCCTTGGCGAACACCGCATCGGCGAACTCGCCGCGGCCTGCGAGGCCCTCGGCGTCACCGACCACCGCTTCCTCGGCGGCGCGGGCCGCTGGCGCGACTCCGGGATGATGGGCGCCGCCTCCAACCACCGCGGCGACGCCTTCTGGCAGGCCGACCTGGACGAGGCCGCCGGGGAACTGGTCAAGGTCATCCGGGAGGTGCGGCCCCAGGTCCTCGTCACCTACGACGAGAACGGCTTCTACGGCCACCCCGACCACATCCAGGCCCACCGCGTCTCCTGGCGGGCCTTCGCGCTGGCCGCCGACCCGGCGTTCGGCGAGGGCGAGCCGTGGCGGATCGCCAAGTTCTACTTCACCGCCCTGGCCAAGTCCACGATGCGCCAGTCCGCCGAGGCGATGAGCGAGGCCGACGTGACGTTCCTCGCCGAGGACAGCGTCGACGACCTGCCGTTCGGCTGCGCGGACGAGGACATCACCACCGAGGTCGACGCCCGCCCCTACCTCGGCCGGAAGCTCGACGCGATGCGGGCGCACGCCACCCAGATCAGCGTGGACGCACCCTGGTTCGCCCTGTCCAACAACATCGGCCAGGAGGCGCTGGGGGTGGAGCACTTCATTTTGCGTTCCGGGATGCCGGGACCCGCCCGGCCGGGGGCGCCGGTCGAGGTGGGAGGGCTCGGCGAGCCGTACAAGCGCGAAGACGATCTCTTCGCGGGGATCGGCTAGCCTCGATGGTTGTGATGGAGCAGGCCCAGGAGGTCGAGAGACCGCAGGCGGCGGCGGCGATCACCGCGGTGACGTACGCCGTGCTCGTCGTGCTCGGCCTCGTGATGGGCGTCGTCGGGGGCTTCCAGCACTCGTGGTACCTGTGGCCCGTTCCGATCTCGGCCATCGGCTGCGTCGCCGTGCTGTTCGCCGTCAGCTGGGGCGCCGGGCGCATGATGGGAGGCAAACTGGCCGCCCTCGTGCCCGCCGCGGGCTGGATGGTCACCACGTTGGTCTGGCTGGGCAGCCGCCCGGAGGGTGACGTCGTCATCGCCAACGACCTGTCCGGCTACTTCTACCTCTACGGCGGCCTGGCCGCACTCATGACGGCGGTCTTCCTCACCCCTTCGGCCGCGGGCGGATCGTGGCTGCTCACCCAGCACTCGTTCGGCCCCCGCCCGGCGGAGCCGCATTCGCCCATGGACCGGTGATCAGGCGCTCCCGCACCGCCGGCTCCGGGCGCCTCCCCGGCTCACGTCAGGACCTTGTCCAGGAAGGCGAACAGCTTGATCCTGGTGCGGTCGATCTGCTCCTCCACGGTCAGGGACTCCTCAAGACGTCCTCCCAGGTCGGGGATCTTCTTACCGCGTACGTACAGGGAGCAGGCGAGGTCGGTGCACACGTACACGCCGACCGAGTTGCTGTCCCGGCCGGCCTGACCCGCTCTCCGGGCGGTCATCAGGGAGACCCCATCGCCGGGGTGCGTGGTCAGGCACAGGGAGCACATGCCGCGATGGAGGTATCCGCGCTGCTGGGCGGAGCGCCGGAGCGCCACGCCGACGACCTCGCCGCCGTGCTCGGTGACGAGGTAGGCGCGATCGGGCGCGCCGGGGTCGCGCCATCCCAGGAAGTCCAGGTCGTCCCAGGGCTGCTCGTCCAGGTCCCGCGGGATCGCCAGCCGTTTGGCCTCCCCCTTGGAGCAGTTGACGAACGACGCGCGGAGTTCTTGCTCGTTCAGTGCTTTCATGGCGCCGAACGCTACATATCCTAGATATATTAGGCAACTGAATATTGATGCTAGGAAACGTGGCGTGGCGGATGGCTCGTGCGGGACTGACGGCGGAGCGCCTGACGGAATCGGCCCTCCACTTCACACTGGAGAACTGGCCCGCGGATCCTCGCGGTGCCGAAGGGCCTGCAGGGTGGCGTCCGGATCGTCGGTGAAGAAACGGATCGCGGTGGCTTCGGCGCGGCTGCCGAGGGGGCGGACGACGGTGACCGGTTCGGTCAGCTCGACGACCACGTTGGTCTGGGAGGACACCGCCACACCGAGCCGCCCGTCCGTCAGTGTGATCATGCCGGACTCGTTGTAGTTGCGCGACAGCCGTACCGAAGAGATCAGGTCGCGGGGGACGCGCAGGTCGAAGAACGCGCCGTAGCGGATGCGCAGTTCCCCGGGGGAGACGACGTGGGGCCGGGTGACGCAGGCGGCGATGACCGCGAGCGCGAACAGGATCCCGTAGGCGTCGACCACCAGGATCAGGGTGCGCAGGCCGGCCGGTGCGCCGAACGCCCGCAGCAGGATCTCCACGCCCACCAGCTCCACGATCATCATGAACAGGAACATCGTCATCGTGGAGGTCTGCGCGCGGGAGTAGGAGGCGGCGGTGGCCCCGGGCGGCACGCCGTCCCGGCGGCGCGTGATCCACAGGACGAGGCTGACCATGCCCTTCAGGTCGAAATCCATGATCCTGCGCACCCGCTCCGGCACCAGCCGGTCGACGGCCGCCCGCAGCGCCGTCCGCCGATCCGCACCGCCCCGCCGCTCGGCTCGAAACAGCCGGTAGACGGTCACCGTTTCCAGGACGAACACCGACGCGGCGGCCAGCTCGGCCACCACGATCACCCAGCCGGGCAGTGACACCCCTGACGCCAGCAGGATCACGAGCAGCAGTTCCACGGGAACCATGGCGGACAGCGCGCCGCGCGCGATCCCGAGCATCACGTTCTCTCCTTCAGCATGATCATGACCAGCCGGAACACTTCGCCTTGGGCGGAGGACATCTCGGTGAACATCGCCTCCAGCCACTGCCCGCCATCGGTGTTCTCCGCCGAGGCGGGTCCGGGCGGGCGCGCGTGGCCGGGGGACGAATCCAGACTCGCGACCATCGCCGCCGCCATCTCGTCGGGGATGTGGGCGACAAGGTCGGTGGCGAGCGTGGCGACGCGAGGATCGCCGGGGTCCGCGCCGGCGAGCTCGTCGAGTCGTTTGTAGAGGGCGTGTCCCCGTGCGAGCGCGTCAGGCTCGGTGAGCGGGCGCATCAGGTCGAGCATCCGGGCCCGGCCCGCCGGGTCGGCCATGCTGTCCACCAGCACCAGCAGCTCGCGGTCGAGCTCGGCGAACTTGGAGCCCTCGACGGGGAGGTCGCGCAGCACCGCCGCCATGTCGGGAGACACCAACGAGTCGGGATGCGGATCCGCCTCCGCCAGCAGCATGGCCAGCCGGTTTCGTCTGGCGCCGATCGCCTCCTGCTGCCTGGCCAGGTCGGCGTCCAGCTCCAGGAGCACTTCACGCAGTTCCCGGCCCTGGTCGTCGGCTAGCACGTCACGGATCTCGTCCAGCGACAGGCCCAGCTCGGCCAGGCGCCGTACGCGGGCGAGGATCACCGCGTCACGCAGCCGGTAGTCCCGATAGCCGTTGGCCAGCCGTACCGGCTCGGGAAGGAGTCCCAGGTGGTGGTAGTGGCGCACGGTCCGGGTGGACACCCCGGCCAGCGCGGCGAGTTCGCCGATCCGCATGCCCTCATTAGAAACGTTGACGTTACGGCAAGGTCAAACCGTCATCCGCCCGGCAGGACGACCGGGCAGGTTACGGCGACCGGGCAGGTTGCGTGAACGTGAAGGCCGGAGGTCAGCGACAGGCTGAGCCTCCGGCCGGTGGCGGGCGGGATCAGGGAAGCTTGACCGCCAGGAGATCCACGGGGTGGATGTCCGGAGCCTTGCTCAGCATGGTCTCCGCCGCCTCCATCAGCGCCGCGGCGATCCGGCCCTGCAGGTGGCCGGTGCGTCCCTGCTCGTCCTCGAAGGTGTCGAAGACCCCGAAGGTGGTGGCGTCTTCTTTGAAGGCGAACCAGGTGACGGTGTGCTCCTCCTCCTCGGCGAGCCGGAGCGCCTCGCGCAGCAAGGCCTCGACCTTGTCGGCGTACTCGGGCTTGGCTTCGATCCGGGCCAGGAGACCGATGTTCATGAAAGTCGCTCCGTATCTCTGTTCCGTCGTCCCTGCCATCCGGGACACCTGCGAACCTAGTGCCGCGCCCGGCGGCCTCCCAGTGTCGCGAACGACGCTTCTGATACCGTTCCCGCCATGGATGTGGCGGTGCTGGCCTACGATGGCGTGTTCGATTCCGGGCTCGCCGCGGTGCTCGACGTGCTGAACGCGGCCAACGCGATGCGGGAGGATCTCCCGCAGCCGCCACCCGCGTGGCAGGTCACCACCGTCGGTTTCCGCCGCCGGATCCGCACCGGCGCGGGGCATGTCGTGTCCACCGCGCCGGTCGCCGAGGCCGAAGGGGCGGACCTGCTGCTGGTGCCGGCGCTGGCCGAGCGGCGGCCCGACGCCCTCATAGCGCAGGCCTCGGGGCCCGGGACGGCGGCCGTGCGGCGCCTGGTGGCTGACGCGCGAGGGCGCGGCACACCCCTCGCGTCGGCCTGTACGGGCACCTTCCTGCTGGCCGAGTCGGGGGTGCTGGACGGCCGGCGGGCGACCACGAGCTGGTGGCTGGCCCCCCTCTTCCGCAAGCGCTATCCGGCAGTCACGATCGACGAGACCTGCATGGTGGCCACCTCGGACGGGGTGACGACGGCGGGCGCGGCCTTCGGCCACGTCGACCTCGCGCTCGCGGTCGTCCGGACGAGCAGCCCCGCGCTGGCCGATCTCGTCGCCCGCTACCTGGTGATCGACGAACGCCCGTCCCAGTCGGCGTACACCATTCCCAGCGCGCTCGCCCAGAGCGACCCGGTCGTCGCGGCCTTCGAGCGCTGGGCCCGCCTGAACCTCGACGAGCCGATCAGCATCGTCGACGCCGCCCGTGCGCTCGGCATCAGCGAACGCACCCTTCAGCGCACCGTGCGCCGGACGCTCGGGACCTCCCCCGTGCGGTTCATCCAGGACCTTCGGGTCGAGCAGGCCTCACACCTCCTGCGGACCACCGACCTGTCCCTGGACGCCATCGCCCGCAAGGTCGGCTACGAGCACGCCAACACCCTGCGCATCCTGCTGCGCGAACGCACCGGTAACACGGCAGGCGCCCTCCGCGCCCGCTGACGCGGGGCCGCCGGATGGCGCACAATCCCGGTATGCGGCGGTTGCATCGGGTACGGCGGGCACTCAACTATGTGAACCTGTCCACGCCGCTGGGGCTGCTGGTGGCACGCCTCGGCCGGGCTCGGGTGTCGGCGGGACCCGGCGGGCTGATCCTCGCCCACGGGTATCGCATCCCGTTTCCGGTCGCGGGGGCGTTCACCGTCGGCAACGTGGTGCTGACCCGGTACGAGGAGGGCTACCTCGCCGGTGACCTGCTCAGGCACGAGGACCGGCACGCCTGGCAGTACATGGTCTGCGTCGGCCTGCCGATGCTCCCGCTGTACGTCGTCGCGGTGGTCGTCTCCGTGCTGGTCTGCGGAAACCCGGCCTCGTGGAACGTCTTCGAACGGCTGGCCGACCTGGACGACGGAAACTACCCCCGCACGTCGCCCTGGTGGTCCCGGGCGAAGACCTCTCACGACAAATGAGAGGACAGCTCGAACAGGGCCGAGGCTCCGCGTTCCGCGCGGAGCCTCCTCGCCGGCCTCTCACCCTCGAGGTCCGGCCTCCGCCCTCTCACCGCCCGGGTCCCGCGCCCTCACGGCGTGAGGGTCAGGGTGTTGGCGGCGGCCTTCTTGACGGACTCCTCCCGGGCGAGCATGGGAGTGGTCTTCCCGCTCGCCCACAGCGGGGCCTGGTCCCAGTAGTTGTCATGGAAGGCATGGCCCGAGGCGCCGGTCAGGTTGATCCACTCGGACTTGTCCATGTCTGACAGGTCCACGACCATCCGCATGGACGGCAGCCAGCCCACGGTGTAGTCCTCCTGCACGTCCCAGCCCGCGGCGTTGACCGCGTCGTCGTTGCCGCTCACCGGGAACGGCCCGCGGTTGAACAGCCACTCGATCGGGGCGATTCCGGAGGTGCCGAAGGTCTGGTTGGTGAGCTTCAGCGTGTGCAGGTCGCCCCAGCGCCAGGCCTTGACGTCCGGGCCGATGCGGGCGCTCAGCTCGTCGTAGGCCATGGCCATGGCCCGGCGCAGCATGTCGTCGCGGGTTTCCGCGTTGGGGGTGCGGGTGTCGTTCCAGAACGGGTCGCCGGGCCTGTCCAGCATGACGCGGACCACCTCGAACCAGCGGTCGCCACCGCCCGGCCAGGAGCTCTCCGGCAGGTCGTCGTTGAACGTCTCGATGAGCAGGTGCCGCCAGACGGCGTTGAAGTACGCCGCCGGGGCCGACTCGGTTCCCTGGGAGTAGTCCCAGGTGCGCAGCAGTTCGCGGGCGTCGGCGGCGGGTCCCGCCACGTTGAGGTCCAGCAGCTTGGGCACCAGGAACTGGGCGAAGCCGTTGTAGGTGTCCTGCTGCACCCGGCTCATGGTCGCCGCGTCCACCTTGCCCTTCTGGAGCTCGGTCTTGAGGCGCTCCAGGATGCGTTGGGAGCGGTAGCCGTACGCCCAGTCCTTGGTGAGCATGTGCGGGTAGCGCTCCGGGTCGATGACCGCGTTGTTGGCGGTCACGATGTAGCCCTCGGGCGGGTTGTAGACGCTGGGCAGCTCGTTGAAGGGGATGGTGTCCTGCCAGGAGTATTCGCCGGTCCAGCCGGGCACCGGCCAGGTGCCGTCGCCCCGGGTCCGCACCGGGATCCGGCCGGGCGCCTGGTAGCCGATGTTGCCCTCGGTGTCGGCGTAGACGAGGTTCTGCGAGGGCACGTCGAACTTGCTCGCTGCGGCCCGGAACTGGTGCCAGTTCTGCGCGGTGTCGAGTTCGAAGATCGCATCGGCGCTCTTGCCGGGATCCAGCGCCGTCCACTTCAGCGCGACCGCGTCGGCCTGCTCCTGGAAGGCCGCCGCCGCGCCGGGCAGGGTGTCCTTCACGCTGTTCATGGCGTCGGAGAGGATCGGCCCGTGCATGGTCTCGCGGACCTTGAGCTGGACCGCCTCGCCACCGGCCACCTTGATCGTCTCGGTCCTGGTGGTGAGCGGCTTCCACGCGCCCATGTACAGGTAGGAGTCGTCCTTCGTCCGCTCCAGATACAGGTCGGCGACGTCGGGGCCGAGGTTGGTGAAACCCCAGGCGACCTTGTCGTTGTGGCCGATGATCACGCCGGGCACGCCGGAGAAGGTGAACCCGGTGACGTCGAACGGGCACTCGGCGCCCACGACGCGGCAGTGCAGCCCGGCCTGGTACCAGACCGAGGGCATGTTGGCCGACAGGTGCGGGTCGTTGGCGAGCAGCGGCTTGCCCGACCCCGTGTGCTTGCCGCTGACCACCCAGGAGTTCGAGCCGATGCCGTTGCCGCCCTTGGGGTCGCCCATCAGGTTCGGTACGGCCCGCATGGCCTCGGCGGCCCGGGTCAGCGCGCCCGTGTCCAGCCGCGTGTCGTTCCTGCCCGGCTCCTCGTTCTGGTCGAATCCGCGTTCGGTGACCATGCCCTGGTTGACGATCGGCTGGTGGGTTTCGAACGGGTAGCCGGGCCAGAGCTGCTCCACCCGCTCGCGCGGCAGCCTGCTCGCCGCGAGCGCCCGGCCGATCTCGTCGGACATGTTGGAGCGCAGGTCCCAGGCCATGGCCTTGAGCCAGGCCAGGGAGTCCACCGGGGTCCACGGCTCGGGCTCGTAGCCGAAGTTGGTGAGCTTCAGGACCGAGTACTCCAGGCTCTTGGCGGTGAAGCCCTTGTGCTGCTCCATCCAGGAGTTGACGCCCTTGGCGTAGGCGTCCAGATAGTGCCGGGTCGCCTCGGAGAGCGCCGGCAGCTCTTTCTCGGCCACCTTCCGCCACCCCATGGTGCGGATGACCTTGTCCTCGGTGAGCGTCGCCGAGCCGAACATCTCCGACAGCCGCCCGGCCGTCACGTGCCGTCGGAAATCCATCTCGAAGAACCGGTCTTGCGCGTGCACGTAGCCCTGGGCGAGGAACAGGTCCTCGGGAGAGTCCGCGTAGATATGCGGGATCCCGGTTTTATCGCGATATACGGTGACTTTTCCGGTCAGGCCGTCCACTTTGAGCTCCCCCGCGAGCTGCGGGAAGGACTCGCGGACGGTCCATACTCCGACCCCGGCGAGGATCAGTCCGAGCCCCACGAAAACGGTAAGCGTCCGAGCGAGCCACTTGAGCGGCCGGGGCATCCAGGCATACGGCCGGAACCTCACAAAGACCTCCTATGCGACGTGCTCGAACAAGTTTGGCAGCACCCCGAGGCCGAAACACCGTTTTCAATTAGTCAGAATGCGGCGCAGAGGTCACCTTCACTCCGGGCGCGTGGCTCTACAGCGACGAGGACGGCATCCTGCTCAGCTCTCACGCCCTGTTCTAGCCGCTCCGGCTGGTTCATGATGATTTGGGCCGCCCCCGGATTCCGGATCTAGAGCGGCGCCTCCAGGACGACGGACCGCATGGCGAAGCCGTTGCGCTCGTAGAAGCGGACGGCTCCCTCGTTGCTCGCGTATGCGGTCACACCTGCGTATTGCGCTCCGTTGCGGGCGGCCCACGCCTTGAACTCCGCCACCAGCCTGGCCCCGACCTTCTGCCCGCGGTAGACAGGCTGCACGTAGATGCTGCCCAGCGTGGCGACCGTGACCGGGCGCATCGGGGTGGGCCCGGACAGCGTGCCGGTCAGGTGGCCGATGATCCGGTCACCGTCCTCGGCGACCATCACCAGGCGGCCGGGGGCGCTCAGCGCCTCCATGAACCGGGCCAGGCCGTGCTCCCGGGGCCAGTTCAGGTTGAGGGTGGAGTCACGGGCTCCGGCGTCTTCGGCGAAGAGCGCGGAGCTGCAGGCCACGATCCCGTCCAGGTCCGCAACCGTGCCAGGCCGTACGGCAACGCCAATCTCACTCATGATCGGGACGTTATCGGCCGCCACCGACATTAAACGCGATCCACTGTCACGGCCTGCGAAAACATGGCCGTTCCATGCTGGATCGCATGAAGTTTCGACGCCGGGTCTAGTGCCGGAAATCCGACCAGACCTGGCCCTCGGGAGTGTCGGCGACCTTCACGCCGAGGGCGGCCAGTTCGTCGCGGAGGCGGTCGGAGGCGGCCCAGTCTCCGGCCTCGCGTGCCCGCCCGCGCTGCTCCAGCAGCTCGGCCGCGCCCGGCGGAAGGCTCCTGGGCTTGCCGATGTCGGAGGGCAGGTCCAGGCCGAGGATCCGGTCCAGGTGGAGGAACGCCTCGAACCGGGAGCCGGGCGCGATCGAGTCGTCGCGCTCCAGCTCGCGGAGAAGACGCAGAGCCAGCGGGGTGTCGAGGTCGTCGTCGAAGGCGGCCTCGATCCGGGCGACCCGCTCGGCGGGCATCGGCCGGCTCGGGGACTCCGACCACTCGGCGACGCGGGAACGCCAGCGCAGCAGGGTCTTGTCCGCGGCCCGGAGGGTGTCCCAGGTGAGGTTCATCTGCTGGCGGTAGCGGTGCTCCAGCAGGGCCAGCCGTACGGCCAGCGGATCCAGGCCCGCCTCCGCCACGTCGCCGAGCACGACCACGTTGCCGGTGGACTTGGCCATCTTGCGCCCGTCGAAGAGCAGGTGCTCGCCGTGGACCCAGTGGTCGACCACCTCGTGCCCGGCGGCGGAGTCGGACTGGGCCCGCTCGTCCTCGTGATGCGGGAAGCGCAGGTCGATCCCGCCGGTGTGCACGTCGATGCGCTCGCCGAGGAACCGCAGCGACATGGCCGAGCACTCGATGTGCCACCCGGGAAAGCCCCGGCCCCACGGGGTGTCCCAGGTCATCTCGTGGTCCGAGGGCTTCCACAGGGCCCAGTCGGCGTGGAAGCGCTTGCGGGGATCGACGCCTTCTATGCGGTGACCCGGCCTGAGCCGGTCGAGCCGGTTGCCGGAGATCTCGCCATAGGCCGGGAAGGAGGCCGCGTCGAAGAAAACCGACCCGTCAGGCGTCGCGTAGGCGTGTCTCTTCTCGATCAGCTTGGCGATCATCTCGATCATCAGGCCGATCGTCTCGGTCGCCCGGGGGGAGTGCTCGGGCGGTCGTATGTTCAGCGTGGCCGTGTCCGCCCGGAAGGCCTCCTCGTAGGACCGCGCGATCTCCAGCCAGGTCCGCCCCTCGGCCCGCGCCTGGGCCAGGATCTTGTCCTCGCCGTCCGGGTCGATCTCGGCGTCGTCCACCAGGTGCCCGACGTCGGTGATGTTCCGGCAGACGACCACCCGGATCCCGCGTCGCTCGCCGACCCGCCTGATGAGGTCCGACAGCAGATAGGACCGCAGGTTGCCCACGTGCGCGTACCGGTAGACGGTCGGCCCGCAGGTGTACATCCGCATCGACCGTGCCCCTGCGGGGACGACCGGTTCGACCTGGCGGTTCCGCGTGTCATACAGGCGCAGCATCCTTCGAGCCTATTCTCAGGCGGAACCCTCCAGGAAGGTGAGGATGTCGCGGTCGCCGCGCTCACGCAGGCGGCCGATGACCTCTTCGCGGGCGCAGCCGTCGGGCAGGCCGATGCGGGCGCCGATCAGGCGGATCCCCTCGGCCTCCGAGGCGACCGGGGCCGTGTAGCCGATCAGGTGGAGAGCCCGGTTCAGGGCGGGGATGCCCGGCGCCGCGGCGGGCAGGTAGCGGGTCAGCAACTCGCCGCCGTCGGAGACCGTCAGGAAGACGTGGTCGCCCTCGGAGGCATTGGAGGCGACCAGGATCGGGCGGATGGAGCCCATCGTCGGCTGGTTGTGCCAGCTGATCACCACGTCGCCCGACGGGGTCGAGGCGGTCAGCTGGCCGCCGGGGGCCATGCCCAGGTGCGCGGCGAAGCCGGTGGGCAGGGGGGAGCCGGAGCCGCGCAGATGCTCGGCGTTGACATCCACCCGGTGCCACCAGCGCCCGTCGCGGCTGCGGAAGCAGCGCCGGGTGGCCGAGACGTCGCGACGCGGCTGGTAGCCGGCCTGATCGGAGCCGGCCACCCGGATCCACCCGCGCTGGGTGCGTTCGAACCCGGGCCCGCCCGCGTAGGCGCGGACCGAACTCTCGCTCACGTCGTAGCGTGAGGTCAGGTTCGTCACGATCGTGTTGACCGACGCCTCGCCGTTGGACCGTTCGATCTCCCGGACGATCATCTCCCTGATGCCCAGGTACTGCTCGCCGCCCCAGCGCGCCAGGCCGTACTTGTTGCGGTCGAGCCGCAGGAACCGGTCGTCGGCGGTGAGCTGGTTGCGAATACCGACGAGGCTGTAGTCCTCGCCGATGCGTTCCTGGATCTCCTCGGGCGTCAGCGCGCTGCCGGCCACCGCGAGCACGGCCTCGGCCTTGTCGTTGACGCTGCGGGGCCACAGCACCACGTGGTTCTCGAAGACCCGGAGCTGGGGCACGGCCATGAGCCAGCGCTCGGCCACGTCCTCGCGGATGCCCAGCTGGCTGACCAGCGTGACGGCCTCCTCCAGGGGGCGCGGCCCGTCGGTGAACAGCTGCCGGGTCTTCTCGCGCAGCTCGTCGGTGCCGCCCGCGACCAGCCAGCCGTCCACCTGGTCGTAGCCGGACAGCAGGGTCCGCACGAACCGCCAGGCCGGGATGCCCAGGGTGGACAGGTCGGCGCGGTGCCACGGCACCGCCGCGGCCAGGTCGTCAGCCGGTACGGCGGAGCCGAGCCGGCCTCGCAGCCATGACACGTGGGCGACCAGCGGCGCCGCTTCGTCGCCCGCCAGCCACTCTTCGACGTGGTCGCGCAGGTCGCGCTCGATCTGCCGGATGCGCTCCCTGGTGACCGAGAACCGCTGGGCCAGCTCGTCGAGCGTGGCCCGCTGCGAGGCGTAGAGGCGGTCCCTGGCGATGGTGCGCTGCCGGTCGTCCAGGGTGGCGAAGACCTCGTCGATCAGCTCGGGCAGCGGCCGGTCCGGCCGGGAGGGACGCACCTGGGCGGCGGCGATGCTTTCCTCGGTGACGGGTTCGAGGAGGCGTTCCAGCACCCCGGTGAACAGCTTGTGCACCCCTTCGCGGCCGAACCCCTCGGGCGTGCGGACGCTCGACGCCGGGTCGGCGAACCTGAGCAGGGGCAGCACGTCGCCGAGCATCAGGTGTCCCCAGCAGGTGAGGGCGAGGTCGGCCAGACGTCCGGCGACCTCTGAGGTCCCGATGGTGGAGCAGGCCCGGTCGAGGGGGAGCGCCTGCCACCACGCCTCGGGGAGACGGGGGTCGGTTGCGATCGGCGCTACCTGGCCGGGGGAGGTCCAGCGCAGGGGTGGCGCGATGTCGCTCAGGCTGAGGTTCATTGAGGTCCAACCGGCAAAGGGGAATATATCCGCAGTTCAGAGTATGTGATCAGGTGGGAAGAAAGGGACTGGCTCGCCCAGAGTGAGAAACATAAAGCAGTTCTCTGGCACGGGTGCAAGCCACGTAGAGCAGACCGCGTTCGCGCTGGAGATCGTGTGCCCGGGCCGCGGGGTCCTCGTCGGCGGGGGTGAGTGACTCCGGAGCGGGCACGATCCCGTCGGTCACGCCGATCACGGCGACCCGCCGGAACTCCAATCCCTTCATGCCGTGCAACGTCGTCACCCTCACCCCCGTCTCGCGCAGGGCGGCCCGTGCGTCACGCACGAGGCCTGCGGTCCTCGCGGCCACCCCGATCTCCCGTGGCGGCACGCCGTCTTCCACCCACTGTCCCACTTGTGTGACCAGACCGGTCAGTTCTTCTTGCGGTGAATCGTAAGCTCGGACCATCGGGCGGAGCCCGTGCCGCGTGGCGCGAAAGCCGTACAGCTCCTGGACCCCGTCCACCAGCCCGTCGGCGGGGCCGCCGCCGCGCAGCCTCACGCCCCAGGAGAGGATCTCCTGGGGCAGCCGGTACGACACCTGAAGCCGGTGCCGGATCGCGTCGATCCCGACCGAGCTCAGCGACACCCGCGTGTCGAAGATGCGCTGATGCGGGTCGCCCACGATGAACAGGTCGTCGGGGGCGTGCGGCACGGCCGCGCGCAGCAGCCGCCACTGCGTGGGGTGCAGGTCCTGCGCCTCGTCCACCACGATGTGCCGGTACGGCTCCCGCCGCGGCGCGGTCTCCTCCAGCAGGTCCCCGGTCGTCTGGCTCAGCAGCACGGACGCCTCGGCCGCCAGCTGGAGCAGGGTGCGCTTGCCGCGCTCCCGCAGCTGCCCGGTGACGTGCTCGATGGCCCGCCAGACGGCGGCCCGCTCCTGCTCTCCCAGCTCGACGCTGCGGCCGGTGCGCGGGGCGGTCAGATATTCGTCCACGGTCCGGAGGTTCTGCGCCAGAACCACCTGTTCCCACTCCCGCAGCAGGAACGCCGGGCTGTGGTCGCTCTCCGTCTCCCGCCAGAGCGCGGTCAGCTCGGAGGCGCCGACCAGCGCGGGCGAGCGCCCCTCGGCCTCGGAGACGATGCGGTGGGCCAGCCGGTCCACGTTGCCGACCTCGACCCGCTTGCGTGTCACCTCGTCCTCGAACAGCAGGTCGAGCCGGGCGGCGAGGTCGGCGCTCAGCCCCTGGGAGAAGGTGACGAGGAGCACCTGGCCGGCGCCGCGCCTGGCCAGGAAGGCGGACCTGTGCAGGGCGACGAGGGTCTTTCCGGTGCCCGCGCCGCCGGTCACCAGGGCCGGCTGCTCGTAGGACCTCCAGTGGGACAGCCGGTGCTGCGGGGGGTGCAGGAACACGCACCAGTCGGGCGCGTCGAGCACGTGGTTCAACTCGCGAGGGCTGCCGACGAAGACGGCGCGGTCCGGGCTGCGCAGGAGCGCGGCGCCGAGGTCGTCGGGGTCGACCCGATCCCCGGTGGGAGGAACCGCGCGGCAGGCCTCCAGCTCCCGCCAGGCACCGGCCACCGGCTCGCCCCTGGCCAGCGCGGACAGCGGCTGATACTGCGTCGGCGGCAGCAGCGGCTCCAGCGCCTCCAGCATCAGCTCGTCGGTGATCTGCCGGACGAGCGGCAGGAACCGGCCGTCGATGCCCAGCTCGGCCATGTCGGTGTCACAGGTGTCGGCGAACAGCCGTGCCGGCGTGGACTCGGCCGACCTGCGCACCGCGGACTCCACCCGTTCGAGCGCCGCGGTGTCCCACATGTCGACCACGCCCAGCGCGGTGTTGACGCTGAACCGGTACCGCTGGGCGTAGGCCCACGCCTCGGCGTCCGGCAGCACCGTCAGCAGCCAGTAGACATCCCGTTGCTTGACCGCGACGCCGCGATGTCCGTCGGTCAGCCGGAGGGTGACGATCCGGGGGTCCTTGGCACCTCTGACCCGTTCCGGATGCGGCGCGCCCGCCACGTTCTGCATGAACCGGCGCACCGCGACCACGACGTCCCGGCGCACCGGCTGGGCCAGGGCGCTGAGTTCCGCGGGGAACTCCGGGGAGATCGCGAGCCGGGGCATCGGCTAGGCCAACAGGGACAGCAGATCGCGGTCCCCGCGCTCTCGCAGCCGGCTGAGGAGCTCGGGCAGCCCCACCGGGCCGGTCATGCCGACCCTCGTGGCGATGACCCGGCCGGCCTGCTCGACGGTGCCGCCCGGCGCGGTGTAGCCGACCAGCCGTAACGCCTGCGCGATCGGTTCCACCTCCTCGCCCACGGCCGGCAGGTGTCTGGCACGCAGGACCCCCTCATCGGACAGTGTCAGGAACAGGTGACTTCCTTGCTTGGCGCCGACGTCCGAAAGGAGCGTCCTAAGTGATTTCACAACAGGCCGGTCCTGCCAGACCAGGGCGAGTTCGCCCACCGCGCTGCTGACCGTACGGCTGTTGCCGGGCGACATGCCGAGGTAGGCGGCGAACCCGCTGGGCAGCGGGCACTCGGAGCCCTGGATGTGCTCGGCGGTGATGTCGACCCTGAGCCACCACCGGCCGTCCGGCTGCCGGAAGCAGCACTTGGTCAACGAGACGTCCTTGAGGGGGCGGAAGGACCCCCCGCCCGGTTCGCCGCCCGGCGCACCCGCGGCGCCCAGCAGGCTCACCGTGCTCTCCACGGACTTCGCGGCCTTCGCGGGAGCCATGGCCGTCGCCTTGGCCTGCGTTCCGTTCGAGGCCGGGGGCGTCCGCTGGCCGGTGGCCAGGATGCGGAGCTGGGGGACGTTCTCCAGCCACTCCTTCGACACCTCGGGGTGAATGCCGAGGGAGGTGACCAGGGCGAGGGCCTTGGTCATGGTCAGCGGGGGCTTGGCACTGCTGATCACGTCGCGGGTGTGGTGGCGCAGCTCGGTGATGTCGCCCTCCACCAGCCACTCGTCGACCAGGTGGTAACCGGGAAGGGTGGCGAGCACGAACTGCCACGCGGGCACGTCGAGGGAGTGGATCTCACGCGCGTGCCAGTCGGCCGCCGCGATCAGGCGCGTCTTGGGCGCGGCCTTGCCGAGGACCTTCCGCACCTCGGCGAGGTGGTCCCGGTACGGCGCCGCCTCGTCCGAGGCGAGCCAGTCCGCCAGCCGGAGTCGCAGGTGGGCCTCCAGGTCGCGGATGACCTCCGGCTGCACCGCGAACAGCTTGGCCAGTGCCTCCACGCTCGCCGGGGCATCGCTGAACACCCTGTTCTGCGCGATGGCCCAGCTTTTGTCGTCGAGGTCGGCGAAGGCGCCGTCCAGCAGGGCGTGAAGGCTCTTGGCCGGTCGCGATGATCGTCTCTCGTCCGTGCCGGTTCCCGGGGCCATGACCGGCACCGCCGCGGCCTCCTCTTCCGCCCCGGCCGATGCGGGCCCGGCGTCCGCGACGGGCACGGGTGCGGGTTTCGGGGCGGGCACGGGCTCGGGCTCGGGTTCCGGGACGGGCTCGGGTTCCGGGGTGATGTCCGCGACGTTCGGGACGGGCTCGGGTTCCGGGACGGGCTCGGGTTCGGGTTCGGGGGTGACGTCCTCGGCGGCCGGCGCGGGCTCCGGGGCGACGGGCTCGGGCCGTACCGGTGCGGGTTCGGCGGAGGCATCCGGAGTCACTCCGGCGCTGTGACGTTCCGCGCCGGTTCCCGCCGCGACGGGCTCGGCTCCGGAGGCGAAGGCCGGCACCGGCGTCGGGAAGTCGGAGTCGGCCGCCGCCGGCATGGGGTGGGCCATGCGGGCGAAGACCGCGGCGAACAGGGCGTGCAGAACGGGCAGCGGCTGGATGAAGGGCTGATCGCGCAGTTCGTGGCCGGTGAGGGAGAGAAGGCCCGCCCAGGAGCCGGTGCGGTCGAGGGCGATGGCCGTGCAGGGCTCGTCGGCCTCGTCGGGGTCCAGGACGTACAGCGCGGGCAGCACGTCGCCCACGGCGGCGGCCGGCCAGTGTTCCAGGGCGATCGCGGCGAGGATCTCGGCCAGCTCCTCCGGATCCAGCACGGTGAGAACCCGGGCCATCGGCAGGCTGCGCCACCAGGCGTCCGGGAGGTCGGGCTGGTCGCGCAGAAGTGGAATCGTGGCCGCGTCGCTCCAGCGCAGCGGCGGCACGAGGTCACTCAGACAGAAGTTCATCCGTTCCCTTCACCAGCCCCTCAAGCCGCCCGAGTCACTCCACGTCGCCGGGGAAAGAGACTCATGAACAGACCATAGTCTGGCAAATCACCCCGGCGCATCGGGTCCAATCAGCGGCGTACGGCTGCGAACCGAAGTCGCACGTAATCGGCCATCCATCCGGTCTCCCGCCGTAGAGCCGGCGCGGCCAGCTCGTTCACCCGGCGGAGCAAGGATTCGGCCAGTTCCGGGGGCACTCCGTGAAGTATCGACCCGGCGAACATCCGCACCCAGTCGGCGGCTCCGTTGGGGCACTCGTCAAGCGGGGTCGGCCGGTCGAAGTACTCCAGCAGCCGGACGACGAACCCACCCTTCTCCAGCCGGGTGGCGTACTCGGCCGGAGTCGGGAAGTACCACGGCAGGCTGGGCTCGAGCAGCCCGTGTTCTCGCCACGCGGTGGACAGCGCCGCCGTCAGCGCGGCGCAGTTGCCCGCGCCGCCCATCTCGGCCACGAACCGCCCGCCCGGGGTCAGCGCCTCGCGCACGCTGGATATCACCGCGTCCGGCTCGCGGCCCATCCAGTGCAGGGCCGCGTTGGAGAAGACCGCGTCGTACGGCTGGGCGACGGTGAAGTCGCGGCCGTCGCCGACGATGAAGTCCAGCCCCGGATACTGCGCCAGAGCCTTTTCGATCATCGCTGGGGATCCGTCGATCCCCAGGACGTGGGCGCCACGGGAGGCGATCTCGGCGGTCAGCACCCCGGTGCCGCAGCCGAGGTCCACGATGCGCTCCCCGGGCTGAGGGTCGAGCAGCTCAACCAGGGGGGCGCCATGTGCCGAAACGTATCCGAAGCTGCTGTCATAGGCGCGAGCGTTCCACCTCGTCAGGCTCGGGGCGTCGTATCGCAAGACGATCAGCTCACATTCTGAGACGCCACGGCCTCTTATCGGTGCTCTCCAGACACTTTAGGGCCTCAGAGATGTCCCGACATATCAGTCTCAACAGCCCCAGGCTTATCCGACCTTTCCGGCCCACTTGCGCTGGAGGTACACCTTGGCGGCGTCGATCTCCGGGATGGTCATGATCACTGGCTTGGCGGTCGTGGCGGGAAGCTTGGCGGCGAGTGCCTTGTCCAGCGTGCCGCGCATCTGGAGGGCCTCCATCCGGGCCGGTCGGGCGAAGCCCTTGAGGAAGAGGTTCTGGCCCTTGTCGGAGAACAGGAACTCCTGCCACAGCCGGGCGGCGGCGGGGTGCGGGGCGTTCTCGTAGATGGCCTGGACGTTGTAGGAGCTGAGCACCGTGTTACCCGGGATCGCGACCGCCCAGCGCGGCCGGTCGGAAGTCTCGGCGGCCGCCCGCCCGGCGTTGTCGTAGTCCCAGTCGACGACGACCGAGGCCGTCCGCTCCGTCGCCGAGAGGTTCCCGGCCTTCCTCAGCCGCTCGAAGAGCTCCACGCCTCGCTCCGCCTCGACCTTGTTCCCCCTGAGCGAGGCCGCCATCACCCCGTTGAACGCCGCGGCGTTCTGCCGGGGGTCCCCGGGCAGCGAGACGCTGTAGCCGGGTTTGAGCAGATCGGCGTAGGAGGCCGGGGCCGCGACCTTGCTCGGGTCGTAGCCGATGGACATATACCCCCCGTATCCGGCGTACCAGCGCCCGGCGTAGTCCTTGACGCGGTCGGGGATGTCCTGCCAGGTCTGCACCTTGTACGGGGCGAAGAGTTTGGCGTTGGCCACCGCCACCTCCAGGCTCAGGTCGAACACGTCGGGCTTGAGCCGGGCCGCGGCCTGGATCTCCTGCTGGCTGCTCGCACCCGGCTCCAGCTGGTTGACCTTGATTCCGTAGTCCTCGGAGAAGGTGTCGATGATCTCGCCGTAGTTCACCCAGTCGCGCGGCAGCGCGATCACGTTGAGCGCGCCCTCCTTCCGGGCCGTCTCAATGAGGCGCTCCATCGTCGAGAACCCCGGTTGCAAGGAGGTGGCCTTGAGCTGGACCGGGGGAAGCTGTTTGTTTTCGGTAGCCGGGGCGCCACATCCGGCGATTGTGGCGGTGAGAATCACGGCGGCGGCTGCACTGATGCGTACGGTCACCTGCCGAATACTCCTCGTGGTGGCCAAATGGGTCGAGGAGGCGCGGCCTTTTTTGGTGAACGACTTACGCCTCGCGGGGCATGAGAGCGTGCCGGTTCTCCAGAGCCCGGCCGGTGCGGTCGGCTCAGCGGGCCGGCCGGCTCGGAACGACCTTCGCCGCCACGAGCGTGTCCTCGGCGATCTCAACCAGGGTGCCGTCGCGCTTGCGCACGCCCAGCACGCCGTTCCGCCAGAATTCGAGCTCGCCCACCGCGTCGCGGAACCCCTCCGGGACCCGCCGTCGTGTGGTTACTCTTTTGCCCACGTCGGAAGGGGTTATGGTGATGCTTAGGCGAGCGCCGAGGCCTGGGGTCACCGTCTATTGCCCCCTCCCGTTTCAGGCATTTGGTGGGCACGGCAATACTAGGGCGTAGCAACCCGCGGTCGAAGTCGTGCCTAGGTGCGCGGTAAAGAAGAAGGAGCCCGAGGTGACCTACGTCATCGCGCAGCCTTGCGTGGATGTCTTGGACAAGGCGTGCATCGAGGAGTGCCCCGTCGATTGCATCTACGAGGGCGAGCGCATGCTCTATATCCACCCCGACGAGTGCGTGGACTGCGGTGCGTGCGAACCCGTCTGCCCCGTTGAGGCGATCTTCTACGAGGACGACCTTCCCGAGCAGTGGAAGGACTTCTACAAGGCCAACGTGGAGTTCTTCGAGGAGCTGGGATCTCCCGGAGGCGCCTCCAAGGTCGGCAAGATCAACAATGATCACCCGGTCGTCGCGGCCCTGCCCCCGCAGGCCGAAGACCACTGAGTGCTTTTGACAGCAGGGACGGCGGGCGTGGGGCCGTCCCTGCTGTCGGAATGCTTCGTGGGAGATAAATCTTTTTCCCGGCCTGATGCGGGCCGGGGCCATGCCTAGCGGGGAGAACTGTGATCGGCCTGCCAGACTTTCCATGGGATCGGCTCACGCCGTTCAAAGAACTGGCGCAGTCGCACCCCGACGGGATCGTCGACCTGTCGGTGGGCACCCCCGTCGACCCGGTGCCCGCCGTCGTACGGCAGGCGTTGGCGCAAGCCGCGGACAGCCCCGGTTATCCGCTCACCTACGGCACCCAGCGGCTCCGCTCGGCCGCCGCGGGCTGGTTGCGGCGCAAGCACGGCGTGGCCGTGGACCCGGCGAACGTGCTGCCGCTGATCGGCTCCAAGGAGTTCGTGGCCTGGCTGCCGACGCTGCTCGGCGTCGCCCCCGGCCAGCGGGTGATCTTCCCCGAGCTGGCCTACCCCACCTACGACGTGGGAGCCCGTCTCGCGGGTGCGCAGCCGTACGCCACGGACGGGCTGCTGGCGCTCGGGCCCGAGCAGGTTCCGCTGGTCTGGGTGAACTCCCCGTCCAACCCGACCGGCAAGGTCCTGCCCGCCGAACACCTGCGCAAGGTCGTCTCGTGGGCGCGTGAGCACGGCGCGGTCGTGGCCTCCGACGAGTGCTACATCGAGCTGGGCTGGGAGTCGCAGCCGATCTCGATCCTGCACCCGGACGTGTGCGGCGGTTCGCACGAGGGCCTGCTCGCGGTGCACTCGCTGTCCAAGCGCTCCAACCTGGCGGGATACCGCGCCGGGTTCGTCGCGGGTGACCCGGCGCTCATCCAGAGGCTGCTGGAGGTCCGCAAGCACGCGGGCATGATCATGCCGGAGCCGGTCCAGGCGGCGATGGCCGTCGCCCTGGACGACGACGAGCACGCCGAGGAGCAGCGGGCCCGCTACGCCGCCCGCCGCGCGGCGCTTCGTCCCGCCCTGGAAGCGGCCGGCTGGGAGATCGAGCACTCCACCGCGGGCCTGTACCTGTGGGCGTCCAACGGCACGGACTGCTGGAAGCAGGTGCGTGTGCTGGCCGATAAGGGGATTTTGGTCGCACCCGGCGATTTCTACGGAAAGGCTGGTGGGGCGCATATCCGGATCGCCGTAACCGCCAGCGACGAACGCATCAGTGCGGCAGTGCGCCGCCTCCAGTAGGATCGCGCGGCATGACCCCCGAGGTCGTCGTGATACTGGGATTGAGCGCGGTCACCCTTGTCCTGTTGCTTGGCGCGTTCTTCGCGACCACGCGCCAGGACAGGAAGCCGCGCGCTTCCGAGTCTTCCGGCGAGAGTCCCCTCCAGCAGGCTGAGACCGCGCCACCGCCGCAGCCGGGCATGGGCCATGTCGGCATCGACTACCCCGACCCCCGCACGATCACGGTGGGCGACACGATCGACTGCCAGGGCTTGCGGACCCGCGTTCTCGGTGCCATGTACCTGTCGTGGCAGGGCAACCAGTGGACCGAATACCTGCTCGACGACGGCAGCGGCCGCTACCAGTGGCTGTCGGTCGAAACGCGTTCCGGCCTGAATCCGGGCGACTCGCCTCATCTTGAGGTGCTGCTGTGGACGCCGGTGCCCACGCAGGGCATGATTCCCGCCAAGACCACGCTGAGCGTCGAGGGCGTCGAGTTCTTCCCGGTGGATCGGGGCACCGCGGCCTTCCGCGCGGAGGGCGTCATCTCCATGCCCGAGCGGGGCCTGCTCGACTTCGCCGACTACCGGGCCGCCGACGGCCGCCTGCTCAGCTTCGACCGGCTCCAGGGCCAGCCCTGGAACTCCTTCCACGCCCAGCCGCTGCCCCCGGGATCGATAAAGATCGAGAAGAAGGCGTAGGGAGTGTTCGCCGATCTTCGCCGTGGCGGGGACCGGACGGACGGATGCGCCGGCTAGGAGATCTCCACCCGGCTCGCGGGGGCTTCGGTGTCGGCCCTCCACCCGTCGTCGCCGTTGGCGGAGGTCCATGACTGGCCGCTGTAGCGGACCCGGCGCAGTCCGAACTGCTGGGCGTGGGCGACCGACCAGGTGGCCACCAGCCAGCCGTACTTCTGTGAGGCGGCGTTGAGCGAGGTCCCGGATCCGAGCGCGCGGGCGAGCCCTCGCTTGGCCTTGTCGGCGCCGGGCAGGGGGGTCTTGCCCTTGGGGGCGGGGAACCAGCAGTGCACGGCCTTGGGCACTCGCCCGGTGAACGCGGCGGCCAGGATCTTCCCCTCGTCCTCGTGCTGGGCGTAGGCCGACCCGTCGGCCGAGCGCTGCACCTCCTGGGCAGCCTTGTGGAGCGGCAGCTTGAGATAGTTCTTCACCTTCACCAGCGCGGAGAAGAACCTCCCCGTGGCGTAGACCGGGTCGGCCAGCTGCGCGGGTTTGCCCCAGCCCTGTGAGGGCCGCTGCTGGAACACCCCGATCGAGTCGCGATCGCCGAACGGCAGGTTCACCAGCTTGGACTCCTGGATGGCGGTGGCGTAGGCGATCACGACGGCCCGTTCGGGCAGCTTCCTGCGGGCGGCCACAGCCGCGATGGTCGAGGCGACCTCAGCCTGCACGATGTCCAGATCCAGGGAACCGGCCGGGGTGGTGACCGTGCAGCCCTCGCCCTGCTCGGCGAGTGGGGTGACCCGGTCGAGCAGTTTGAACACGCCTACGGTGATGGCCACCGCGAGCACGATCACGATCGCGATGATCGCGATGACCCCTTTGGAGAAGCGCCGTCGCACGCTGAAGAACCTACCGTTCCCCGGCGATTGGGACGCGCCGCTGAATATTGCCGGAATTTTCAAGGAGAGCCGCCGCCCTCTGTTATCGTTCCACAGATTCTCCGGACAGGGCCTGTCCGTTACGACGCCCACGCGGCTCAGCGAGAAGCCGCCCTCGTCCAAAGAGCGGAGGAGTCACGATCCAGAGCTATGCCAGCCCGTTGTCACAGGTCGTCGATGAGCTGTGGGAGCGCCGGGCCGAGCTGGGCCCGGACGACGCCAGGGCGCGGAGCGTCGTCGTCCATGCCATCGACCTGCTCGACGCCGGCAAGGCCCGGGTCGCCACCGTATGCGACACCGGCGAGGTGGTCGTGGACGAACGGGCCAAACGGGCCATCCTGCTGGCCTTCCGGGTGCTCGGCATGGCCAGGTCCCAGGTGGGTGATTTCCACCACCACGACCGCGTCCCGCTGAAGACCTCCCTGGACGGCGTCCGAGTGGTGCCGGGGGCGATCGCCCGCTGGGGCTCCTACCTGGCGCCGGGCGTCGTGCTGATGCCCTCCTTCGTCAACATCGGCGCCTACGTGGACGCCGGGACCATGGTGGACACGTGGGCCACGGTCGGCTCATGCGCCCAGATCGGCAAGAACGTCCACCTGTCCGGTGGAGCCGGCATCGGCGGCGTCCTGGAACCGCCGAACGCGGTTCCGGTGGTCGTCGAGGACGACGCGCTGATCGGCAGCCGCGCGATGATCGTCGAAGGGGCCCGGGTGGGCCGGGGCGCCGTGGTCGGCGCGGGCACGATCCTGTCCGCCTCGATGCCGGTCATCGACGTGCGGACGGGCGAGGAGCTGAGCCGGGGCCGCATCCCCGACTGGTGCGTGGCGGTCGGCGGCACCCGGAACAAGGAGTTTCCCGGCGGCACCTTCGGGCTGCCCTGCGTGCTGGTGCTGAAGCGCCTGGAAGAGGGGCGGCGGCACGACAAGGCGGAGCTCAACGAGATCCTCCGCGAGCACGGAGTCAACGCGTGATGAGCTCGACGGCCCTGCGCTGAGCCGGCGACAGATCGTCGAGCACCGCCGTGCCGGGCACGGCTCCCGCCCGGTCACCGGACGGCGTGTAGCCGAGGAAGGGCCGCAGCGCGTCGGCGAACTCGGCGGCGAGCTCCGCGACCTCCGGATCGCCGGGGGAGACGTGTCGCAGCGCCTCGAAGCGGAGCCCGAGATCCCACATCCGGTGCTGAAGCTTCTCGTCGCCCATCGACAGCCGGTAGACGTCGGTCAGCGCCCTGGCAGTCTCCGGCGCGACCGTCTCCAGCAGGGCGATCGTTTCCCGCTCCCGCTCCAGCAGCGGGTGGCCGGGGAAGACCTGCTCCAGTTCGGCGACGATCTGGCTCAGCTCGGGCGTCAGCGCCGGGTCGCGGCCGGTGTGCCGGAGCTCGGCGAGCATGGCGCGCTGACGGCGCACCGCCTCTTCCTCCCTGGCCAGGTCGGCGTCCAGGTCGGCCAGCGCCTTGTGCAGGTCCTGCCTGGGGCTGAGCACCCGGCCGATGTCGGGCAGGCTCATGCCCAGAGCCGTCAGCCGCCGGATCCTGATGAGGCGGACCACGTCCGCCATGCCGTACAGCCGGTGGCCCGTCGTGGTCCGCGGCGGTTCGGTGAGCAACCCCACCTGGTGGTAGTGCCGGATGGTCCTGGTCGTGACGCCGGCCAGTGTGGCCAGTTCGCCGATGCGCAACACGCCTTCCAGTAAAACCCATGGTCGGGGATAGGGTCGCGAGCATGAGTACGCGTCTGGATCTAACACAGGACGTCGGGGCGCTCACCGCGCGGATTGTGAACGTCGAATCGGTCAGCGGTGACGAAAAGGTGCTTGCCGATGCGATCGAGGAGGCACTGCGCCCCCTTCCGCATCTGAGCGTGCATCGCGACGGCGAGGCGATCGTGGCCCGCAGCGAACTGGGCCGTGCCGAGCGGGTGGTGATCGCCGGGCACATCGACACCGTCCCGGTCGCCGGCAACCTGCCGAGCCGGGTCGAGGGCGACCTGCTGTACGGCTGCGGCACCTCCGACATGAAGGCCGGTGTCGCGGTCGCGCTGAAGCTGGCCGCCGCGCTCCGGGCCCCTAGCCGGGACGTCACCTATGTCTTCTACGACTGTGAGGAGATCGAGGCCGAGCGCAACGGTCTGCTCCGGCTCAGCCGCGAGCACCCCGACTGGCTCGCCGGAGACTTCGCCGTGCTCATGGAACCCACCGACGGTGTGATCGAAGGCGGTTGCCAGGGCACGCTCCGAGCCCAGATCACGACCAGTGGCAAGCGCGCGCACAGCGCCAGGTCCTGGCTGGGGGTCAACGCCATCCACGCGGCCCAGCCGGTGCTCGAAATCCTGAACGCCTACCAGGCCAGGTTGCCGGTCGTGGACGGGCTGGAGTACCACGAGGGCCTGAACGCGGTGGCGATCGGCGGTGGCGTCGCGGGCAATGTGATCCCCGACGAGTGCGTGGTGACCGTCAACTACCGCTTCGCCCCCGACCTGTCGCTGGAGGCCGCCCAGGCACACGTGAGCGAGGTGTTCGACGGTTTCGAGGTCCGGTTCACCGACGGGGCTCCCGCCGCGCGGCCGGGTCTGACCCATCCGGTGGCCCAGGCTTTCGTGGACGCCATCGGCGGCACGCCGAGGGCCAAACTCGGCTGGACCGACGTCTCGCTGTTTTCCGGTCTTGGCGTTCCCGCGGTCAACTACGGTCCTGGAGATCCGAATCTGGCGCATCAGCGCGGGGAGTTCGTCTCACTTGAGAAGATCGCCGATTGCGAGCGCAGAATGCTCGACTGGCTGGGCTGACGGCCACCTGACCTGGGAAACCTGGGAAAAATGAAAGTGGCTTTCCTCGCCGGCCATTTGACGGGGAAAGCCACTTTCAGTCCCGAGCAGCACCCTCGGCAGTTAGACGTGGCCCCCGCGAAATCCGGTTCCGTGTTTTCATGGAGATTTTTCAAGATTTTTCTGGAGGCGGCGCTAGCGTGTTCGCCATGAAGAAGACACGTCCGGAACGCCGTCAGGGGGGCGCCGTGGTCCGCGGCGACCTCGTTTCCGACTCCACCCACGACCAGCGGCTTCTCGACCGCAGAGGACCCGCCGACTGGCTGCACATGGACCCGTGGCGGGTGATGCGCATCCAGTCGGAGTTCGTCGAGGGCTTCGGCCAGCTCGCCGAACTGCCCCAGGCGGTCACCGTCTTCGGATCCGCGCGGACCCCCGAAGGCGCGCCCGAGTACGAGATGGGTGCCGAGCTCGGCCGGAAACTCTCCATGGCGGGCTACGCCGTGATCACCGGCGGCGGGCCCGGGTGCATGGAGGCGGCCAACAAGGGCGCCAGAGAGGCGGGAGGGATCTCCGTCGGCCTGGGCATCGAGCTTCCCTTCGAGCAGCACATGAACGACTACGTGGACCTCGGCATCGAGTTCCGCTACTTCTTCGTCCGCAAGACCATGTTCGTGAAGTACTCCTGCGGCTTCGTCGCGCTGCCGGGAGGCTTCGGCACGCTGGACGAGCTGTTCGAGGCTCTGACCCTGGTCCAGACGCGCAAGGTCACCTCCTTCCCCGTGGTGCTGATGGGGACGGAGTTCTGGGGAGGGCTGCTCGACTGGATCAAGTCCACCCTCGTGGGAACGGGCAAGATCTCTCCAGCGGATCTGGACCTCATCTACCTCACCGACGACGTGGACGAGGCCGTGCGGATCATCGCCGACGCCGACCGCGACCGGGCGAGCCGGCTCAAGGAAGAGCGCAGGGCGGCCATGAACACGGTCGGCGACGCCCAATAAGGTGCACGCGTGTTCATATGCGTATTCCTGGCATCGAGCCAGAAGATCGACCGGAAATACCTGACGCTGGCCGAGGATGTCGGCACCGAGCTGGCCAGGCGAGGACACACGCTGGTCAGCGGGGGTGCCAAAGTCTCCTGCATGGGGGCGGTGGCCAGGGCGACACGTGCGGGGGGAGGCCGCACCGTGGGAGTCATTCCGCAGGCCATGGTGGACGTCGAAATCGCCGACGTCGATTCCGACGAGCTGATCGTCACCGCCGACATGCGTGAGCGCAAGGGCGTCATGGACGCCCGCTCCGACGCTTTCCTGGTGCTGCCCGGCGGCATCGGGACGCTGGAGGAGCTGTTCGAGATCTGGACCACGCGGACGCTCGGTATGCACGACAAGCCACTGGTGATCCTGGACCCGTGGGGCATCTACAGGCCCTTGAGGGACCTGGTCGAGAACATGCACGCGGAGGGCTTCACCCGGCCGAACGTCTTCGACGCGATCTCCTGGACCACCACGGTCGAGGAGGCGTTCCAGCACCTGGAGAAGGCGGCCCCGCACCTGGCGCCGCACGCCGAGGAGCTAGGCGAGGCCTCGGCGGGTTAGCGCCGGTGGGCGCCGCCCGGCCAGGGACTCGGTCATCTCGACGGCGAGCCGTACCTGATCGGGGCGGGTGGTGCGAAAGACCCGGGCGCCGTTCCAGGCGCAGATCGAGGCCGCGGCCAGCTCCGCGGCCTCCTGGTCGTCTCCGGCCAGCGCCGCGGGCGTGACGGCGACCGTACGGCCGGCACGGACGAGCTCCGTGATCTCGGCGATCGAGCGGGCTTCGGCCCAGCCCGGGTCGCCAAGGTCATCGGGCCCGATTACCACGAGAGCTGTCATGGTGTGATCCTAGATCAGGGGAGTTGTGGCACGATTCGTATGTGCTGGTCGTACTCGCCCTCGCTGCCGTAGCCATTCTCGCCGGTGTGGTGGTGGTCGCCATGGGACGGGGTGGCGAAATGAGTGAGTTCGCTCCCGACGTCCCTCCGCTGGACCTGCCTGACGCCGGTCGGCTCAGCGCCGTCGACTTCATGACCCTGCAGCTCCCGGTGAGCCTCGTCGGGTATCACACGCAGAGCGTGGACGAGACGTTGAGCCGCGTCGCGAACGCGCTGAGCGAGCGGGACACCAGGATCGCGGTGCTCGAACAGCGGGTGTCGGAGCTGCTCGCCAGCAGGCTCCAGGCACGTCAGGAGGTCCACGCCGCCCCGTTGAGCGACCCGCGCACCGAGCACGAGCCCGAAGGACCCGCGGAGCCGGCCGAGCTGTCCGAGATCCCGCCGGAGTCCCTCGCCGGGCGGAACGGTGACGGGCGGGCCGTTCACAACGGCAACGGGAAAACCGGTCGCGACAGCGATGCGGAAAGCGGGCGGAACGGCGACGCGGAAGGCGACCCTGACGGCGACGCGACCGGTGAGCTGGACGGTGAACCGGCCAGAGACCTGGACGGCGGCGTGGAGGGCGGCGTGGAGGGCAATCTGGACGGCGGCGTGGACGGAGATTCGGAGGGCGACCTGGACGGCGGCGGAGAGCGCGGCCGGACGGCGGTGCCGGACGTGAAGGAGGCACGATGACCGAGATCGAGCAGCCCGTGCGCTGCGGCTGGGTGACCTCGGCCTCCGACTACATCGCCTACCACGACGAAGAATGGGGCCGCAGGGTCGAGGGCGACGACCGGGTGTTCGAGCGGCTCACCCTGGAGGCTTTCCAATCCGGTCTGTCCTGGATCACGATCCTGCGCAAGCGTGAGAACTTCCGGGCCGCCTTCGCGGGGTTCTCGATCCCGGCCGTCGCGGCGTTCGACCAGGCGGACGTGGAGCGCCTGCTGGGTGACCCGGGCATCGTCCGCAACCGGGCCAAGATCGAGGCCGCGGTCGCCAACGCCAGGGCCGCCCTCGAGGTCGACCTGTCCGACCTCGTCTGGCGCCATGCCGATCCGGACTCTCCCGTTCCGAAGACCCTGGCGGACGTCCCCGCCCAGACCCCCGGCTCCAAGGCGCTCGCCAAGGAGCTCAAGTCCCGCGGCTTCCGGTTCGTCGGTCCCACCACCGCCTACGCGCTGATGCAGGCCATCGGCCTGGTCAACGACCACCTGGCCGACTGCTGGGTGCGCGAGGACTGCCGGTAGTCCCTTCCCGCCCGGCCCTCAGCCCGTCGGCCGGGGCCCGGCGGTGCCGTGACCTCGGCCGACCCGGCGAAGGACCGCTCAACGACCCTCGAAGGTGGGCCGCTCCTTGTTGAGGAAGGCCCGGGTGGCGTTGAGGTGGTCGTCGGTCTTGGCGCAGGCGTCCTGGAGGTCGGCCTCCAGGGCCAGAGCCTCGGGCAGGGAGCTGTTCGCGGCGAACTCCAGGGCGCGCTTGGTCGCCCCGTAGGCGCTCGTCGGGCCCTGTGCCAGCCGTACGGCCAGAGCGCGGGCCGTGGGGATCAGCTCGTCGGCCGGGACGACCTTGGAGACGACTCCCAGCTCCAGCGCGCGGGCCGCGTCGAGCGGCTCGCCGAGCAGCAGGAGCTCGGTCGCGCGGGCCCGGCCGACCAGGCGCTGGAGGGTCCAGGACGCGCCGGAGTCGGGGGCCAGGCCGATGCCCGCGAAGGCCATCGCGAACTTGGCCTTGTCGGAGGCGATCCGCAGGTCGCAGGCGAAGGCCAGGGAGGCGCCCGCGCCCGCGGCGACGCCGTTCACCGCTGCGATGACCGGTTTGCCCATCTCGGTGATCGTGCGGATGATCGGGTTGTAGTGCGTGCGCACCGTGTCGTTCAGACCTCGGCCCGCCTCCAGGTTGGTGACGTGCTCGTTCAGGTCCTGGCCCGCGCAGAACGCCCGGCCCGATCCTGTCAGCAGCACCGCGCGTACGGCATAGGCCTGCGAGGCCTTGGTCAGCGCTTCGAGCAGGTCGGCCTTGGCCTGCACGGTCAGCGAGTTCATCGCCTCCGGCCGGTCCAGGGTGATGGTGGCGACGGCGTCGTCGACGGAGTAGAGAACGTCGTTCAACGGACAGGCTCCTTACGGTTCGGTGAGGTGACGGTCGACGAACGCGGCGGCGGCGGGGAGCAGGTGGGCGGCCTCCTGCTCGAAGTAGGCCCTGGCCTTCTCCCCCGGCCAGCCCGGCGGCAGGAGTTCGGCGGGGAGCCCGGGATCACGGAACAGGAAGTTGCGCCAGCCGTGCAGCAGCCTGCTGCGGGTGGCGAACACCTGGTCGTCGGCGGCGTTCTCGGGAAGCCGCCCGACCAGGTCCATCGCCTGGGCCAGCCACTCCTCGTACGCCGATCCGATGCCGCGCAGGTCCCAGAGCCTGGCGACCAGCTCCCTGGGGTCGCCGTCGAGCACCGCGTCGAACCGGTCGGCGTGGATGCCCTCTCCGCTGAGGATCAGGTCGAGCTCGGGGGAGGGGCGGGGGCCGATCCAGGTCGTCTCGGAAAGCGGGGCGTATCCGAGAAAGGACAGGTCGGCCTTGAGCCGCTCCCGGCGAGCCCGTTCGCGGACCGGCTCGACCACGATCATGTGCCACCGGCCGGTCCAGGAGATCGTCCCAACTCGGTAAATTCTCAGAGCCGCCTCATCGAGGCGGCGCACGCACTTGGGGGTGGCCTCGTAACCCGGTCCCCGGGGCAGCCTGGCCGGGGTCAGCCAGCCCTGCCGTACCATCCGCGAGACGGCGGTGCGGACGGCGGGAGCGGCGATGTCCAGGGGGGCGAGCAGGCGGACGAGGG
This sequence comes from Streptosporangium sp. NPDC000396, assembly GCF_042898655.1. Taxonomy (NCBI): domain Bacteria; kingdom Bacillati; phylum Actinomycetota; class Actinomycetes; order Streptosporangiales; family Streptosporangiaceae; genus Streptosporangium; species Streptosporangium sp. NPDC000396. Next base: position 269,520 of record NZ_JBIAZA010000006.1, read on the forward strand.
CCGCCACGGACGCGCGGCCGCCCCGGGACCGCAGGTGGTCCCCATACAGGTCGAACAGAGCGGCACGGGCGTTCACGAAGACAAGTTTGGTCGTCTGAAGGGTCTCGGACAACGGTCTTGATTGCCCGATGAGTCGATGCTGAGGCTGATCGTTCCCATTCCAAGCGCGGAGACGGGATAATAGGACATCACAGAAGACGTGAATGCGTCGGCCACCCTCGGGTCAGTCGGAGATCCGGAGCCCGAAGCAGGAAGGGATACACGCATGGCGGCTATGAAGCCGAGGACCGGTGATGGTCCGCTGGAGGTCGTCAAGGAAGGTAGGGGCATCGTCATGCGGGTCCCCCTTGAGGGTGGCGGGCGACTCGTCGTCGAACTCTCGGCGGATGAGGCCACCGCCCTCGGCGAGGAATTGAAGAAGGTCGTCGGCTGATCCCGATCTAGACCCAGCGGTGAAGCCGGGCCTGTCTGATCTCGCTTCACGAGTATGGCACCTGCTATGGCCCGCGCAACCGTGACTCGATGAACACGGCCCTGGCCGCCGGACCGCTTCCAGAGCGGCTCGCGCCAGGGCCGTGGTGTTTCCCGGCTGATGACTGGAGTTCGCATGCCCATCTCTTCCTATGTGCTACTGCCTCACACGTCCCGCGAGCAGGTCCCGTCCGCCGCGACGCCCACGCGGGCCGGCGAGAACGGGAAAGCCGCGGAGCACCCGGCCGGAGCCGAGCTGCTCGCGGTTCCCTTCGCGGCGGACCGCGCGCCTCAGATCGAGCTACCGGTGCCCACAGACGCCCTGCTGGCCCACTACCAGGCCAAGGGCGAGGCCGGTGAGATCGTCGAGGTTCCCGTCGCGAACGGCGACACCGTCGGCAGGGTGTTGCTCTACGGCGTCGGTGACGGTTCGGCCACCGCCCTGCGCAAGGCCGGCGCCGCGGTGGCCCGGCGGGGCAAGGGCCGGGACGCGATCAGGATCGTGCTCCCCGAGGGGCCGGTGGCCGCGTTCGTGGAGGGTGCGCTGCTGGCCACCTACACCTTCCGGATCGGCGAGGAGAAGTCCAAGCCGGTGGCGACGGTCGAGTTCGTCGGAGAGGGAGTCGAGGCCGAGGTCGCCAAGGGTGAGGTGATCGCCGGGGCCGTGGCGCTGGCCAGGGACCTGACCAACATGCCCTCCTCGGTGAAGAACCCCGCCTGGCTCGCCGAGCGCGCCGTCGAGCATGCCGCCGCGCAGGGCGTCACCGCGAAGGTGTGGGATGAGGCGGGGCTCCGCTCCGAGGGGTTCGGCGGCCTCCTGGCCGTCGGCCAGGGCTCGGTGAGCCCGCCCCGGCTGATCCAGCTCTCCTACGAGCCCGAGGGCGCGACCGAGCACGTGGTCCTGGTGGGCAAGGGCATCACCTACGACACCGGCGGCCTGTCGATCAAGCCGACCGAGAGCATGAAGTTCATGAAGACCGACATGGCCGGCGGCGCGGTCGTCATCGCGGTCCTGGGCGCGCTGGCCTCCCTCGGCGCGCGGGTGCGGGTCACCGGTCTGGTCGCCGCCGCGGAGAACTCCTTCTCCGGTACGGCCCAGCGCCCCTCCGACATCATCACGCAGTACGGCGGGCGGACCGTCGAGGTTCTCAACACCGACGCCGAGGGGCGCCTGGTGCTGGCCGACGCACTGGCCTACGCCGACGCCGAGCTGGACCCGGACGCCATGGTGGACATCGCCACGCTGACCGGGGCGATCAGCATCGCCCTGGGCAAGGACCTCGGCGCGGTCTTCGCCTCTGACGACGACCTGGCGGCCGAGCTCACTGTGGCCGGTGAGACCACCGGCGAGCGGCTCTGGCGGATGCCGCTGATCGAGGACTACGTTCCGGCTCTCGACTCCAGCGTGGCGGATCTGTCCAACATCGAGGCCGGATCGACCTACGGTGCGGGCTCCATCACCGCCGCGCTGTTCCTGCGGGAGTTCACCGGCAAGCGGCCGTGGGCGCACCTGGACATCGCCGGAGTCGGCCGCAGCGGCGTGGACGAGGGCGTCTTCAGCAAGGGCGCCACCGGTTACGGCGTGCGCCTGCTGCTGGAGTGGCTGTCTAGTCGGTGAGTTTGATGGCGGCCAGGATGCCGTCGCCGAGGGGCACCATCAGCGGGCGGAGCCGTTCGTCGGAACGGACCAGCTTGCCCAGTTCCCGAACGGCGACGGTGTCCGGGTCGCGGTGGGCCGGGTCGGCGACCCTGTTGTGCCACAGGGCGCTGTCGAAGACGACGATGCCACCGGGGCGGAGCAGGCGGACGGACTCGGCCAGGTAGTCGGCGTACTCCTGCTTGGCTCCGTCGCAGAAGACCAGGTCGTAACCGCCGTCGGACAGGCGGGGCAGGACGTCCAGGGCGCGACCGGTGATCAGCCGGATCCGGCCGCCCGAGAAGCCTGCCTGGGCGAAGCTCTGCCGGGCCAGGCGCTGGTGCTCCGGCTCCACGTCCACGCTGGTGAGCGTGCCGTCCTGGCGCATGCCACGGAGCAGCCACAGGCCGGACACACCGCAGCCGGTGCCGATCTCCACGACGGCACGGGCGTTGATGGCTGTGGCGAGGAAGCAGAGAGCGGCGCCGCCGCCGGGCAGGATCGGGGGGGCCCCGACCTCCGCGCCGCGCTGCCGCGCGATGCGCAGAATCTCGTCCTCCGTGTGGAACTCCTCGGCATAGGCCAGAGTGGCCTCCAACGGACTTGTCGGCGTCCCTGCCATCGGCCTCTCCTCCCGCTTTCTCCGTACACCGTCATATAGGCACTGGGTCGCAGCCTAAGGGAGGCAGGCCCGATCGGGAACTCATGTAACGCCCGGTGCGTTGCACGGTTTAAGCGGCCTTTGCCGGTCCTGAAGGTACCGAGTACGCACGAAGGGACGAAACCAGGCACTATGGCGATAGCGGTGGTCCCGAGGAGAGGAGTGCTGGTGGAGGAGTCCGACCACCAGACAGATGCTCCCGTGTCTGACTGGACACCTCCCACATGGGAGGAGGTGGTCCGAACTCATTCGGCGCGTGTCTACCGTCTGGCCTACCGGCTGACCGGTAACGTGCACGACGCCGAGGATCTGACCCAGGAGGTCTTCGTCCGGGTCTTCAGGTCCCTGTCGAACTACACGCCGGGCACTTTCGAGGGTTGGCTGCACCGCATCACCACCAACCTGTTCCTCGACATGGCACGGCGCAAGCAGCGCATCAGGTTCGAGGGGCTCGCCGACGACGCCGCCGAACGGCTGCGCGGGCGTGAGCCGTCCCCCGCCCAGGTATACGACGACACCCACCTGGAGCCTGACATCCAGGCGGCACTCGACGCACTCGCACCGGAGTTCCGCGCGGCCGTTGTTCTATGTGACATCGAGGGGCTGTCCTACGAGGAGATCGCCGCCACGCTGGGCGTGAAACTCGGCACGGTTCGCAGCCGCATCCATCGCGGCCGGGCGCAGTTGCGCGACGCGCTGGAGCATCGCGCGCCGCGTGGTGACCAGCTCCCCCCGACCATCACTCGTGGGGAGGAATTCGCATGAGAAACCGCAGTCATGACGAATGTCACGACGAGCCACGTGGCAAGGAGTGGGCATGAGTCATCTTGGAGAACGCGTTTCCGCACTGGTCGACGGTGAGCTGAACCACCACGAGCGTGACCGTGCCCTGTCGCATCTGGCCTTCTGCTCCGACTGCCGGGGCGAGGTCGAGGCCATGAGGGCGCTGAAGAGCCGGCTGCGCTCCCTGGACGGCCCCGCCGTACCCGCTGACCTGACCATGTCGCTGCTGCGGATGGCCGAGCCCGGTGACCCGGTGCCGCCGCGCGAGCGGCCTTTCCCGAACTCGCGGACCTTCGGCGGGGCGCCGATCCCGAGCATGCACAGCGTCGCACCGCCGGACAACCGGCCCCGTGGCCGTGCCGGAGGCCCCCGCCGGGGGAGAAGGATGGGCTACGTCGCGGTGGGCGTCGCATCTGCGGCCGTGGCGCTCGGCACGCTGTTCGTCGTGGGCGGGTCCGATGTCAACCAGCGTGGCGTGCCGCCGGTCGACATGTTCGCCAACCAGCACAAGAACACCGTGCCCTACCAGGGGCCGGTGACCCCGTCCCTCTCGCCCACTCCGTGACCCCGCTGCCCGTCACCGTCGTCCTCGCCGCCGTCATGCCGCTGGGATCGGTGGCGGGCAGTCCCGTGTGAACTGTTCGTTTCGCCGGGCGACGCCGGAAGCGGGGCCGTTTCGGGCGGGAGGCGCTCGCCCTGCCCGCCGGGGAACGGGGTTCCCGGCCGCCTTGTCCAGTCCCTCGGACTGTTCGCCGTGTACGGCGCCTCTCCTGGATACTTGTGCCTGAGATGTTCAGATGGGCTGCTAGTTACGTCCGTTTTTAACCATTTTGGTGTGCTTGGTGAGAAACAGCTCCATGGCTGGCATGCGTAACAACGGAACGGGCATACGATCGGGATGCGGGACTCGGTCGAGCAGGAGGCGATCTGGGCGAGTGGGGGTCATGTCTGTGCCGTCTTCTCGGGTGCTCTGGCCGACATGGGCCGACGCCGCCGTCGCGCTCCCACGGGCCCACGCGCAACCTGGAGACGCGGCCAGGCCGAGGCACGAACCCTCTACTACTGCCCCGGGTCAGGCCTTCAGGCGCCTCAGGCTTTACAACTCTCGTATGTTGTTCGGGGGAAGATTGCCGGATGGCCCCGCTGAGCGGCCTCATGCGAGGCAAGGAGTGGTGAATATTCGATGACCGACGAGACCCGTACCCACGAGGCGCGTAATGCCGAGGGGCGTACGCCGTCGGACTTCGCCGACGACAGAAGCCCAGCGCCGGAGTCCTCCCGTCCGGACTTCCTACCTGCGGACGAGGCGGCGTCCTTCCATGGTGAGCGGCCTCGCGACGACGGCTGGAGCCAGCTCGGCGAGCCGCCGGGTCAGGTTCGATGGGACCAGGGCGGACAGCAGGGCCACGGCGAGCAGCCCTACGGCGACAGGGGCGGGCAGCCCGGCCAGAGCGCCTACGCGGGCGAGAGCGGCTGGGGCGACCCGTCGGGCAGGCCCCGGCAGGACACGGCGGTCTTCACCACCCCGCTCGGTCCGCCGCCTCCGCCCTCCCAGGCGTTCGGCATGGGCGCGGGCTGGGCACCGCCCCCCGGAGTTCCCGGGGGCGCCGCGGTTCCCGCCCGGCGCGGTCCGCGCACCAGCACGCTGGTCATCCTCGCGTTGATGATCGCGCTGCTGGCCTCGACGCTGGGAAGCGTCGGCACCTACCTGCTCACCCGCCCGCCGACCTCGGGCACCGACCCCTCCTTCCGGCTGGGGACGGCGCCGAGCGGCTCCAACGCCCGGCCTCCGGACTCGATCGCGGGAGTGGCCTCCAGGGTCCTGCCCAGCGTGGTCTCACTGGTCGTCAACGGCGGCAGCAGCGCGAGCACCGGCTCCGGCTTCCTGATCAAGGGAGGCTATGTGGTCACCAACAACCACGTGGTCGCCGGGGCAGCGCAGGGCGGCGAGATCCAGATCCAGTTCAGCAACCGCAAGACCACCCCGGCCCGGATCGTCGGCCGTGACCCCGAGTCCGACCTCGCCGTGGTCAAGCCCGAAGACACCTTCGGAGCCCCGCAGATCGCCCTCGGCAACTCCGACAACGTGGTCGTGGGCGATCCGGTCGTGGCCATCGGCTCCCCGCTCGGCCTGAGCGGCACCGTCACCTCCGGCATCGTCAGCTCGCTCAACCGTCCGGTCCAGGCGGGGGAGGAGAACAGCTCCGACACCACCTGGTTCAGCGCCATCCAGACCGACGCCGCCATCAACCCCGGCAACTCCGGCGGTCCACTGGTCAACGCCAACGGCGAGGTCATCGGCGTCAACTCGGCGATCGCCACACTCGGCAGGTCGCTCGGCGGCCAGAGCGGCAGCATCGGCCTCGGCTTCGCGATCCCGGTGAACCACGCACGCCGGATCGCCGAAGAACTGGTCACCACCGGTGTCGCCAAGAAGTCGCGGATCGGCATCACCATCGACTCGACCTACCAGGGCGCAGGGGTCCGCATAGAGACCGAGGCCAAGGGGGGCACCCAGCCGATCGAAGCGAACGGCCCCGCCGACAAGGCGGGTCTCAAGCCCGGTGACGTCATCCTGGAGGTCAACGGCATAGTGCTGCAGGACGGCGCCGAACTGATCGCGCTGATCCGGAACAAGGCCCCCGGCGAGAAGGTGACCGTCAAGTTCCAGCGTGGTGGTCAGGAGAAGACAGCCACCGTGACCGTCGGAACCGCGTCTCCCCAGCCCAAGCCTGAGCATTCCTGACCAAGTGATCGTGTGGGGGCGCATGCTCGGGCTTGAGGGCATTAGTCTGGAAGCTCTCGGGGCATATGCCCCGAGAGCTGCCCCAGCATCACCTTGGTAGGAGATCACAGTGTTCGGACTCGGCTGGCCTGAGATCGCGGCGCTCGTGGTCATCGCCCTGTTGGTCTTCGGGCCGGAGAAACTGCCCCAGGCCGCCGCTCAGGCGGGCAGGACGCTGCGCAACCTGCGCCAGATGGCCAACAACGCGAAATCAGACCTACAGTCCGGGCTGGGCCCCGAGTTTGCCAACTTCGACCCGGCGGACCTCAACCCGAAGAACTTCGTCCGCAAGCACCTCACCGCCGACCTTGAGGACGACTGGAACGGCACCCCGGCGACCACGACGGCCACCGCGCCCGCCTACGTCGACTCCTACGCGGCCGAGGCGGCCGGCGAACTCGGATACGGCGAGATCCCGCCGTACGACTCAGAAGCGACCTGAGCCCAGGCGAGATCCCGTCGCGCGAGTCGGTGGCGACTCAGAAGCGACCTGAGCGCCGGGGACCTCTTCGCGGATCGCGAGCGGAGACCGTGAGGCTACGGATGTGGCGGGACGGAGGTCTGTTCCGGCGACACGTCGCCGAGGCTCGCGAGTAGTTTGCGCAGCAGTTCCGCGAGGTGCTCCTGCTCGCTTGGACTGAGTGCCGTCAACAGCCGTGTTTCGTGGTCGACGTGGTCGACCACGAGGTCGTCCACGAGCCGGCGGCCACGATCGGTGAGGGTGATCAGCACGCTGCGCCGGTTTTCCGGATCGGTCTCACGGGTCACCAGGTCTTTGGCCGCCAGCCGGTCGATCCGGTTGGTGATGGCTCCGGAGGTGACCATGGAGGCTTCGACGAGCCCACCTGCTGTCAGCCGGTAAGGGTGCCCGCTCCGGCGGAGAGTGGCCAATATGTCGAACTCTCCCGGCTGCAGGTCGTGGGAGGCGAAGTGGTCGCGCAGCTTGCGCTCCAGCAACCGGGAGGCTCGCGAGATGCGGCCCACCACGCCCATCGGCGTGGGATCGATGTCCGGCCGCTCGGCCTTCCACTGCTCCAGCAGCCGATCGACGTTGTCCCTCACAGAACTCCTCAACGTTGAAGTGTTTGACTCAAAACTAGCAGAGCTGTACTATTTCAACGTTGAAAAATTCAACGTTAAGGAGTTGTTGTGAGGATCCCGGCCGCGAGACCGGCGTTCCCGCCGTCGACGGGAACGCCGTGGGAACGCCGGCGGGAGCGGCGTTGGGAAACCTGTGTGGACTGTCGTTGCTCGTTGAAGCTGGCATTTGCTCACACTTGTTGCCGTGAAGGTGGCAAGTGGTCAGTGATCTTGTCGTGTTGAACACGTTCTTGAGACGATCAACGGCGAGTCGGGCGGCAAGAGCGGCTGTCGACTTGGCGAGCCGTGTCTGCTCAAGGATCCGGTGATGCGCTGGCTCTGCCAGGAACATGACAGGTTGGTTGAGCGAGAAGCCGCTCGGCTCGCCACCCCTTAGTTGTCAACGCCCAGCTCGCCGACGTCGGTCACGGTCAGCTTCGCTGCGCGCCGACATGGACCGAGGGCTCATGAGCATTGCCGCACTGGCTCCGGTGACGTACGGCGCGATCCGCAGGTGACCGCAGGTGACCGCAGGTGACCGTCGGGCCTCTTTCCCCGGATCGTCCGCCGCTTTCCGTCGAGATCCGCGGGCTTCCGGCACGCCTCAGAACGTGCCCCGGAGTCTGTGACCGTGGCCGGCCCTTCGCCGCCGGCGCCACAGCCGTGCCCTCACACACGTCCTCAGACCGGTCTCGGTGACCCGAGGTGGGGCCGACTGACTGAAAGAACCTGAAAGGAGTTGAGAACCATGCGCGTCACAGTGTTCGGAGCAGCCGGAAACGTGGGAAGCCGGGTGGTGGCCGAGGCGCTGTCCCGCGGCCATGAAGTCACCGCCGTCGTGCGTGATCCGGCCCGTTTCCACGAACTGCCCCCCGCCGCCGAGGCCCGCGTCGGCGACGCCGCGAACGTCGAGGACGTGGCCGAGCTGAGTGCCGGCCAGGACATTGTGATCAGTGCTACCCGCCCGGCGCACGGCAGCGAGCGCGAGCTCGTCGCGGCCACCAGGGCACTGCTGGTCGGCCTCGCCCGGACCGGTGTTCGGTTGCTGGTCGTCGGCGGTGCCGGCAGCCTGACCGTGCCCGGGACCGACGGTGTCACCGTGATCGACACCCCGGACTTTCCCCCCGCCTGGCGGGCCATCGCGCTGGCGTGCAACGACCAGCTTGAGGCCTGCCGCACCGAGGCCGGGGTGGACTGGGCCTATCTGAGTCCGGCCGCGCTGCTGGAGCCGGGAGAGCGTACGGGCACCTACCGGGTGGGTGCCGACGAACTGCTGGCCGACGCCGAAGGCAACTCGACGATCTCCATGGAGGACCTCGCGGTGGCGCTGCTGGACGAGGCCGAGCGGCCCAAGCACCACCGGACCAGGTTCACCGTCGCATATTGAGACCCCTGGCCGGAGGTGCTCATCTCAGGCGCCAGGCCGGGCGCTTCGAGGAGCGGCCGGCCTGGCGGTGTGGACCATTCGACCCACCTGACACTGACCAACCCATCTCTAAGGAGACATCCCATGTCTGATGACACGACGACCGCGCAGGTCATCTCTCAGTTCAACGACGCGTTCACCAAGCACGACCCCTCGCTGCTCACCGGCCTGGTCGACGAGGACTGCGTGATGGTGACCGTCCAGCCCGCACCCGACGGCACCCGGTACGAAGGCCAGGACGCCTGCCTTGCCTTCTGGCAGGAGCTGGCCGCCGACCCGAACACCGAATTCACCCCCGACGAGGTGTTCGTGTTCGGCGACCGAGCGGTCATCAAATGGCACGTCGCATTCCGGCACGGCCAGGTAAGCGAGGTGTTCGGCGACGCCCATGCGGAATCCACCTCCGTGGCGGGCGTCAACCTCATGCACATCCGTGACGGCCGCATCGTCGAGGCCCTGGGCTACAGCAAGACCCCGTGAGGAGCAGGCGACCGCACGCCCTGGGCGGGTGCTGCCCCTTGGGGCGGAGGTGACCGAGACGAGATTCTCGCCGAGCCGTTCACCCTGCGCCGCCTGACCGACGCCCCCGCCTGAGACGCCTCCGCACCAGCGGGTCGCCCGCGAGGCCTTCCTTCCGCGAATCCTCAAGGAAGGAAGGCCTCACGGGTGGTGTCCCCGCTCACCGAGACCAGGAGCAGGACGCGAACACGACGCTCCGCCAATCCCGACCCATCCTGGCCGTCCCCGACCGGCGAAGTCCCTCCTGGCCACCGACAAGCAAAAGAACGGGAAACCCCCATGCGCAGCTACCACCTCAACAGCGGGGCCGGGATCACCGGCCTGTCGATCAAAGAACATCCCGACCCCCGGCCCGGTCCCGGACAGGTGCTCGTCGCGGTGCGCGCCGCCTCCCTGAGCTACCGCGAGCTGATGATCGCGCGTGGCGACTACGTGCTCCCGGTGAAACCGGACGTGGTGCCGGTCTCCGACGGGGCCGGCCAGATCGTTGCGGTCGGCCCTGGCATCCGCACCGCGAAGATCGGCGACAGGGTCACGGCCACCCTGTTCCCGAGCTGGCAAGACGGCCCGTTCGGTGTCCAGCACCTGGCGCAGCTGGGCGGCTCACTGGACGGCATGCTCACCGAACTGGCGCTGCTCGACGAAAGCGCGCTCGTGCCGATCCCCGATCACCTGTCCTACCAGGAGGCGGCGACGCTCCCGTGCGCCGCCGTCACCGCCTGGAACGCCCTGACCGGCGACGGCTCCGGCCCGTTGTCCGGCCGGACCGTCGTCACCCAGGGCAGCGCAGGCGTGTCCCTGTTCGCGCTTCAGTTCGCCAAGGCGCTCGGCGCCCGGGTCATCGCCACCACCAGCAGCCCGGCCAAAGCCGCCCGCCTGGTCGAGCTCGGCGCCGACGAGGTCATCGACTACCGCACCACACCCGACTGGGCGGCCCAGGTCCGCGAGCTGACCTCGGGACAGGGCGCCGAACGCGTCATCGACATCGCCGGCGATCTGAGCCAATCACTCAAAGCAGCCGCGATCGCCGGCCACGTCGCCAGCGTCGGATTCGTCTCCGCCGACCCCCCGCTCCTCGACCCCCGGGCGATCTTCAACTCCGGAGCCACGGTTCGCGGCATCGCGGTCGGCAGCCGCGCCCAGTTCCTCGCCATGAACCAGCTCATCGAGGCCCACCGGATCCACCCGGTCATCGACCGCGTCTTCCCCTTCGACCAGGCCCCCGACGCCTACCGCTACTACGCCTCGGGCCAGGCGTTCGGCAAGATCGTGATCACCATGTGACACCACGGTGTCGGGCCGGGCGCTGGTGGGCAGTCGGTAGTCCTCTCACGGTAACCGCGCCCACCTGCGCCGACGCCGGATCGAAGCCGTCATCCCCAAGACGACCGACCAGGCGGCCGACCACAAGAAACGCCGCTCCCGTGGCGGCCGCCCGGTCAGCCACGATCCAGATCTCCACCAGCAGCGCAACACAGCCGAACACCGCGTCAACCGGGTCAAGGAGTGGCGCGGGGCCGGCCTTCCGCTTCGGCGAAACTCCCGAAAGCGTCCTCGCCGATCTTCGTCGGCGCAGAGCCATCTTGTGGATCCGAAGCCTCCGACCCGCTGGGGATTCGAAGTCCGTACAGACCCTAGCGGCCCCGGGTAGGGGAGATGCCGAGCTGGAGACCCTTGAGGCTGCTCGACTTCTTGCTCAAACCGGCGGCGATGCGGTGCAACTCGGCCGCGGCCGGGGCGTCGGGGTCGGTGAGCACCAGCGGCTTGCCCTCGTCGCCGCCCTCACGCAGCCGCATGTCGATCGGCACCTGGCCGAGGAGCGGCACGCGGGCGCCGAGGGTGCGGGTGAGCGCGTCGGCCACGGTCTGGCCGCCGCCCTCGCCGAAGACGGCGATCCGCTCGTCACAGTGCGGGCAGGGCAGCCAGGCCATGTTCTCGATGACGCCGGCGATCTGCTGGTGGGTCTGGATGGCGATCGACCCGGCGCGCTCGGCCACCTCGGCGGCGGCCTGCTGCGGGGTGGTCACCACGAGAAGCTCGGCCGACGGCATCCGCTGCGCCACCGAGATCGCGATGTCACCGGTGCCCGGGGGCAGGTCCATCAGGAGGACGTCGAGGTCACCCCAGTAGACGTCGGCGAGGAACTGGTGCAGCGCCCGGTCCAGCATCGGGCCGCGCCACACGACCGGAGTGTTGCCCTCCGGCTTGAACATGCCGACCGAGATGACCTTGATGTCATGCGCCACCGGCGGCATGATCATGTCCTCGACCTTGGTCGGACGCTCGGAGACGCCGAGCATGCGGGGGACGCTGTGGCCGTAGATGTCGGCGTCCACGACGCCGACCTTGAGGCCGTTGGCGGCCATCGAGGCGGCGAGGTTCACGGTGACGGAGGACTTGCCGACACCGCCCTTGCCGGACGCGACGGCGAAGACGCGGGTCAGCGAGCCCGGCTTGGCGAAGGGGATCTCCTTCTCGGGGCCCCTGTTGCCGCGCAGCTTGGTCTGGAGCGCCTTGCGCTGCTCGGTGCTCATGACGTCCATCTCCACCTGGACGCCGGTCACCCCGTCGACCCTGGAGACCGCACCGGTGACGTCACGGGTGATGGTGTCCTTCAGGGGACAGCCCGACACCGTGAGGAAGATGCCGACGCGCACCACCCCTTCAGGGGAGATGTCGACGCTCTTGACCATGTCGAGCTCGGTGATCGGCCGGCGGATCTCAGGGTCGTTGACGGTCGCGAGAGCGGCCATCACCAGTTCCGTTGTAGGTGCCATCGAAGTGTCGGCAACAGGCCGTCACCCTGAGGCGACGGGGGAGATGCCGTCCCTCCTTGTCTATGGTGTCCAGGCGTTCTACGGGCAGGGCTGTCCGTCGCGACGCCCATATGGCTTAGCGAGGAGCCGCTCCCGGGAGGGAACGGAGAAGCCGCGGGCCCATGGTATGAACCCATGGACACCACGAGGAATTCCGGGATCCGGCTGCGAAAGTCAGATTCGGACAATTCGCTGTGTAGATGCGCGTGCAACGTTCTAAGGTTACTCCGTGACCCTGATGGCAGGCGAGTCAAGAGAGGCCATCAGCTCTGAGGAGCTGGCGGTCTGGCGTATGTTGCAGCGGGCCCAGGTGCGCATCACCCGGGCTCTGGAGGCGGACCTGCTGGTTCAGCACGACCTGCCCCTGGCCTCGTACGACGTGCTCATGCAGTTGTCGGAGTCGCCCGACCGGCGGTTGCGGATGAACGACCTGGCCGACCGGGTGCTGCTGTCGCGCAGCGGCCTGACCCGGCTCATCGACCGCCTTCAGCGCGACGGCCTGGTCGAGCGCGAGGCCTGCCCGAGCGACGCACGGGGGCTGTACGCGGTTCTCACCGGCGACGGCGCCGTACGGCTGGCCGAGGCCACACCGACCTTCCTGCGCGGCGTCCGCGCCCAGTTCCTGGACGTGCTCGACGCCGGTGAACTACGCCAGTGCGCGGCCATGCTGAACAAGCTTTTCCCTGACCAGGCCCCTGATCAAGCCCTCGATCAAGACTGGCGCGGACCGGTGGAGACCCGGCCGCCGGCCGGGGCCTAGAGAGCTTCCCTGGGATGAGGACCGGCCTGCGTGTAGGGCGGCTCCTGAAGCTCTTCCTGGAGGTGCTGGAGTTCCGAGCGGATGTAGTCGCGGGTGGCCACCTCGCCGAGCGCGATGCGCAGGCCCGCGATCTCCCGGGTCAGATACTCGACTTCGGACTGGTTCCGCTCGGCCGCCCTGCGGTCCAGCTCGCCCTGGATCCGATCCCGGTCGGCCTGCCGGTTCTGCGCGAGCAGGATCAGCGGTGCGGCGTAGGAGGCCTGGAGGGAGAGCATCAGCGTGAGGAAGATGAACGGGTAGGGGTCGAAGCGCCAGTTCACCGGGCCGAAGGCGTTCCACAGGACCCAGACCGTCACGAAGCCGGTCATGTAGACGAGGAACCTGGCGGTGCCGAGGAACCGGGCGATCTGCTCCGACAGCCGTCCGAAGGCCTCAGGGTCGTAGTGCGGTCGCAGTCGCGGCCCCCGCTCCCTCGGCAGGTCGAGCCGCTCAGCCATGTCCGTTCCCCGATCCGGGGTCCTGCTCGCGCCAGTCGTCGGGGAGCAGGTGGTCGAGCACGTCGTCCACGGTGACGGCGCCGACGAGGCGGCCGACCTCGTCCACCACGGGGACCGCCATGAGGTTGTAGGTGGCCAGGTAGGAGGTCACCTGGTTCAGGGTGTACTCGGGTTTGATCGGGTCGATGGAGGTGTCCATGATGGCGCCGAGCAGGACCGACGGGGGTTCGCGCAGCAATCGCTGGAAATGGGCTAGGCCGAGATAGCGCCCGGTGGGTGTCTCGATCGGCTGCCGGGCCACGTAGACCTGTGCGGCCACCGTCGGGGTGACCTCCCGCTGGCGGATGTGGGCCAGCGCCTCGGCGACCGTGGCGTTCGGGGGGAGGACGACGGGTTCGCTCGTCATCATGCCGCCCGCCGTGTTCTCGGGGTAGACCAGCAGCCGCCGGATCGGCGCGGCCTCCTCGGGCTCCATCAGCGCCATCAGCGCCTCGGCCTGTTCCGGGGGAAGGTCCTGCAGCAGGTCGGCCGCGTCGTCGGGGTTCATCTCCTCCAGCACGTCCGCCGCCCGATCCGGGCTGAGCCGGCTCATGATGCCGATCTGGTCGCGTTCGGGGAGTTCCTCAAGCACGTCGGCGAGCCGTACGTCGTCCAGGGCCGCGGCCACCTCCACCCGTCGCTTGTCCGGCAACGCGTGCAGGGCGCTGGCCAGGTCGGCCGCGCGCATGGTCTCGAAGGCGAACAGCAGGTTGGCCGCGCCCTGATCCTTCTGGATCACGTTGAAGCCGCTGACCTCGCCCCAGTCCACGATCTTGGTCGGGCCGCGCCGCCGCAGTCCTATGCCCGAGCCGCCCGTGACCACCGCCACCTTGGTGACCACCCATTCGGCGTGTCTGGTCTCCTCCATGGCCAGGTCGAGGACCGTCACCCGATCGCCCTCGACCTCCACCTGAAGGTCGAGCATCTCGCCGATGACCAGGGATTCCGTCGCCCGCTGTTCGAACCGGCGCATGTTGATCTGGCCGCTGAAGACGACCGATCCGGCTTCGATGCCCCGCACCCGGGTGATCGGCAGGAAGACCCGGCGCCGGGGCTGGACCTCGACGACCAGCCCGTGCACGCGGGGTGGCGCGCTGCCGGCCATGGCGACCACCACGTCCCGCACCCGCCCGATCTGGTCGCCGGCCGGGTCGAAGACCGGAGTACCGGCGAGCCGCGCGATGAAGATCTTCACATTTGCAGCGTAGGCCGCATGTCGCGTGTGCCGGTTCAAGGCACGCTCACATTTCGGACGTCCTCTTGCTGCCCCTTATCCTGTCATGACAGGATCAAAAGGCTTAAACGGTAGTTACATGGATGGTGGCTTATGAGGCGTGCCGGCCTTCTGATCGCGTTCGCGTCGTCTTGGTGTTTCGCCTTCTCCGGACCGATGGCCAAATACCTCGCCGCCGCCGGGCTGGCTCCGCTGGAAGCCGTCTGGGTGCGGATGGCGGGAGCCGGGCTGCTGCTCGTCGCGGTCCTGGCGTTCGTCAGGCCCCAGGCCCTGCGCATCCCGCGCTCGCGGCTGTCGTTCTTCCTGGCCTACGCGGTGATCGCGGTGGCCGGGGTGCAGGCGCTGTACTTCGCGGCGATCACCCGGTTGCCGGTGGGTGTCACCCTGCTGATCGAGTACACCTCGCCGGTGCTGGTCGTGCTCTGGGTGCGTTTCGTGCGCCGGGTACGGCTGCCGCGCGAGGCCTTCATCGGCGCCGTGGTCGCGGTCATCGGGCTCGGCATCGTGGTCGAGGTCTGGTCGGGTCTCGCCCTGGACTCGGTGGGCCTGCTGCTCGCCCTGGCCGCGTCGGCGTGCTGCGCCGGATACTTCCTGCTCAGCGACGGCTTCGGCGATGACGTCGACCCGCTCGGCCTGATCGCCTGGGGCCTGCTGGGCGCGGCCGTGGTGCTCACCCCGATCTCCCGGCCGTGGGACATCCCGTGGGCGGCGTTCACCCGGACCGTGGCGCCCGAAGGCGGCTACGCCCTGCCGGTGCTGGTGGCCGTGATCTGGATGATCGTGATCGCCACGGTCGCCGCCTACATCCTCGGCGTCAACGCGGTCCGCCGCTTGTCGGCCGCGATCGGCTCCACGGTCGCCTCGCTGGAGGTCATCGCCGGAGCGGTGATCGCCTGGATCCTGGTGGGCGAGGCCCTCGGGCCCTTCCAGATCATCGGCGGTCTCACCGTCCTGACCGGCGCCTACCTGGCCCAGCGGGCCACGGCGGATCTGCCGGTGGCAGTGCCGCCGGAGGTCAGGGAGCCGGTTCGCGTGGTGTGAGCCGTACCACCTGCGAGTGGGCGGCCCAGCGGTCCAGCAGACCCACGCTGTCGACGGCGTTGAGTCGCTCCTTGGCGAGCGCGGCCACCGCCTCGGTCTCCCGGGCCTGGTCCACCACCTCGACGGAGGCGTCGAAGGCGATCAGCCGCCCGCCGTTGTCCTTGCTCCGCAGCGTCACCCGGACCTCGTCGGACTCGGTCAGGCCGGGCAGCGGCTGCTCGCCGCCGCCGGTGACCACGTAGATCGCGTTGTCGTGCCACGTGTGCCAGGCCAGCCGAGGCCGGTCCAGTGAGAGCCACAGGACGCCCGACTTCTTGGCGCCCTCTTCGATCACACCCATAAAACGAATGTACGGCCTGCGCATCCCGAAGCGGATGCGCAGGCCGTACACGATTGACGGCTCAGCGGCGGGCGAGCTTCCACGCCGCCGGGAGCAGTCCGGCCGCAACCGCGATCTTGAGCGCGTCGCCGGCCAGGAACTTGGCCATGCCCACGACGAACGCGTCACCCAGGCCCAGGCCGGTGACGGCGATGAGGACCGGCAGGCCGAACGCGTAGATGATCAGATTGCCGAAGGCCATCGTGCCGACCGTGCGCAGGACGGTGCGGTCACCGCCACGCTCGGCGAGTTTGCCCACGACGGCGGCGGCGGCGATGAAACCGATGACGTAGCCGAAGGTGGGACCGCCGAAGCCCGAGGAGCCGCCGGCGAACCACGGCACGCCCGCCACACCGGCAAGCGTGTAGAGCATCATGCTCAGCACCGCGCGGTTCATGCCGAGGGTCGCACCGACCAGCAGGACCGCGAAAGTCTGGCCCGTGACCGGGACCGGCCACATGGGGAAGGTGAGCTGCGCGGCCAAACCGGTCAGGATCGCGCCGCCGACCACGAGCGCGGTGTCGCGGACGCGAGACCCGGGGATGAGGTCGGACAGTACGGCGGGCCGGGCCACCGAGGAGGCGTTTGCCATCGTGCATATCTCCCTTTGCGGATGTCTGATTCAGATTATTCGGACATCTGTTATGAGAGCCGCACAAGGCTGGCGCCAAGAACGGGGCGCAGACTTTGTATGGCCGCCATAGCTCAACCCTGCCTGCCGCGTACGCCCAAGCGCCCGCTACCGTGTGGCCATGCGCTCCCGACGTTCGTGCCTCGCGGTTCCCGGTAGCAATCCCCGCTTCCTGGAGAAGGCCCAGGGCCTGCCCGCTGACGAGGTCTTCCTCGATCTGGAGGACTCCGTCGCACCGCTCGCCAAGGAGGGCGCGCGGAAGAACGTCGTGGCCGCCCTGCGCGAGGGCGACTGGTCGGGCAAGACCCGGGTCGTGCGGGTGAACGATCTGGGCACCCAGTGGACCTACCGGGACGTCATCGAGGTCGTGGAGGGCGCCGGGGAGTTCCTCGACTGCCTGATGCTGCCCAAGGTGGAAGACCCCGCCCAGGTGATGTGGCTGGACACGCTGCTCACCCAGATCGAGAAGGCGAACGGCCTGGAGGTCGGCCGGATCGGCATCGAGGCCCAGATCGAGAACGCCCGGGGCCTGGTCAACGTGGACGCCATCGGCGGCTCGTCCAGGCGGCTGGAGACGTTGGTCTTCGGCCCGGCCGACTTCATGGCCTCGATCAACATGCGGACCCTGGTGGTCGGCGAGCAGCCCCCCGGCTACACCGAGGGTGACGCCTACCACTACATCCTGATGCGCATCCTGATGGCCGCCCGCACGCACGACCTGCAGGCCATCGACGGCCCCTACCTGGCGATCAAGGACCTGGACGGCTTCCGCCGGGTGGCGGGCCGGGCCGCGGCGCTCGGGTTCGACGGCAAATGGGTGCTCCACCCGACCCAGATCGAGGCGGCCAACGAGGTTTTCTCGCCGTCGCAGGAGGACTACGACCACGCCGAGCTGATCCTCGACGCGTACGAGTACTACACGACGGTCGAGAAGCGCGGCGCGGTCATGCTCGGCGACGAGATGATCGACGAGGCCTCCAGGAAGATGGCGCTGGTGGTGGCGGCCAAGGGCAGGGCGGCCGGTCTCGGGCGAAGCACGGCCTTCACCCCGCCTACAGCGTGACCCCGATCGTGGTGAAGAACCACAGCGACGAGGTCAGCCAGAGCCCGGTCAGGGCGGTGAACGTCAGGCCGCCGAGCACCGGAAGGCTCCAGCCGGGCAGCCCCCGCTTCGGCAGGGCGAGCATCTTCGCGGTGAAGACGCCGTAGAAGAAGCAGCCCAGCAACGAGTGGATCATCACGCGGGGCGCGTCGAACTGGGCGCCCAGCGCGTACAGGCAGTGGAACGCCACCGGGATCGTCAGCAGGAAGGCCACCCGGCCCGACCAGCGGTGCGCGGTGCCGATCCACGGCACATCCAGCTTGATCCGGCCCCACATCACCATGGCTGACAGGAGCTGGAACAGCGCCAGCAGGAACGCGCCGGTGGTGAGCCAGGACTTCATGGGCAGCGGCGCGGAGAACCCGGCCGGGCCGATCGCGTAGCCGGTGGGAGTGTGAAGGCGCCCGTACACGCCCAGGGCGACCGCGACCAGACCGCCGACGACGAGCGGTACGAGCAGCGGGGCGAGGTTCTGCTCGCGCGCGACCTGCGTGTCACTCATCAGAACTCTCCAATGAACTCGTCGACATCCTTGGGATCGACCGTTTCGCCGTTGACGGTCGCGTTCTCTCCGGGCTCGGGGATCGCCACGTCGGCGGGTGCGCCGTCAACGACGGTCAGCCCGACCCGGCTGCCGTCATCCAGGTAGATCCAGCCGGCCCGGACGGTCGCGCCGCGGACGATCGCGCTCGCCCGGTAGAGCCCGGACGGCTTCTTCACGGTGGGCGCGCTGAACTCCCACTCTCTGCCGCCGAATTCGAGCTTCCCGGTGGCCTTGCCGCCGCCGAGCCGGGCGACGACGGAGGAGCCGCCCCGCCCGGACAGGGTGACCCCGCCGTCGGTGGCCTTTCCCTTGAGCCAGGCCTCGATCCTGCCGTCACAGAAGTAGGCGATCGCCTTGCCGCCACGGACGGAGACGGCGATGAGCCCGCCGTTCCCCCGGACCCGCCCGGCGTAGTCGGCCTTGGCGGGAGTGGGCCTGGAGGTTTTGCCGGCCTTGGGCGTGGCCGAGGCCTCGGAGGTGACCTGGGCCGCCGGGGCGTCTTGCGCGTTCACGTTCTGGGCCGCCGGTGAGGTGATGGCGCTGAGCGCGCCGAGCGCGACGGCCGTCGCCGCCCCGGCCGCCAGCGTGTGGACAGGCCCCAGCCTTTTCATCGTCGCTCCCTGGGGTGGTGGTCTTCTCACCGCCAGGTGTACACGTCCCGGCTGAGGGTGTCTGTGAACTAATCCGCACAAGAGGCGTCACTCGCGCGAGACCGGAGAAGAGCGGCGCCGCCATGGCGGACGCCGTACGGCACCGCGGCCTGGCGGGGTTTCGGGTGGCCCTCCATGAGAGTGATCTCGGAATTTAAGCAGCAAACAGTGATAATTCCGGCGCTGGAGCGATAAATCTGACTAGAGAGGTCTCGTCATCGCGGCTCTGGCGTGTTGCTCTGGACTGTGTACGGCCGAGCGCCGGCCGCCCGGCGGGTAAGAGGTGATCGTTTCGGCGGAACAGGGTAGTAGTAGGGTCGCGTGCGATCCGCCGCTCCCGTAAGGGATCGCGGTACAGAGTCATGGAGACGACTGGAACGGTCCGGGTGGCGACCCCGGGCTGAAACGGGCTTCCTGCAAGGAGGTGCTGAGCGTGGCCCCGGGCCCCCACGACCCGCGCTCGCGAGAGTGGCCGGCGGACGACGACGGTCTCCACGACGACGCACGAGACGCATCTGAATCAAGTGACACACGGGACGCGCACGGGTTGGGTGCCGCACGGGATGTGTCTGGATCGGGTGGTGGACGGGACGCGCACGGGTTGGGTGTCCCGCGAGACGCACCGGGATCAAGTGGCATACAGGACGCGCACGGTTCAGATGACGCGCAAGGCACATACGAGTCACAGGACACTGGGGAGTCCCCTCCGACGATCCAGCACTCACCGCCCGGTCCCTCCGACGACAGCACCCGGGGCCTCCCGCTCGCCTCTCCGTGGATGCTTCCCCCGTTCGCCTCGCCCATCCCCGAGGAGAGCGAACCCCTCCAGGCTCGTCCCGAAGGTCTGGGTGGCGAACGCCGTCGCCCCCACACCCAGCCCTACGCCTCCGCCCCGGGCCGAACCCCCACCGGCCCACCTTCCGGCCAGCCCTTCGCCTCCCCCTCAAATCCCCCTTCCGCGAATCCGCCGTCCTCGGCCTCCGCCCCGCGCCGACCCCCCACCGACCCGCCGTCCCGCCCTCCTGACGCCGATCACCTGCCCGCGGGCGGGAGGGCCTCCGAGCGCGGGCGCGAGGACGCCGCGCCTGAGCGGGGCTCCCGGCGGCGGTCGGCGGACCGGCCGGATCTTCTGGTGGCCTCCGGCCCGCCGCGTGAGCCGAGAAAACCGAGGGGTGAGAAAGACGAGAGCCGTGGGGATCGGCCGGGATCTCCGGCTGCCCCCGACCCGGTACGCGAGCCCGGGGGCGGGAGGAACGGGGGGCGACCGGATCTCCTGGTGGCCTCCGGCCCGCCGCGTGAGCCCAGGGAACCGAGAGGCGAGGGCCGTGCCGAGCCGGGGGATCCGGCCGCTCCGGAGCCGATTTCCGGCGGGCCTGCCGTACCCGGCCATGATGATCCCGTCGTGTCCGACCAGGGTGATCTTGCCGTGCCCGGCCACGATGACCTCGCTGTATCCGGCCAGGACGATCCTGTCATGCATGGCCGGGATGATTTCGAGCCGGTGCGTCGCGTAGGGCGTCCTCCGGAAGGCCGTCCGGCCCGGCCGGACGTGCTGGTCGCCCAGGGGCCGCCCGGCAGGCGGGGGCCGAACGGCGGGCGGCACCACCGCGCGGCCCCCGCGCCCTCCGCGGTCCGCCGCTCCAGCCCGACCAGGCGCAGGCGCGGCCGTGGTCTGGTGATCCCGTTCCTGATGGTCCTGGTCCTGGCCGTCGCGGTCGGCGGAGGCCTGGTGCTGTGGGAGTGGGTGAGTGACCCGTTCAGCGCCGGGCTCCGGCTGGTCGGCGACGAGGTGCGTTCGGGTGACGCGAACTTCGTGCCGCAGCCCAACGCCGGCGGCGACGGCTCAAGCCAGGTTCTCAACGCCGTGGCCTCGGTGGGCTCTACCACGGTCGCGGTCGGCAGCGACACCACGAGCCCGGTTCCCCGGCCGCTGTTCCTGGTCTCCCCGGACGGCGGCGCGAACTGGCAGCTGGGCAAGGTGACCGGGTCATCGGGTTACGAGACCGGGCCGACCACGGTGGGCCTGGTGGCGGGCGGCGACGGGCGCTGGCTGGCCGCGGGGAACGATCTCTTCAGCACCGGCCCCGGCACCGACACCGGTCCCGGCCTGTGGGTGAGCACCGACGGCCGCAACTGGAGCGCGGTGGACCCCGGCGAGCCGGGGGCGTTCCCGGACGGGGACAAGATCATGGACCTGGCCAGGACCTCCTCCGGGTTCGCCGCGGTGGGCACGACCGTCCTCCCGGACGGCACCACCGGGGCCGTCGCCTGGACCTCGCCCGACGGGCGAAACTGGGACCGGGTGGACACCCGCGAGATCGGCATGCCGGACAAGGTCCGGGGCCTCAAGGCGGTCGTGGCCGAAGGCGACACCGTGGTCGCGCTGGGAGACCCGGCTCAGGACCAGTCCACCTCGGTGATCCTGCGTTCGGCCGACGGAGGGAAGACCTGGCTGCGGACCGGCACGGCCCCGAGCGGCGTCATCCCCGAACGGGGCACCCTGGCCGTGGGGTCGGGCGGGTTCGTGCTGGTCCCGACCCAGCAGCGCAGCGACAAGGGCGAGGTCGGCGTCTACTGCTCGCCGGAAGGCGACGACTGGAACCGATGCGGCACCATCACCGGCCTGGCCCGTGACGGCTCGGGCGTCAAGAGGCTGGCCTCCTTCTCAGGCGGAGTGGCCGCGATCACCGAGTCGGGTTTCGAGCGCTACGCCGTCTACACCAGCAAGGACGGCCGTGACTGGCGCAAGACCACCGACCTCGGCGAGGTCCCCGGCTCGCTGAGGGCGCTCGCCGTCTCCGATGCGGGCACGCTCGTCGTCGGCGGCGACGAGCGGGCCGCCGACGTGGACAACCGCCTGGTCCTCATCACCGCGCCCAAGGGCGGTCAGGCGCAACCGGTCTCCCTGGCCGCGATCGACGGCCTCACCAGGGCCGCCCGCGAGACGGCCAGGGTGGCCGCCGGGGAGGGCAGGTTCGTCGCCGTGGGCGCCGCGTCCGGGGACGCGGGCATCTGGACCAGCACGGACGGCCAGAGCTGGAAGGCCGGTGGCCCGGCGCAGATCCTCGGCGGCCCTCGGCGGCAGGCGCTCAGCGACGTCGCGCAGGGCAGGCGGGGCTGGCTGGCCGTGGGCAGCACGATGATCGACGCCTCCTCCACCGAGCCCCTGCTCGTCACCTCCGCCGACGGTGAGAGCTGGCGCAGGGTTCCGATCATGGGTTCCCTCGCCCCGGCCGGTGACCACGACTTCCTCGCCCCCCACGCGGTCGCCGCGGGCCCGTCCGGGTATGTCCTGGCCGGTGAGGACCGGGGCCCGGCCGGGACGGTCCCGGTCCTGTGGTTCTCCTCCGATTTGAAGCGCTACACCAGGGCGGGGAAGCTTCCCGCGGGCGGCGGCGGGGTGCGGCTGTACGACGTCTCGGAGACCTCGTCCGGATATGTGGCCGTCGGCGGCACAGGTACGACGGAGCACGAGGTCGGTGTGGTGTGGGTGTCGGCCGACGGGGTCAACTGGACCGCGCGAAAGCCGGTCCTGCCGCCCGGGGCGACATCGGCGGGACTGCGGCACGTGGTCCTGTACGGCGGGCACATCGTCGTGGCCGGTACCGCCCAGACCGAGAACGGGCGGCGGGCTTTCGGCGCGGTGTCGGACGACAACGGGTCGACGTGGGAGTTCTCCTGGTTCCCGGCGGACCAGGCGTCCGCCGTACAGGATCTGGCCGCGGCAGAGGAAGGCGTGGTGGCGGTCGGCTGGCACGGCGTCCCCGGAGAGGGCGACAGCGTGGCCTGGACCTCCGAGAACGGGCTGACCTGGCAGCGCCACGCCCCCACCCAGGGCAGCCTGGGCGGCGACGGTGCCCAGTGGCTCGGCGCGGTCGCGGTCTCCGGCGGGCAGGTCGTGGCCCTGGGCAGGTCCACGACCTACAACGCCGACCACCTCACCCTGTGGCGGTCAACCCTGACGTCGGCTCGATGACCTTCCATCCGACAAGGGCGTCCACGAGACCGGGGGAAAGCGGGAGCCGTACCAGCTCGTCGTGGGCGAACCACCGGGCGTCGGCGGCGTCGTCTCCGGCCGAGAGAGTGCCGCCGGAGACCTCGGCCAGGTAGTCGCGGATCTCGTAGACGACGCCGCCCGGTCCCGGGCGGTCGACGGTGCCGACCCACCGGCCCGCCGTGACCGCCAGGCCGGTCTCCTCCAGCACCTCGCGGGCCACCGCCTCGGCATCGGACTCGCCGGGCTCGACCCGGCCGCCGGGAAGCGACCAGAGCCCCTGGCCTGGCGGGCGTCCGCGGCGGACCAGCAGCATCCGCCCGGAGCTGTCATGGACGATCGCTCCGACACAATTTACGCGCACATAGATAAGATTACGGCTGCATAACGAGGAGGGCTCTTGACGAATGGGGCGCCGACAAAGCAGCGTGGGTAGGCGTGAGATCTGCGCCTACCTGCCCACGGTGTTTCGGCCCGCTCCGTCCGCCGAGCGCTTGGTCGAGCGCCTGGCGATGTGGCCCGCACGGCGACGTCCTGCCGCTACAGCCGCCCAGACGCCCGTCCACCGCCGCCGTGGAGGCCGTCAGCCAGAACTCTCTCGTCCCCGTGTGGTTACCGTGGCCCCTGCCGGCGGGCTGGCTGGTCACCGGCCTGGCCGAGGCGGGTGACGAGCGCAGCGGCATCAGGGCCACCGTGGTCGCGCTCTCCGGCCCCTCGCTGACCCACGGACCGGCCGACCTGCTGATCATCGCCGAGGAGCCCGGGGTGGGTCTGGGCGCGGGGTTCGCCGGGCTGGACAACACCGACCCGGGCACGGGATTCGACGAGGGGCCGCCACACGCCAAGGTCGAGATCAAGGGGCATCCCGCCGCCCTGTGGTGCGTGTGCACGGGCACGGCCACGGACCGGGCGGTCTACGCGGGCGAGGCGCTGGGCAACTGGCTGTGGGTGGTGGTCTGGCCGCCCGAGGCGGCCTACATGATCACTCTGACCGAGTTCTCCCTGCGGGATCTGCGAGATCAGGACCAACTCCTCGATCTGCCCTTCGGGGCGTTCTCCCCACGCCTGGGCGGCGAAGGCATCTGAACCGACCATTCACCTCCCCCTCGCGAGATGACCAGGGGGACGTGCGTGTTCGACTTTCAATTCTTCGTCGAGGCGTTCGTCACCATGTTCGTCATCATGGACCCGCCCGGCATCATCCCGCTCTTTCTCGCCTACACCAGTGGCCGCACGATGCAGGAGCGCAAGCGGATCGCCCGGCAGGCGCCCGTCGTCGCGTTCTGCCTCATCGTGATCTTCGCGGTCTTCGGTCAGGCGATCCTGGGATATCTGCACGTCGAGGTGGCCGCCATGCAGATCGCCGGTGGCCTGCTGCTCCTGCTGGTCGCCCTGCAACTCCTCACCGGCGAAACCGAGCCGCCTCCCAACACGATGAAGTCCAACGTGAACGTCGCCCTCGTCCCGCTCGGCACCCCGCTGCTCGCCGGACCGGGGGCGATCGTCGCGACGATCGTCTTCGCCCAGCAGGCCGGGCGCAAGGACGGCGGCATCCTGGCCCTGGCCCTGGCCATCGCGGCCGTGCACATCCTGCTCTGGGTGTTCATGCGCTTCTCGGTGACGATCATGCGGGTCATCAAGGAGAACGGCGTCGAACTCGTCACCCGTATCGCGGGCCTGCTGCTGTCCGCGCTCGCCGTGCAGCTCATCATCACGGCGATCCGCACTCTCCTGAAGACGGGCTAGGCGTGAGAGAGAAGAGTTGGCGGATGGGACAAAAGGGAGGTCATCCGTTACCCGCGCTCAAGCCGTCCGGCCAAGCGAGGCAGTAAAGTTCGGAAGCGTGACAGCGCGTATCGAACGAGTGGTGACCGAGGGCGTCGTCGATGTCGACGGCGTCGAGCACAAGGTCGAGAACAACACCTGGATCGTGGGTGACGATGAGGAGGTCATCGTCATCGACCCCGCGCGTGACGCGGAGAAGATCCTGGAGAAGGTCGGCGAGCGGGAGGTGCTGGCCGTCGTCTGCACCCACGGCCTGCCCGACCATGTGAGTGCGGCCATCGAGGTGGCGGCACGGGACGAAGCCGTGGTCGCCCTCCACCCCAAGGACCGGCCGCTGTGGCGGCTGACCTGGCCGGACACCTGGCCGGACATCGACATGGAGGACGAGGGCCTGTTCGGCGTCGCCGACGTCGAGCTGGAGGTCATGTCCACCCCCGGTGTCTCCCACGGTGGTGTCTCGCTGTACTGCGAGGCCCTCGGAGCGGTCTTCACCGGCAAGTCGCTGCAGGCCGACGGGCCGGGCAAGGTGGGTGGGGAATATCCCGCGCTGGCCGACCAGCTCACCGCGATCGGCGGCCGCCTGTTCACCCTGCCTCATCGCACCCGCGTGCTGCCCGCACACGGTGAGGAGACCACCATCGGCGCTCTGGAGCCGCAGTTCGACTCCTGGCTGTCCGGTTCGCTGACCCGCGGTGGGGAGGCTGAGGAAGACGAGAACAAGGGCCCGCTGACCGACGGCACGCGGGCGGCGGGGATTCGCCTGAACAACTTCCGCCACGAGTAGTCCTCGATGGATCAGCTCCCTCTGGAGGGCATGCCGCGGCGGTTGTACTCATGCACGCCGTCGCGGCTGAACAACTGGCTGGACTGTCCCCGGCGCTACCGCTTCACCTACATGGACCGGCCGTCGCCCCAGAAGGGGCCGCCGTGGGCGCACAACAGCGTGGGGATCAGCGTGCACAACGCCCTGGCCGGCTGGTGGCGTGAGCCGTACGAACGGCGGACACCGGAGGTGGCGGGTCTTCTGGTCGCCAAGGGGTGGATCGGCGAGGGTTTCCGCGACGCGGAGCAGTCGGCGGCCTGGCGCGATCGGGCCCGCGAGATGACCGCCGGATATGTGGCGACCCTCGATCCCGCGGAGGAGCCGGTCGGCGTCGAACGGACCGTGGCCGCCAAGACCTCCGTCGTCGCCGTCTCCGGGCGGGTCGACCTGCTCGACCGAAGGGGCGAGGAGCTGGTCGTGGTCGACTACAAGACCGGCCGGCGTCCGCTCACCGCCGACGACGCCCGATCATCGCTCGCGCTGGCCGTCTACGCCATAGCCTCCTCCCGGACGATGCGCCGCCCCTGCCACCGGGTGGAGCTCCACCATCTGCCGACCTGTTCGATCGTGGAGTGGGAGCACACCGACGAGTCCCTGGCCCGCCATCTGGGCCGGGCCGAGGAGATCGCGATCGAGGCCTCCGAGGCCGACGACCGCTACAGGGTCTGGTCAGGTAAGGCGCGCACCGCGAGTGCCGCCGATCGCACTCCGCCCCGGGTTCCGCCGGAGATCGACGCGATCTTCCCGCCCAAGCCCGGTCCGCTCTGCTCATGGTGCGATTTCCGCCGGCACTGCCCCGAGGGCCGGGCAGCCGCGGGCGACCGCCGGCCCTGGGACGGCCTGGCCGAGACCTGAGCGTACGGCCCGGCCACAGACATCGGATGAAGTGGGGATCCATGGTGATGGATCCCCCTTTTTTTGTAGCTGTGTAGTTGATAGATCCGATGTATTTTCCCGGAAGTCATTGACGAGAGCTGTCTTCTCGGTTCATAACGTGTGTAACCCCTACCGCACGTCATAGGGAAGGCGGGTGCGTGCTCATGGCGGATTCCAAGGAGCAGGGCAGGAAACAACCTCCCCGGATCCACGGCAAGCGAGTGAAGGTGCGGGGAGAGGAGACGACCTGGCACAAGCCCGGATACCAGGTCATCGAGGCCTCGATGGAGATGTCGGCCTACTTCCTGAACACCAGATAGCCGAGGGGGATCACGCCGTGCGACTGCGAGTTCTGGGCACCGCGGCGGGCGGTGGCGTCCCCCAGTGGAACTGCGCGTGCCCCGGGTGCGCCGGGGCACGCGCGAACCCCGGGTGGCGGCGGAGACACGCCTCCTTGGCCGTGGAGGGGCACATCGTCAACGCCACTCCCGACATCGCCGACCAGATCGAGGCCTGCGAATGGCTGCGTCCCGGTCCCGATCCGAGGCAGACGCCCGTCGCGGGAGTGATCCTCACCGACGCCGAGCTCGACCACACGCTGGGGCTGCCCCGGCTGCGCGAGGCCGGTGAGCTGGAGATCATCGCGACGCCCGTGGTCCGTGGCGCTCTCACCCGGTGGCTCCGGCTGGACGATGTGCTCTCCCCCTACACCGGGCTCCGCTGGCGTGATCTGCCGCAGGACGATGCGGTGCCCCTCGCGGGCGGCGTACGCGTCCAGGCCGTGCCGGTGTCGGGAAAGCGGCCGCGCTACGCGGCGGGGGACGGGCCCGCCTCGGGGTGGGTGGTGGCCCTGCGACTCACGGATCCGGCCACCGGGGGGACGTGCCTGTACGCGCCCTCCCTCGGGATCTGGTCCGCCGAGTGGGAGAAGGCCGCGGCCGAGGCCGACTGCGTGATCGTCGACGGCACTTTCTGGGACGACGAGGAGCCCCGCCGTACCGGGATCTCCTCCCGCACGGCCACCGAGATGGGGCACCTGCCCGTCGAGGCGACGGCCGGGCGGCTCGCGCGGCTCCCCGGACGGTGTCTCTACACGCACCTGAACAACACCAACCCTCTCGTGGACCCGGACGCACCCCAGCACAAAAGGCTGGCCGAGCTGGGCGTCGAGACGGCCGCCGACGGGATGGTGATCGAGCTTTGAACGCCGAGCCCTGGACAGCCCTGGAGTTCGAGGCCCGTCTGCGGGCCGTGCCCGAGGCGCACTACCACCACCGCCACCCTTTCAACCTGCGCATGCACCGCGGCGAGCTGAGCCCCGAGGAGATCCGGCGGTGGATCCTGAACCGGTTCCACTACCAGCGCAACATCCCGATCAAGGACGCGCTCATCCTCGCCAAGCTGGAAACGCCTGAGCTGCGCCGCATCTGGATCCGCCGCATCCAGGACCACGACGGCAGGAGGGCAGGAGAGGGCGGCATCGAGCGCTGGCTCCGCCTGGGCGAGGCCGCGGGCCTGGACCGCAAGGTGCTGCTGTCAGGGGAGGGCGTCCTGCCCGGCGTACGGTTCGCGGTGGAGGGCTATGTGAACCTGTGCCGCCTGGGCACACCGCTGGAGGCCGTAGCGGCGTCGCTGACCGAACTGTTCGCGCCCGACCTGATGCGGACCAGGATCGACGCCTTCGAGCGGCACTACACCTGGCTCGACCCCGCTGGCCTGCAGTACTTCAGGAGCAGGATCAGCCAGGGGCGCCAGGACAGCGGGGAAGCCCTCGGGCTGGTCATCGAGTGGGCGCGCGGACGGGCCGACCAGGAACGGGCCCTGGCCGCGCTCTCCCGCAAGTGTGACGTGCTGTGGGCGCTGCTCGACGCGGTGGACCAGGCGTCGTGACCGGCGGCTGGAGACCCGTCGTGGCCCCGGCGATCGTGCTGCGGCACGACTCCGTGCGCCAGGCCGACCTGCTGGTCATGCCCGAGCGGATCGTGCTTCTGAACGGCGAGGCGGCTGCGGTGCTGCGCCTGTGCGACGGCAGCCGGACCGTCGCGGAGATCGTCGAGGAGCTGGACGCCGAGTTCCCCGGGGCGCCGGTCGCCGACGACGTTCCGGAGTTCATCGACCGGGTCCGGGCCGAGGGGTGGCTGCGATGAGTGAACCGGCCGCCGGGAGTGAACCGGCCGCCGGGAGTGAACCGGCCGCCGGGAGCGGGCCCGCGCCGCCGTGGGCCATGCTCGCCGAGCTCACGCACGGCTGCCCGCTGCACTGCCCTTACTGCTCCAACCCTCTCGCCCTCATACCGCGCTCCCGCGAGCTGGCCACCGCCGACTGGTGCCGGGTCATGGAGGAGGCCGCGGCCCTCGGTGTCGTCCACGCCCACCTGTCGGGCGGTGAGCCGTTGCTCCGAGCCGACCTGGCGGAGATCACGGGGGCCGCCGCCCGGGCCGGGATCTACACCCAGCTGGTGACCAGCGGTGTCGGGCTCGGCCGGGCACGGCTGGAGGAGCTGGTCACGGCCGGTCTGCACAGCGTGCAACTCTCGGTGCAGGCCTCCACCGCCGGGGCGTCCGACCTCATCGCCGGAACCCGGTCGTTCGCAGCCAAGGAGCGGGCCGCCGGGCTGGTGCGGGAGGCGGGCCTGCCGCTCGGGCTCAACGTCGTGCTCCACCGGCACAACCTCGACTCCGTCGAAGAGATCGTCGCGCTGGGCGTGGCCTGGGGCGCCGAGCGCATCGAGCTGGCCAACACCCAGTTCTACGGCTGGGCACTGCGGAACCGGCGGACACTGCTGCCCACACGCGACCAGCTCGCCCGGGCGAGGGAGAGCGTGGAGCGGTGGCGGGAGCGGCTTTCGGGCGTCGAGCTGATCTGGGTCGTCCCCGACTACTTCGACGGCGTGCCCAAGCCGTGCATGGGCGGCTGGGGGGCGATCTCGCTGACCGTCGCGCCGGACGGCGCAGTGCTTCCCTGCCCGGCCGCCTACGACCTGCCGCTGGAGTTCCCCAGCGTCCGCGAGCACTCGCTGGCGTGGATCTGGAGGAGGTCGGCGGCCTTCGAGGCCTACCGGGGCACGGCCTGGATGAGCGAGCCGTGCGCGAGCTGCCCCCGGCGTGACGTCGACTTCGGCGGCTGCCGTTGCCAGGCCTACGCGCTCACCGGGGACGCGCGCCGTACCGACCCGGCCTGCCGGTTCGCGCCCGACCACCGTCTGATCACCGAGCTGGTCGAGTCGGCGGGAGACGAGGCGCTGGTCTATCGGCGGCCGGGACGGCTCACGCGGCCTTCGGCACGTCCCGCGGCCAGCGACGAGGATCTGTCAGGCCCTTGAGCCCCTTGCTCACGTCGTAGCCTGCGGCGCCCAGGCGCGTCCGGGCACCGGCGAGCATGTCGCGGGTGGAGGGCATGAACGCGTGGTCGTGAACGGTCTCGGGTATGGAGTTCATGCTCAGCCGGAAGGCTCGGAGCGCGGCGGTCACCGCACTCGGCGGCACGTCGGGCAGCACGCCGTACAGCTGCCTGGCCCAGTCGGGCAAGGAGTAGTAGCACAGCGCGCCGAACGGGAAGTAGGCCGGTTTGCCGGGGGTGAGCATGCGGAGCTCGGCGGGCAGGCGCGGCCACAGCAGGAAACGCACGGTGGCGGCGGCCTCCCGGGTCACCTTCAGCCGGGGCCGCATCGCGGCGAAATAGTCGTCCATCTCCGCCAGTGAGCCGGGCACGTCTTCGGCGTGCAGGCCCACATAGGTGGCGCTGTGGCGTTGCTCGGCCAGGTAACGGTCGGCCTGGCGGTCGGTGAGGCCGAGGCCCGCCCTTCGCGCCACGGACAGGTAGGACGAGACCTCGGCGCAGTGCACCCAGAGCAGCAACTCGGGGTCGTCCACCCGGTGGTTCCTGCCCGTGTCGGGGTCGTTGACGCGCAGCCGCCGGTGGATCCCCCGGACCCGGCGGCCGATCTCGTCGGCCTCCTGCGGGCTGCCGAACGTGACCCGGCCCACGAAGTCCGCCGTACGGCGGAGCCGCCCGAACGGATCCTGCTGGAAGTTGGAGTTCTGCCAGACCCCGTACATCGCCAGGGGATGCAGCGCCTGAAGCATGAGGCCTCGAACACCACCGACCCACATGGAGCGATCGATGTGCACCAGCCAGGTCGCGGTGTGCGGGGGCTGGACGACGATGTCTTCAATGGTCGCCATAGTAAGTAGATAATTACATGACATCCGGCGGAAGGTCGAGCAGGGGTCGCCTCCCGGGAGAAAGCACTGGTGAAGCGCATTGGGAGCGTGGAGCCGGGGCCGGGAGGGCCTCGGCCCGGCGGGTGTCGCCTCAGGCGGGAAGGATCCGGATCGGCAGGCGTGCCTCGGCCGCGTTCCAGAACCGGGTGAGGGCGGCGGCCGTCGTCTCCGGAGCCTCCACCGCGGGTGAGTGGGCGGCGCCCGGGACGACCACGCATTCGGCGTTCAACCGGCGAGCCATCTCGGCCTGCTCCCGCGGGGGCCAGCCGTCGTCGTGCTCGCCGTACAGGACCAGGATGGGAATCCCGACCTCGGTGAGCTCGTCGCACCGATCCGGTGCGGAGAGCACCTCCCGGGCCATCGCCGTCATGGCCGTCGGGGAGTTGGAGAACAGCCGCTTGCGCAGGAACGCGATGATCTCGTCCTCCACCCCGGCGGCCAGGGCGTCCGGCTCCATCCGGGCGTGCCACAGGTGCTCGACGCCGAGCTCGGGCAGCTCGGTGAGCATGGTCCGGCCCGCGCGCTCGCGCGTTCCGACGATCGCCGAAGGGCCCGAACTCATCAGCGTGTAGGACGCGAACTTGGTGCGGCCGTCGATGACCGCCTCCCGGGTGACCAGGCCGCCGAAAGAGTGTCCGACCAGGTGGACGGGCCCGCCCTCGCCGATCGCCTGCGCCAGGAGGTCGACGTCGTTGCCGAGCGCCGCGCAGGTGTAGGCAAGGGGGTCGTCAGGGCCGCTCGTCTCGAACTGCCCCCGCATGTCGATCGCGACGACCCGGCGGCCCGACTGGGCGAGCGTCTGCAGGACCGCGAGGAAATCCTCCTTGCTGCCCGTCAGGCCGGGGACCAGCAGGGCGGGCCAGCGCTCAGGGATGCCGCTGACCGGCAGGGCCTCCAGTACGGCGAACGCGCCCGCCGCCGTTTCGATCTGACGGGAGCGGACGCCAGGGGGAAGGCTCAGAAATCGCGGCGTACTCACGTGGCCCCACGATACCTCTCTTGGTGGCATGGCTCTGCGCGTCCTGCAGACGCGGAAAGGGGCGCCACCATCACGGTCGCGCCCCTTTCACAACGGTACGGCTAGCTCGGGCGGCGCGGGCCGCGCTGCCCCCTGGCCGGCGGGCGACGGCGGTTCTGTGCCCGCTCGGAGGCCGCCGACGGGGCGATCTCGTCGTCGTCCGTCGCGAGATCCGGCGACTGGAAGATCACGGTGAACGGGCTGGCCGGGATGATCTTCTCCGGCTGCATCGGAGGCGCGGGCGCCTCCGCCACCGGCTCGTCGTCCCAGCTGTCGGCCACCGGCTCGTCGTCCCACTGCGGGACCTCGGCCACCGGCTCGCGCCTGCGGCGCGTCCGGCCCGTCTCCTCCGCCGTCTCTCTGCGGGCCTTCACCTCGGTGTCCTCGGAGAGGCTCACCTCGGGGTTCAGCCCGGTCTTACGGGTCCGGCCCCTGCGGGGCGCGGTCTCGGCGGGCTGGTCGTCACGGATGTCCTTGCGGGGCGTCACATCCACATCCACCTCGGCGAGCTCGACGATTGGGCTCTGGATTCCCTCGGCCGCGAGCGGCGCGGAGGTCTCCTCGGTGACGCGACCGCCACGGGTGCGGCGGCGCTTGGGCTCTTCGACCGGCGCCTCGACGACCGGTGCCTCGACGACCGTCGTCTCGACGGTCTCCGCGGGCTCCAGGGTTTCCGCGCTCTCCACGGCCTCAGGAGTGGTGCGTCCGCCGCGGGTGCGGCGGCGCTCGCGGGGCGTGCGCTCGCGGCGCTCACGGCGCTCCTCCCGGTCCTCCTCGCGTCCCCTGCGGGGGCCGCGGGAGCGGACGCGACCGGTCTCGCCCAGATCCTCGACCTCTTCGGCCGCCAGGCCCGCCCGGGACCGGTTGGCGTGCGGCAGCACGCCCTTGGTGCCCTCGGGAATGCCCAGCTCGCTGAAGATGTGCGGGGAGGTCGAGTAAGTCTCGACCGGCTCGGCGAAGTCGAGCGAGAGCGCGTTGTTGATGACCTTCCAGCGGGTGAGGTCTTCCCACTCCACGAAGGTCACCGCGACGCCGGTCCTGCCGGCCCGGCCGGTGCGGCCGATCCGGTGCACATAGGACTTCTCGTCCTGCGGGCAGTCGTAGTTGACGACGTGCGTGACGTCGTCGACGTCGATGCCACGCGCCGCGACGTCGGTCGCGACCAGAACGTCGATCTTGCCGTTGCGGAAGGCCCGCAGGGCCTGCTCGCGCTGGCCCTGCCCCAGGTCTCCGTGGACGGCCGCGGCGGCGAATCCGCGCTCCTTGAGCTCGTCGACGACCTTGTCGCAGGCGCGCTTGGTCTCACAGAAGATCATCGTGAGCCCGCGCCCCTCGCACTGGAGCAGGCGGCCCAAGATCTCGATCTTGTCCATTCGGTGCGCGCGCCAGACGAACTGGGTCGTCTGCGGCGTGGCCTCGGCCTCGGCGTCGTGGTTCTCGGCCCGCACGTGGGTGGGGCGGTTGAGGTAGCGCCGGGACAGGGCGACGATCTCGCCCGGCAGGGTCGCGGAGAACAGCATCGTCTGCCGCTGCTCCGGGACGAGCTTGATGATCCGCTCGATGTCGGGCAGGAAGCCCAGATCGAGCATGCGGTCGGCCTCGTCGAGGACGAGCACGTCGATCCGGCCGAGGTCGAGGTGCTTCTGCTTGACCAGGTCGAGCAGGCGGCCCGGGGTGCCGACGATGACGTCGACGCCCTGCTTGAGCGCCTCGATCTGGGGCTCGTAGGCGCGCCCGCCGTACACGGTGAGGATTCGCGAGCCGAGCTTTCCGGCAGCCGTCACCAGGTCTTCGGTGACCTGGATGGCCAGCTCGCGGGTCGGCACGACGACCAGCCCGCGGGGCTTCTTGCGGTTCTTTCTGGGCTTGCCGACACACTGCAGCATCGCCACGCCGAAGGCGTAGGTCTTGCCGGTGCCGGTGCGCGCCTGGCCGATGATGTCCTGGCGGTTGAGAGCCAGTGGGAGTGCCATCTCCTGGATCGGGAACGGCGTGGTGATGCCCTCGGTCTCGAGGGCATCTGCGATCTCTGGTGTGACTCCGAGGTCTCGGAACGTCGTCAGCTTGGCCTGCCTAGGTCTCCGTTGAAGGCAGTCCTGCCGGGACCACGGGCTGAAAAAATTTTCCCCGTGCCGGGTCCTCGCGGAAGGGCCAGCCCTCTCATGTCATCAGCGACCGCTGCGACGTCATGCCGACTTTTGGGGGCGTCCAGGAGCAGATCTCCAGGATTAACACGGTGCGGCCGCACTTTCACAGAGCAGTGTACTCGATACCACAACGTAGAACCGATTTCTTGGTATTCCGGCTGAATCGCCAGGTGAGTCAACTCGTAGGCTGCCTGCATGAGTGATTCCTCTCCCGGTGTCGTCGACCTGCTCGGCGTCCTCGCCTATGCCGAGCTGACCGCGTTCCTCCGCCTCGCCGAGGACGCCACGCGGCATGCTCCCTCACTGACCGACCGCGCCGCACTCGGCGACCTGGCCGCAACCGAGTACGCCCATTTCCGCCTGCTCCGCGACCGGATCGCCTCGCTCGAGGTGGATCCGGAGCAGGCGATGGCGCCGTTCGTGGGGCCGCTGGACGACTGGCACGCCCAGACCGCCCCGGGAGACTGGCTGGAGGCCCTGGTCAAGGCATACGTCGGTACGGGAATCGCCCTCGACTTCTACCGCGAGGCGGCCGCTGGTGTGGACACCGCGACGCGGGAACTCGTCGAGGAGGTGCTCGCGGACGAGGGGCGGTCGCAGTTCGCGGTGGAGCGGGTCAGTGCCGCGATCGAGGCGGATCCCACGCAGAGCGGACGGCTGGCGCTGTGGGCCAGGCGGCTGGTCGGGGAGGCGTTGAGCCAGGGGCAGCACGTGGCCGCGGCCCGGCCGGAGCTCGCGAAGCTGCTGATCGAAGCGGCGGGGGAGGATATCGCCCGGATGTTCGCCCGCCTGACGGAGGCGCACGGCAAGCGGATGGCCGCGCTGGGGCTGACCCCGGGGCCGTAGGTTCAGGGTGGGGCGTCCACCGTCCACCGGACGGGCCGGCGGGCCGCCGGACGTCATTCCCGTCCGGCCTGAAGAGCGAAGCATCTCGGCGAGACTCGGGCATGAAGGCCTCAACGGCTGTACCGTGCGAGGTATGAGGGCCTCGCGCCGCTACGGCAGTTCCTTCACGAGATGTGGTCCGAATCGATGGGCTTTCCGCGCCGTGCTACGCAGGGGAAGCGCGGACTGCCCGGCCGTCAGCCTGGGACGGCATCATGTTCACCGGGCCCGCCGTCCCCATGGCTGCGGGTTCGGGGAACGAGAGGAATGCCCGGGAAGCTGAACGGCACCGCCGCCCTCCGCGAGCCGGCCCACGGGCCGCGCCATGGCCGGTTGGACATGACCTGGCGCGAACCGCACGGGGCCCGCAGGACGCCTCTTGAGGGATGTCGCTTTGGAGGGCGCCGTTTAGAGGGTGCCGCCGAAGCCCACGGGGCGGGCCTCCTCCTCACCGATCTCGATGAAGCCGAGCGAGGTGAGGGGGACGAGAATCCTGCGGCCCTTGACGTCGGTGAGGCTGAAGACACCGCGGTCCATGGCGAGAGCCTTGCTGAGCTCCTCCTCGACCTGTTCGGCCGAGAGGTCGGTCTCCACTACGAGTTCACGGTGCACGGAACGCACGCCGATCTTGATTTCCATCGTGCTCCCTTTCGACGAGGGTTGCTCGTCCCATGGTCGCCCCACAGGAGGCACGACGCGCCGGTTGATCGCGTCAAGCGAACAGATGCGTCAGTGATCGGTTGTGGTGCGAGGAAAACCGGAGATGCCGCGCCAGGACAGGCGGGCCATGAGCTGGGTGGCGGCATCCTTGGGAATGGAGCCGTTGCTGCTGATCCAGTATCGGGCGCTGACCTCGGCCATGCCGACCAGGCCGACGCCGAGGAGACGGGCCTCGTCGCTTGAGCAGCCGGTGTCCTCCTGGATGACCTGGCTGATCATCTCGGCGCTCTCGCGGAGGTTGCGCTCGATGCGCTGGCGGACCGGGGCGATGTTGCGCAGGTCGGACTCGAAGACGAGGCGGAACGCCTCGCCCTGGGTGGAGACGAAGTCGAAGAAGGCGCCGATCACGGCCTGGACACGCTGCTTGTTGTCCCTGGTGGAGGCGAGGGCGTCGCGGCAGCGGGCGATCATGTCGTCCACGTGCAGGTCGAGAAGAGCCAGGTAGAGCTCCTGCTTGCCCGGGAAGTGCTGGTAGAGCACCGGCTTGCTGACCCCGGCACGCTCGGCGATCTCATCCATCGCGGCCTGGTGGTAGCCGTTCTCCACGAAGACTTCCTGTGCCGCGCTGAGCAGCTGGCGGCGACGGGCCATTCGGGGCAGCCGAGTGCCCCGGGGCTTGGCATCCGGGGTAGCGGTCACGGCGTTCTCCTTGCGGGTGCTCCTGCTGTTTCGAATCATCCTACGCAGGGGTAACCAGGTCAGCGATAGTCGTCCTCGTCAAGCTCCACGGTGCGACTTTGTTCGGCGGTGTCCGCGGGGTCCGCCTCAAGCGGAATGTGGTCGGGCCATTCGGGGGTGCCTTCGTGCATCGGGCGATGTTGCTCGGCCGCGTCGGCTTCGGTCGCTTCCAGGGAGATCTCCTCGGGCAGGGTGTCGTCGGAATCCTCTTCCAGGCCCTCGCCGCGCACATCCATCTCTGACATCGGCTCTTCTCCCTGTCCTTCTGCGAACACCGGACATTGCCCAGCGTACGGTGTCGAATCCCGCCCGCTGAGAAAGGCCGGGCATCGGACCTCCCATGACGGGTACCTGCCCGGTTGGTGAGTGTTTACATCCACCTGCCGATACTTCCGAACACGCGTGCGAAACTTGATGGGGAAGCTCCAATCTAGGGAGACGTCATGCGGAGCATCTGGAGAGGCGCGGTCTCATTCGGGCTGGTCACGATTCCGGTCAAAGTGCATGCCGCGACCGAGCAGCGCAACGTCACCTTCCACCTGGTGCACCAGGAAGACGCCGGCCGCATCAGGCTCCGCCGGATCTGCGTGGTCTGCGAGGAGGAGGTTCCCTACGCCGACGTGGCCAAGGGATACGAGCTCCCGGCGGGAGAGATGGTGGTGCTCGGCGACGACGACTTCGAGGACCTGCCGCTGTCCACCTCGCGCCGGATCGAGGTGCTCCAGTTCAGCCCGGCGGACCAGATCGATCCGATCCTGTTCGGCAAGTCCTACTACCTGGAGCCCGACCCTTTGGGCGTGAAGCCGTACGTGCTGCTGCGTGACGCGGTCGAGCGGTCCGGGCAGCTGGCGATCGTGAAGGTGGCGCTGCGGCAGCGCGAGTCGCTCGCGGTGCTGCGGGTCCGGGAAGGCGTGTTCGTCCTGGAGACGATGCTCTGGCCGGACGAGGTGCGCCCGGCGGACTTCACGTTTCTTGAGGAGGACGTCGACATCCGGTCTCAGGAGCTCCAGATGGCGGAGTCGCTCATCGAGAGCATGGTCGCGGACTTCGACCCCTCGCAGTACAAGGACACCTACCGGGAAGCACTCCAGGAGGTCATCGAGGCGAAGATCACGGGCAGAGAGGTCGTCGTGCCCTCCGAGGCTCCGGCCGGGCAGGGTCCCCAGGCCGACCTGATGGCCGCGCTCCGCGCTAGCGTCGAAGCGGCCAAAAAAGAGCGGGCGGGTGGGGCTCCGGCCAGGAGGAAGACCTCCGCCGAGCCTGCCGAGGCAACCGATGCGAGGGAGGAGAAGGCCCCTCGCAAGCGAAAGGCGCGCCATCCGGCGTGAACGCGGAAGGGGAAAAGGTTTCCCGCGAACGAAAGACCTGTCATCAGGCGTGAACGTGGCGCGTCATCAGGTGTGAATACGGCGCGTTGTCAGGTGTGAACGTGGCGCGGAGAAAAACCGCTCTCGCGGAGCGAGGGCTCCATGGATTCGGCCCGGTGGAGCCCTCTTCCGGATGCCGGGCAGAATCGGTCTCACGCCCGGCCGGTGGGTGGTTTTTCGGAGCTCGGGTGGAGTGCCCGTGTTCTTCGTGTGGTCGTCGTCTTCCGGTGGAGGACGTCGGTTGTCGTCGAACACGGGCACCTTGGCCCTTCCGCCATGGGCCGGAGCTCACGGTGACCGGAGGACCGGTCGCGTGCGGTCGGCCGGTGCGACTGGTCGCCTGGTCCGACCGCGTTTCGCGCTCACGTCAGAACGTGCTCGCGAGCTGGTGGTCAGTCAAGAGGCAGGGTGCCGCCGCCACCGTAGTAGTACGGGTAGCCGTACTTCTTCTGCTTTTCCCACTGCCACTGGTACTGCCACTGGTCTTCCTTCTGCTTCTGCTCCTGCTCCTGGATGTTGCGCAGGTTGTTGTTGTTCACGTTGGCGACCTTGACCCTGACACGGTTGCGGTTGCAGTCCCGGTGGCAGCCACCGCCGCAGCCGCCGCAGCCCCAGCCGTGGCCACAGCCGCCGCCGCAGCCCATCTGAACGGCCGTGCCAGCGGTGGCGGCGGTGGTCACCGCGCCGAGGCTGACGAGGCCGCCGGTCAGCACGGTGCTGACCGCGAGACCCGCGAGGATGCTCTTGAACATTGTGTTTTCCCCTTTTCGAGGTGCGCCATTCGGCATTGCTGCCGTGATGAGGTAAATCGGTTTTTTGCGTGACGAGGGCTCCGGGAATTCGCGTCCGATGGAGCCTTCGTTGGGAATGCCGGGCAGGATTAATCTCACGCCCGGCCGGTGAGTGGTTTTTCGGAGCTCGGGTGGGGTGCCCGTGTTCTTCGTGTGGTCGTCGTCTTCCGGTGGAGGACGCCGACTTTCGTCGAACACGGGCACCCTGGCCCTTCCGCCATGGGCCGGAGCTCACGGCGACCGGAGGACCGGTCGCGTGCGGTCGCCTGGTGCGACCACGTTCCGCACTCGAATCAGAGCGCGATCACGACTCAGCGGCTACTGAGCCGTCTCGCCACCCGTGCCACCGGTGCCGCCGGTGCCCGGTGCGCTGGAGCTGCCGCTACCGGAGCCGTAGTAGGGGTAGTACCCGTACTTCTTCTGCTTCTGCCACTGGTACTGCCACTCCCACTGGTCCTGCTTCTGCTTCTGGTCCTGGTCCTGGACGTTGCGCAGGTTGTTGTTGTTGACGTTGGCGACCTTGACCCTGATGCGGTGGTGGTTGCGGTTGCAGCTGCGGTGGCAGCCGCCGCAGCCCCAGCCGCCCCAGCCGCCGCCGCAGCCCATCTGGACGGCGGTGCCGGCGGTGGCGGCGGTGGTCACCGCGCCGAGGCTGACGAGGCCGCCGGCCAGCGCGGTGCTGACCGCGAGACCCGCGAGGATGCTCTTGAACATGGTGTTTTCCCCTTTGAGGTGCGCCATTCGGCATTGCTGCCGCGATGGTGTAAATCGGTTTTTTGCGTGACGAGGGCTCCGGGAATTCGCGTCCGATGGAGCCTTCGTTGGGAATGCCGGGCAGGATTAATCTCACGCCTGGCCGGTGAGTGGTTTTTCGGAGCTCGGGTGGGGTGCCCGTGTTCTTCGTGTGGTCGTCGTCTTCCGGTGGAGGACGTCGGTTGTCGTCGAACACGGGCACCCTGGCCCTTCCGCCATGGGCCGGAGCTCACGGCGACCGGAGGTCCGGTCGCGTGTGGTCAGCTGGTGTGGCCACGTTCCGTGCTTGAGCTAGAGCGCGATCCGCCGCTCAGCGATCACGGGTTCGTCTCGCCGCCCACGGGAGGAACGGAGCCGCCGCCGTAGTAGTACGGGTAGCCGTAGTGCTTCTGCTTCTGGTACTGCCACTCCCACTGCCACTGGTCCTGCTTCTGCTTCTGGTCCTGGTCCTGGACGTTGCGCAGGTTGTTGTTGTTGACGTTGGCGGTCTTGACCCTGATGCGGTGGCGGCTGTGGCAGTGCCCGCCGCCGCAGCCGCCGCCGCAGCCCCAGCCGTGACCGCAGCCCATCTGAACGGCCGTGCCGGCGGTGGCGGCGGTGGTCACCGCGCCGAGGCTGACGAGGCCGCCGGCCAGCGCGGTGCTGACCGCGAGCCCCGCGAGGATGCTCTTGAACATGGTGTTTTCCCCTTTTTTGAGGTGCGCCATTCGGCATTGCTGCCGCGATGGGGTAAATCGGTTTTTTGCGTGACGAGGGCTCCGGGAATTCGCGTCCGATGGAGCCTTCGTTGGGAATGCCGGGCAGGATTGACTCACGCCCGGCCGGTGAGTGGATTTCGAGAGCTCTTTTTGAAGTGCCGGTGTTCGGAGAACGGGGCACCCTGGTCCTTCCGCCATGGGCCGGAGCTCGCGGCGACCGGGGGTCCGGTCGCGTGTGGTCAGCCGGTGTGACCACGTTCCGTGCTTGAGCTAGAGCGCGATCCGCCGCTCAGCGATCACTGGGACGCGCCGTTCGTGGGAGGCGCGTAGGTCGTCATGGTGACCACGGGCTTCGGCAGCTTCTGCTTCTGCCACTGCCACTGCCACTGGTACTGGTCCTGCTTCTCCTTCTGGTCCTGGTCCTGGACGTTGCGCAGGTTGTTGTTGTTGACGTTGGCGGTCTTGACCCTGACGCGGTTGCGGTGGCGGTTGTGGCAGTGCCCGCCGCCGCAGCCGCCGCAGCCCCAGCCGTGACCGCAGCCCATCTGAACGGCCGTGCCGGCGTTGACGGAGGTGGTCGACGCGCCGAGGCTGACGAGGCCGCCGGCCAGCGCGGCGCTGACCGCGAGCCCCGCGAGGACGCTCTTGAACATGGTGTTTTCCCCCTTGAGGTGCGCCATTCGGCATTGCTGCCGTGATGGGGTAAATCGGTTTTCGCGGCGCGAGGTCTCCGTGGGTTCGCGTCCGGTGAAGCCCTCGTCCGGAATGCCGGGCAGGATCAGCCTCACGCCCGACCAGTGAGTGGTTTTCGGAGCTCGGGTGGAGTGCCCGTGTTCTTTGTGTGGTCGTCGTCTTCCTGCGGGGAAACGCCGGTTTTCGTCGAACACGGGCACCCTGGCCCTTCCGCCATGGGCCGGAGCTCACGGCAACCGCGAGTCCGGTCGCGTGTGGTCGCCTGGCGAGACTGGTCGTCTGGGTTCGACCAGGTTCCGCGCTCGAATCAGAGCGCGATCGCGGTTAAGCGATCACGGGGTCGTGCCGCCGCCGCCACCGTTGCCGTAGTAGTAGGGGTAGGAGTACTGGTGCTGCTTCTCCCACTGCCACTGCCACTCGTCCTGCTTCTGCTTCTGGTCCTGGTCCTGGACGTTGCGCAGGTGGTTGTTGTTCACGTTGATGACGCGGATCTTGATCCGCTGGCGGCCGCAGCCCCGGTGGCCGCAACCGCAGCCGTGGCCACAGCCGCAGCCCCAGCGCCAGTTCCGGTTGCAGCCGCAGCCGCAGCCGGTCTGGAAGCCGACGGTGGTCTGGGCGGCCACGGCGGCGTTGGCGGCGGTCGAGGTGGTCGCCGCGCCGAG
Organism: Streptosporangium sp. NPDC000396; assembly: GCF_042898655.1. Classification (NCBI taxonomy): domain Bacteria; kingdom Bacillati; phylum Actinomycetota; class Actinomycetes; order Streptosporangiales; family Streptosporangiaceae; genus Streptosporangium; species Streptosporangium sp. NPDC000396. The sequence goes on from NZ_JBIAZA010000006.1 coordinate 310,687, forward strand.
GCTGACGATTCCGCCGGCCAACGCCGTGCTGATGGCGAGCCCCGCGAGGACGCTCCTGGAGTTGGGCATTGCGTTTCCCCCTTGAAAGGATCGGTTGCCCCGTTCTCGACATTTTCCAGAACTTGAAAAATGCCCGAGATGGCCGGTAATGGGCCATCCCGTCGGGGTCTTGATTTCCTCCCATGCCGGGCGACAAACGGAGATTGGCGGCTTTTACTCTCTGCTTATCTCTTTATTGACGACGTTGGACACGTATTAATTGTTTTGCTGGGAAATGTCTTTGATGTCGCTTTTGTGTGATCAGTTGGGCGGGGAGCTATCGTCGAAACAGAAGGCGAACAAAGGAGGACGCGTGAGTGTCGAGCCGATTCCGAGCTGGCCCGGAGAGCTGGTCGACCTGGGGGAACAGCGGGTCCACGTGAGGTCGACCCCGCCCGGCCCCACCGAGACCGCCGTCTACGTGCACGGCCTCGCGGGCTCGGCGACCAACTGGACCGACCTGATGGGCGAGCTGTCCGACGTGGTCACCGGTCACGCGATCGACCTGCCGGGGGCCGGATACTCACCGGAGCCGCCCGGCCGCGACTACTCCATCGACGCCCACGCCCGAGCCGTCGCCACGCTGATCGAACGGGTCTCCACCGCTCCCGTCCACCTGTTCGGCAACTCCCTGGGTGGCGCGGTCTCGGTGCGGGTCGCCGCGACCCGCCCGGACCTGGTCCGCTCGCTGATCCTCATCTCACCGGCCCTGCCCGATTTGCTCCCGAGGTACGGCCCGGCGCGGGTGGCCCTGTCCGCGGTTCCCGGGCTCGGGGAGTGGGCCTTCGAGCGGTTGCGCGTCCTGCCCGCCGAGCGCAGGCTCAACGCCACGCTCGGCATGTGCTACGCCGACCTCGGCCGGGTCCACCCGGAGCGGCTCCGGGAGGCGGTCGAGGAGCTGCGGCGGCGCGACGGCCTGGAATACGCGGGAGCGGCGCTGATCAACTCGGCGCGCGGAATCGTCGCCGAATACTTCAGGCGCGGCGCGGAGAGCCTGTGGTCACAGGCCGCCCAGGTGGAGGCCCCCACGCTGGTGATCCACGGTCGCCACGACCGGCTCGTCAACCCGCGCATGGCGGCTCGGGCGGGGCGGACGTTCCCGCACGTGCGGCTGGTGTTGCTGCACGACGCCGGGCACGTGGCGCAGATGGAGCTCCCCGGGACGGTGGCCCGCGAGGCACGGCGTCTCATCGGTGAGGCGTCCTCTATCTCGATCGGTGAGACTTCCCCCTTCTCGGTTGGGGAATGACCGGGGCGTCACATTAAGTTGTGAGTGGTGCGTGCTGTGCTAGCCGTACCGTGAAGATCCCCTGAAATGGGAGCAGAACTGTGTCCTTGCCACCGCTGGTAGAGCCGGCAGCCGAGCTGACAGTCGACGAGGTGCGCCGCTATTCGCGTCACCTGATCATCCCCGACGTGGGCATGGCCGGGCAGAAGCGCCTGAAGAACGCCAAGGTGCTCTGTGTGGGCGCCGGCGGCCTGGGATCCCCCGCGCTGCTGTATCTCGCGGCCGCGGGTGTGGGCACGCTCGGCGTCATCGACTTCGACGTCGTCGACGAGTCCAACCTGCAGCGCCAGATCATCCATGGCCAGTCGGACGTCGGCCGTCCGAAGGCGGAGAGCGCCGCGGCCAGCGTCAAGGAGATCAACCCGCTGGTCAACGTGATCGTCCACAACGAGGTGCTCAGCACCGACAACGTCATGGACATCTTCTCCGGCTACGACCTGATCGTGGACGGCACCGACAACTTCGCCACCCGTTACATGGTGAACGACGCGGCCGTCCTCCTCGGCAAGCCGTACGTCTGGGGTTCGATCTACCGCTTCGACGGCCAGGCCAGCGTGTTCTGGGCCGAGCACGGTCCCTGCTACCGCTGCCTCTACCCCGAGCCCCCGCCTCCCGGCATGGTTCCCTCCTGCGCCGAGGGCGGCGTGCTCGGCGTGCTGTGCGCGTCCATCGGTTCCATCCAGGTCAACGAGGCGATCAAGCTTCTGGCCGGCATCGGCGAGCCGCTGGTCGGCCGTCTGATGATCTACGACGCCCTGGAGATGACATACCGCTCGGTCAAGGTCCGCAAGGACCCCGAGTGCGTGCTCTGCGGGAAGAACCCGACGGTCACCGAGCTGCTGGAAGACTACGAGGCGTTCTGCGGAGCGGTCTCCCAGGAGGCCCAGGAGGCCGCCTCCGGTTCCACGATCACCGCGAGCGACCTCAAGTCCATGCAGGACGCGAACGAGAACATCTACGTGATCGACGTCCGCGAGCCGAACGAATACGAGATCGTCTCCATCCCCGGCGCCGTGCTCATCCCCAAGGGTGAGTTCCTGAACGGCTCCGCGCTGGAGAAGCTCCCTCAGGACAAGCGCATCGTCCTGCACTGCAAGTCGGGTGCCCGGTCCGCAGAGGTCCTGGCGATCGTCAAGAACGCCGGTTTCTCCGACGCCGTCCACGTGGGCGGTGGCGTGCTGAGCTGGATCAAGACGGTCGACCCCAGCCTGCCGACCTACTAGGCCTACCAGCCTCACCGGCCTCGTACGGCGACGCCCCGTGGAGCCTCCGCTCCGCGGGGCGTCGTGTCGTTGAGGGGAGAATCGCGGGAAGAGCCCCTGGATCCGGACGGAACGGCGGATGCCACCCTCCTCGCCGCATTAAGGTCGAGGGCGTGAACGAAGTGCCAGATCAGCGGCGGCATGCCTGGCCGGTGCTGATCGTGGCGTCCGTTCTGACGCTGATCTGCGCGGCCGTGGCCGCAGTGGCGTCAAGCGCCGCCGGGGCGGAACTCACCCGTGGCCCGAGCTCGGCGGAGCTCGACAGGGCCGCCATCGACGAGATGACCCGGCGCTGGCAGTCGTGGCCCGCCGGACGGATCTTCCCCGAGACCATCCGTTACGCCGCCGAGCAGGGCGGGGAGGAGAAGGCCCGCCGCGTGGGCATCTCGCCGGAGACCCGCTGTGACAGGGCGGTGGACGCCGCGCTGGGGAAGGCGTTGCGGCGGGCGGGCTGCCAGGGCGTCCTGCGCGCCACCTATCTTGACGCGCTCCAGGGCGTCGTCGTCACCGTCGGCGTGGCGGCCTTCGCGGGAGAGACGGGTGCGGCCGAGGCCAGGGCGGCGCTGCCCAGGGACGGCCGTCCCTCACCGGGTCTGCGGGCCCTGGCCTTTCCCGGGACCGTCACCGACCGGTTCGGCCAGGCGGAGCGGCAGAGCAGCCTGGTACGGCAGGCCGGGCCGTACGTGGTGATGACCACGGCAGGTCAGGTCGACGGCCGTCCCGCCAAGGCCGTGGGGGAGCAGCGACCGGCCTTGTTCGCCTTCACCGGCGACATCGCCGACCGGATCCTCGCCGATCTGTCCACGCCCGTACGGCCCGACTGCGTCTCCGAGGAGTGGCGATGCTGAGGCGGGCGGGTGTCGCCGGGCTGCTCGCCCTGATCGCTCTGGGCGCGGCCCCCGTGGTGCACGCCGACGATGTGCGGGGCAGCCAGCGGCAGGTGCTGCGGACCCTCGACCTGTCCGGCGCCTGGCGGACGTCCACGGGCAAGGGCGTGACCGTGGCCGTGCTGGACTCGGGGGTGGACCCGGACCACAGCGACCTGGTGGGCTCGGTGACCGAGGGCAGGGATTTCACGGCGGGAGCCAACCCGCCGGGTGTGGCCCCCCTGCGGCTGCACGGCACCTACATGGCGTCGCTCATCGCCGGGCACGGGCACGGTCCCGGCGGAGCCGACGGGGTGATCGGCGTGGCGCCGAAGGCGAGGGTGCTGTCGGTGCGGGTGATCCTTGAGGACGAGGAGCCGGGCTTCCGGGAGTTCAACACCGCGGAACGCTTCGAAAACGTCGTGGCCAGGGGCATCAGATACGCCGTGGACCATGGCGCGGATGTGATCAACATGTCGATCTCCAAGGAGCTGGCGACGAAGGAGGAGCGGGCGGCGATCCACTACGCGATCTCCCGGGGGGTCGTGCTCGTCGCGGCGGCGGGGAACGAGGGGGCAGGCAAGCCCGACTCCACCGGTTACGCCCCCTACTCCTATCCGGCGTCCTTCCCCGGTGTGGTCTCGGTCGCGGCGGCGGATCGGAGACTGCGCAGGGCCTCGTTCTCCAACTGGAACCCCTCGGTGCTGGTGGCCGCGCCCGGGGTGGACATCCTCGGCGCGGGTCCCGGCGATGAGTACTGGGTCGGCCGCGGCACCTCCCAGGCGACCGCGCTGGTGTCTGGCGTCGCCGCCCTTATTAAGGCGAAATATCCGAAAATGTCGCCCGCGTTGGTTGTGCAGGCGCTCAGCGCCGGGGCGACCCGGCGCCCGGCCGGGGGCTACAACACCGGCATGGGGTTCGGCGTGGTCAACGCCTCCCGGGCGCTCGCCGAGGCCGCCAGGATCTCCCGGCACACCCTCACCGCGAAGGGAGCCGGCAGCCAGGATCCCGCCCGCCCGCTGGGCCGGGCGGCAGGGCCGGTACAGGTGATCCACCGGGACCGGCACAAGATAACCCTGTACGGCGGGGTGGCCGTGGTCGCCGGGCTCTGCGCGGTCGTCTCCCTGGCGGTGGTGGCCGTGTTCGTCGGCCGCGCGCGATCGGCGAACGCGTCCGAGGAGGCCACGTGAGGCCCGGTCGCCTCCTGACCGGGGCGCGACGGCCTGACCGGGGGAGGCGCGGGGCGACCGTCTCGCATGAAGGCCTCCGGCATAAACACACTCCAGAGATAGGGCGGCGGGGCCCTGCGACGTAGCATCGAAGTATGTCGAAGCCCGGGCGGTCCCAGGAGCCAGAGCGGCACCTGGAAGCCTCGGCGCCCCGTGCCCGTGGTGGCTGGCCGCCGCCGGGTTCCAGAGTGCCGGGCGGCGGCAGCGCCCGAGTGCGGCGCGCGCCTCCGTCCGCCGCGAGGCGAGTCCGGGTCCGGGCCTGGCCGGCCGGGGCCCGCAACCGCATGGCGGTGGAGCGCGCCGAGCGGATGACCCTGGAGCAGGGCATCCGGTTTCGTACCATCTTCCTGATTCTGCTGGGCATGATCCTGGCGATCGCCGTGAGCAATGTGCTGACCGGCACCGTCGGGCTGTTCCGCGAGACCAGGGCTCGTCCGCTGACGGCCGCCGAACAGGCCCGCTACATCAAAGAGGAGATCGCCGGGCGCTGGCACGCCTGGTCCGCGGATCTGGTCTTTCCGACGGAGCTGCAATACATCGGCCTCGGCCGGGCGCAGCAGTACGCCCGGCGGATCGGCGTCGCCCCCGAGACCTCCTGCAGATCCGGCCTGGACGCACCGACGGGCTCGATACTCGGTGAGTCCGGTTGCCGCACGCTGCTGCGCGCCACATACGTGGACCAGACCTCCACGTTCGTCATCACCGTGGGCATCGCCGTGCTCGACGACGAGGAGAAACGGGTCACCGCGACTTCGCAGATGACCGTGGACGACCGGGTGGGGGTGCGGCCCGTGGCGTTCCCCGGCACGGCGAGCGAGCTGTTCGGCGCCGCCCAGCGGCAGCGCAACGCCTGGATCCCGGTCGGCCCTTACGTCGTCTTCTCCACCGCCGGCTACGCCGACGGGCGCACCCGCGAGTCGATCTCTCCGGAGGAGATCCTGCACAGCGAGCTGTGGCCGACGGCCCAGGCGATCGCCGGCCGTATCGCCCACGCCCTGGGCGACGAGCCCAACGCCGTGCCCCGATGCACCCAGGGAAACGTGTGTTGAGGCGGCGGCGTTTCTGGGCGGCGGGCGCCCTGGTGGCGGCCTCCTTGACGGTCTCCGTGCCGGTGGGGGCCGCCGACGTGCGGGATGAGCAGCGCTGGGTGCTGGAGACGATGAACGTCGAGCAGGCCTGGAAGGTCACCAGGGGTGCGGGGGTCACCGTGGCCTTGGTGGACAGCGGGGTGGACGGAGACGTCGCCGAGCTGCGCGGAAAAGTCGTCTACGGGCCCGACATGGGTTCGGTGAAGCTGGACAGGGACAGGCCCGCCGCGGGCTGGCACGGCACCGCGATGGCGTCGCTCATCGCCGGGGCGGGCAACGGGAAGGGCGGTCTCCTCGGGATCGCGCCTGAGGTGCGGATCCTCTCGCTGCCACTGGTGTTGCAGAAGAAAGAGGGGGACGGCTCCATCTCACCGGACGTGGACGTGCGGACGCCCAACGACAGCCCGCTGGCTCGCGCGATCCGCTACGCCGTCAACCACGGGGCCAAGGTCGTCAGCATGTCGCTGGGCGCCTACGGGCCGCACAAGGCCGAGCGGGAGGCGGTCTCCTACGCGTTGTCCCGGGGAGTGGTGCTGGTCGCGGCCGTCGGCAACGACGGCGACTCCGAATACGCGTCCAACAACGCCACCTCCTTCTGGAACTTCCCCGCCGGATACTCCGGGGTCATCGGAGTGGGAGCGGTTGATTCCGCGCGCAAGCCGGCCCTGTTCAGCAGTGACAACCTGTCGGTCCTGGTCTCCGCGCCGGGCGTGAACGTGCCGGTGGTGGTCCCCGGCGGGGGTTACGGCTCTTCGGAGGGGACCAGCTCGGCGACCGCGCTGGTGGCGGGAGTGGTCGCACTCATAAAGGCTAAATATCCAGACATTCCTCCATATATGGTTTCGCGGGCTCTGACCTCCACCGCCAAATCCGTTCCCACCGCCGGATACGACGACCACGTCGGATTCGGCGTGGTCGACGCCGGGGCAGCGCTGGCCAGGGCGGGAGAGCTGCTCAGGAGTGCGGTGGAGGGCCCGGCAGCCGAGAGCGGGCATTTCGGCAAGGACTTCCCGCCCCGGGAGCTCACCCCGCCCGGCCCCGACCCGTTCCGGCTGTGGCTGTACGGCGCGGGCGTGTTCGGCGGTCTGCTCGCGTTCGGAGGGGCCGTGGCGATGCTCGCCCGGCGGCCTGAGCGGGCCGGCCGGGAGCGCGACGCCGAGGAACGAGCCGGTGTGTGAGCGGGCGACGCGACCGCGAATGCGAGCCGGGGATGTTCCCGGAATTGAATTCGATTCAAACGCTTTTTGGACACTGTTCGGACGCGGTCGAGCGGATGTCGGCCTCCGGGCACCGGCGGCCGTCGAAGATTCGCTAGGGTCGCCCGTCATGGGGTACGAGTTGCGCATGGAGCGCCCGGCGCCTCTCACCTTCGCGGAACTCGCGACTGTGCTGGGGCAGGCGGGGTTCGAGTTCCGCGGTTCGCAGGAGTCGGGCGAGGTTCTGGGGCGCCATGGTGACGGGGTCCATGCCATCGCCGTCTGGAACGGCAATCTGTCCGGTACGCCCGCTTCCGACTGGCAGGTGGCTCAGCTGGCGCGGATGGCGGCGCTGCTGAGCGCGCGCCTGGTCGGTGAGGACGGTGAGTCCTATGCGCTCCGTGACGGCATGGTCGAGCAGTTGAACGGCTCGACGGCCTACGAGTTCGGCAAGCTCGACGAGATTCTCGCGGCCGGACCAGCCCTATGGAGCCGGTAGGCCTCCCGACTCCGTACGCGGAGCAGGTGCTCGACCTGGTCGAGCGCATCCCGCGGGGCATGGTGATGTCCTACGGCGACATCGCCGAATATCTCGGAGAAGGTGGGCCGCGCCAGGTCGGGAGAGTCATGTCCGTTTGGGGTGGCGGCGTTCCCTGGTGGCGTGTCGTTCATGCCGATGGGACCCCTCCGCCGGGCCACGAGCAGAGGTGTCTGGCCAAATGGCATGAGGAGCGGACCCCGTTGAGGGGCGCCCGCGCGGACATGCGCACGGCGAGATGGAATGGAACGCCGGAAAACACGGCGTAATTGGTTCTTCGTGGCCCACTACCATGGCGTAGGAAAGCGGTCTGTCCGAAAGGCGGTGCCTTCTCCATGGCCAGCGGCGCCACCCCCGCGCGAGCCGGCGGCGATCCCGCCGTCGACCGCCTACGAGTCGTTCAAGATCTCTGCGATCGGGGCGAGCCGCTCGAATCGATCATGGCGGCGGTGCTGGCCGAGGGGCTGACACCGGACCAGCGCCGCCGGTTCGACGCCGACGCCCTGGCCGGTCCACTCGGCTCGCGCCTGGATCTGGCGGTCAAGCGCGGCGCCGCCCGCCGCCGCGAGTTCGTCACGCTCCTCAAGCCCTATCTCGCCGGTGTCGACGCGCGGGTGAAGCGTGAACTGCCGGTGGCCCGCAGGATCGCCTTCCACCTGGTCGAGCAGCGGGAGGTGGACGACCTCGCCGACGGCGATGCACTGCAGAAGATCATCACGGCCGCCGCGGAGCCGTCCAAGCGGATTCGCAAGAACCTGCGCTGGTATGCCGACCTTCCCTTCCGCGACGAGCTTCCGGAAAGCATGTTCCGGCTGCGCGCGGCCGACCTGACCCCGATGACCCAGGTCGAGAGCATCTCCTGGTCCGGCGGGCGGCTGCGGATCAGCGGTCATGCCTACCTGGCGGGGCTCTCGGTCCGGGGGCCCCGCTTCAACCGGGCCACCGTCGTGCTGCGCGGCCCTCGCTGGCTGCCGCCGGTGCGGCTGCGCACCCGGCGGGTCTTCCAGCCGGAGGCCACCTACCGAGCCTACGAGGCCGGTTGCAACTACGACTGGTCCGGTTTCGTCGCCGAGCTGAACCCGTGGGCGCTGCGCTGGCGTGCCGCCGTGCGGGCCGTCGTGCGCGGCGGCAAGCGGCTGCTCCGCCGCCGCGCCACCGTACGGGACACCACCACCTGGCGTGCCGAGATCGTGATCTGGAGCCGGGGCGCCCGCGCCACCGGCCTGCTCCGGGGTCCCTCCACCGGCCGCACGGAGCGCCCTTCCGGATGGGATCTCGGCGACCGCTGGTGGGTTCGCCCGGTCTGGACCTCCGATCGGGCGCTCCAGGTGGTGTTGCAGCCCACCCGGGCCGAGCTGACCGGGGTGCGGCTGGACGGCGACCGGCTGGAGCTGAAGGTGTTCCTGCCGGGCAAGCCGGACAGCAGGGGTCACGCGCGTCTGGACGGCCACCGGATATCGGCTGACTTCACCCCGCTGGAGGGGGGCACCGAGGTCGTCATTCCGCTCGCCGTACCCTCGCTGCTGCAGGAGCGTGACGGCGGGAGACTCTGGATCGAGCCCAAGGGCGACCCCGCGGCCGCCGTCATGCTCGGCGGCGCCGCGGAGAGCCGCTCGGTCGTCGGCGAGCGGGAGATCACCGTCCTGGGCGACCGGCGCGACCGCGTGATCGTCTCCGCGCACCGGATCCGTCCCGTCATCTCCGCGGCCACCTGGGGCGAGGACGGCACGCTCACCCTCGAAGGCTCCTACCCGGGCTCCGAGCCGGCCGAGCTGACGCTCCGGCACCGTAGCGGGCTGATCCACGCGGTGGCGCTGGAGCGGGCGGACTCCCGTTTCTCGGTGCGGTTCGCGCCGGCCGCGATGCCCCGCTTCGGGCAGACCGTGCCGCTGGGCAGCGGCACCTGGAGCATGGCGGTGCGTGACTCCTCCGGGCAGACCGTGCCGGTCCGCGTCGACCACGCCATCCTCGACTCGCTGGACGAGGACCCGAAGGTCCGCGACGGCCGGGAGTATCGCCTGGTCTCCACCCGGTTCGACGTGCCGGTGCTGACCGTCGCCGAGAGCCGGCCGGACGACGAGCGGGGCGCGGGTGGCCTGTACGCGCTGCAACGCTCGTTCTACCCGGCCCAGCGGACCGCCGAGCTGACCGACGCGACCGTCTACGTCGCCTACGACGGACGGCAGTACGAAGGCAACGTCCGCGCGATCTACGAGGAGCGAGTACGGCGCGGCGACGATCGCGAGCACATCTGGGTGGTCAAGGACGGTGCGTTCGTTCCGCCGGGGTCGTCGGAGCTCGGCTTCGGCCCGGAGATCCGGCCGACCGTGGTGCGCGCGGGCAGCCGCGAGCACTACGCCGCGCTCGCGCGCTCGCGGCATGTGGTGACCAACGGCTTCCTGCCGCCGTGGTTCCGGGCGCGCGAGGACCAGATGGTCGTGCAGACCTGGCACGGCAGCCCGCTCAAGCGTCTGGGCAACGACCTGCCGCACATGTCCCGCGACCCGCGGCCACCGGCCTGGCACCGCCAGGCCGCCGAGGTGCGTGGCTGGGACCTGCTGATCTCGCAGAGCCCGTGGGCGACCCCGGTGCTGCGCCGGGCGTTCGGCTACCAGGGCGAGGTCCTGGAAAGCGGCTATCCGCGCAACGACGTGCTGTCGTCCCCCGACAGGGACGAACTGGCCGCGCGGGTGCGCCGCAGGCTCGGCATCGCCGAGGGCGTCAAGCTGGTGCTCTACGCGCCGACTTTCCGTGACTACGACCGCAAGAACGCCTCGCTCCGGCTGAACCTGAGCGAGGCGCGGCGGGTGCTCGGCCCCGACCACGAGTTCCTGATCAGGGCGCACTCGATGCAGGCGGCGCCCAACATGCCCGAGGGGTTCGGACTCGATGTCACTACCTACCCGGATATAGCGGATCTGCTGCTGGTCGCCGACGTGCTGGTCACCGACTATTCCTCCGTCATGTTCGACTTCGCCGCGACCGGGCGGCCCATGCTCTTCTTCACCCATGACCTGCAGCGTTACTCGGCCAAGCGAGGTCTCTATCTCGACCTGGCCGCCGAGGCCCCCGGCCCGCTGCTGTCCACCGGAGCCGAGGTGATCGAGGCGATACGGACGATCGACGAGGTGAGCGCCGCGCACGCCGAGCGGTACGAACGCTTCCAGCGCACCTACGCGCCCCGCGACGACGGCAAGGCGACCGTCCGGCTGGTCGACCACGTCTTCACCTCCTGACGCCTCCTGGCGGCCTCAGGGCGCCTTCGGAAAGGCTCCCTGAGGTTTCCTGAGGCCTCACACGCGGACTCGGCACGATCATTGCCCGAGATCTGGTGGAATGGCGAGCTGTGAGTGGTCAGGGCTGGCGGTTGGTGCGTCGTGAGGGTGCGGGGAGACCCGCTGCCCCTGTGCTTGACGAGCACCAACGGGCCGTAGTGGCTCATGGGAGCGGCCCCCTGCTCGTGCTCGCGGGGCCCGGCACAGGCAAGACCACCACGATCGTGGAGACCGTGGTGGACCGGATCGAGCGCCGGGGAGTGGATCCCGAGCGGGTGCTCGTCCTCACCTTCAGCCGCAAGGCGGCAGAAGAACTGCGTGAACGTATCACCGGCCGGATGCTCCGCACCACCCGCACACCCCTCGCCCTGACCTTCCACAGCTACGCCTACGCGCTGCTCCGACGCGAGGCCGTACTCGCCGGTGGCGTGCCGCCGCGCCTGCTGACCGGCCCGGAGCAACTCCTGGAGGTCCGCCGCCTGCTCCACGGCGAGCTGGAAGACGGTGCCACGCAGTGGCCGGAGGACATGCGCGAGGCGCTCAAGACCCGCGGCTTCGCCCAGGAGCTGCGCGACTTCCTGGCCCGCGCCGCGGAGCGCGGCCTCGACGGCGAGGACCTGGTCGAGCTGGGGCGCCGCCACGGCCGCTCCGAGTGGGTGGCCGCCGGGCGGTTCGCCGACCGCTACCAGGCCAGGTTCGACCTGGACCTGGAGCCGGTGCTCGACTACACGGAGCTGATCCGCGCCGCCGCGGCCCTGCTCACCGACCCCGACGTACGGCTCCGCGAGCGATCCGCCTACGACGTCGTCTTCGTCGACGAATACCAGGACACCGACCCGGCCCAGGAGTTCCTGCTCCAGCAGCTCGCCGGAGAGGGCCGCGACCTCATCGCGGTCGGCGACCCCGACCAGTCGATCTACGGCTTCCGCGGCGCCGACGTGCGCGGGATCATGAGGTTCCCCGACGTTTTCCGCGGGGCCGACGGCGAGAAGGCCCCCGTCGTCGCCCTGCGTGTCTGCCGCCGCAGCGGGTCCGAGCTGCTGAAGGCCTCTCGCCGCGTCACCACCCGCCTTCCCGTGCCTCCCGGCGGCGCCGCGCACCGGGATCTGCGGCCGCTGCCCGACGCCGAGCCCGGCGACGTCCGGGTGGTGGTGACCGACGGGGCCGCCCAGGAGGCGGCGGTCGTCGCCGACACGCTGCGCCGGGCGCACCTGCTGGAGGGGGTCCCCTGGTCGCGGATGGCGGTGCTCGTGCGGTCGGCCACTCGCCAGGTGCCGTTGCTGCGCCGCGCCCTGGTCACGGCCGGGGTGCCGGTCGTGGTCGGCGGCGGTGAGGTGCCGCTGTTCCAGGAACCGGGCGTGCGGCCGCTGATCAGGCTGATCCAGGTCGCGCTTCATCCCGAGACCCTCGACGAGGGCATGGCCGAAGAACTGCTGACCGGCGCGCTCGGCGGCACCGACATGATCGGTGTGCGCCGTCTGCGCCGGGCCCTGCGGATCGCCGAGCACGAGGCGATGACGCACCCCGACGAGCGCGACATGGCCGACCACTCCGGTGAGCGCGACGTCGCCGGCCCGCGCTCGTCGGGCGAGCTGCTGGTCGCGGCGTTGAAGGACGCGCGGGAGCTGGTCCGGGTGGAGCCGCACGTGGCACTGCCCGCCGAGCGGCTGGCGCGGCTCATCTCCGGCGCGGCCGAGGCCGTACGGCAGGGCGGCACCGCCGAAGACGTGCTCTGGACCGTCTGGCAGGCCACCGGGCTGGCCGAGAAATGGTCGGAGACGAGCGCCACGGGCGGATTCCGGGGATCCATGGCCGACCGCGACCTCGACGCGGTGATGGCGCTGTTCGACCACGCGGCCAAGTTCGTGGACCGCCTGCCGCACGCGGGCGTCGAGGTCTTCGTGGAGGATCTGGTCTCCCAGGAGATCCCCGGCGACTCCCTCGCCGAGCGTGCCCCGGACGGCGACTCGGTGCGCATCCTGACCGCGCACCGCTCCAAGGGACTGGAGTGGGACGTCGTGGTCGTCGCCGGGGTCCAGGAAGGATCCTGGCCGGACCTGCGGCTGCGCGGGTCCATTCTGGGCACCGACGACATGGCCGCCAGGGCCGAGGGATCCGAGCACGAGCACCCCGCCGCCGTCTCCGCCGCACTGGTCTCCCAGCTCCTGGCCGAGGAGCGCCGGCTGTTCTACGTGGCGGTGACCAGGGCCAGGAGCAAGCTCGTCGTCACCGCGGTGGGCGGCGAGGACAACGAGGAACGGCCCTCCCGGTTCCTCACCGAGCTGGTGCCCGGCGCGACCGAGGACCCGGGCGTGGACGAACGCTCCCGCTGGCTGAGCATGTCAGCCCTGGTCGCCGACCTGCGCTCGGCGGTCTCCGACCCGACCCGGCCCGATCCGCTCCGCAGGGCCGCCGCCGGGCACCTGGCCAGGCTCGCCGCCGCCGGGGTGCCGGGCGCCCACCCCAACGACTGGTACGCCCTCACCCCGATCTCCGACGACCGCCCGCTGAGCTGGCCCGACGACGTCGTGCGCATCTCGCCCTCGGCGGTGGAGAACTTCACCAAATGCGGCCTGCGCTGGTTGCTGGAGACCTCCGTGGGCGCGAGCGGCACCGACGCGGCCCGGGGTCTGGGCACGGTCATCCACGCGCTGGCCGTGCTCGCCGCCACCGGCATGCCCACCGAGGACACCCTCGGCAAGCGTCTGGACGACATCTGGCACGAGCTGGACTTCGGCGGTGTCTGGTACAACCGCAAGCAGCGCCGGGCGGCCGAGGAGATGCTCTCCAAGTTCGTCCGCTGGCACCAGGACAACCCCCGCGAGCTGATCGGCCTGGAGGAGGCGTTCACCGCCACGGTCTCCGAGGGCGTGCAGATCAAGGGACGAGTGGACAGGGTCGAGCGCGACGCCGACGGCCGAGCGGTGATCATTGACATCAAGACCGGGAAGAACGGGCCGAAGGACGGCGAGATCGAGCGCCATCCCCAGCTCGGGGTCTACCAGCTCGCCGCGCTGCTGGGCGCCTTCCGGAGGCACGGGATGACCGAACCCGGCGGTGCGGCCCTGGTCCAGGTGGGCGACGCGGCGGGAAAGAAGAACGCCAAGGAGCAGATCCAGCAACCCCTGTCGGAGGACCCCGACCCCGGTTGGGCCCGTGACATGGTGGACACCGTGGCGCTCGGCATGTCCGGGCCGTTCTTCCAGGCCAAGGTCAACGATGGGTGCCGCACATGCGCCGTGCGGGCGAGCTGCCCGGTCAGCAAGAACGGAGATCAGGTGTGCTGAGCCGTACCACCGGCCGCGGCGGTGTTTCCGTGTCTGGCCGTGCCCTCAGGTGCGGCGGTGTTTCCACGCCGGGCCGTACCACCCGTCACGGGGGCGCGCAGTGCTGAGCCCGGTCCAGCTCGCGGCCAAGCTGGGCATCCTCCCCCCCACCCCGGAACAGGCCGCGGTGATCGAGGCCGGTCTCGAACCGATGGTGGTGGTCGCCGGAGCGGGGTCGGGAAAGAGCGAGACCATGGCCGGACGGGTCGTCTGGATGGTGGCCAACGGCCTGGTCCGCCCCGAACAGGTGCTCGGCCTGACCTTCACCAGGAAGGCCGCGGGCGAGCTGGCTCACCGCGTGCGCGAGCGGCTCAACAGCCTGGTCGCGGTCGAGCAGGTGCCCGCCGAGCTGCTGGAGGGCGAGCCGACCATCTCGACCTACCACGCCTACGCGGCCCGGCTGGTCACCGACCACGCCTTGCGTGAGGCGCTGGAGCCGACCATGCGCCTGGTCACCCCGGCCGTCTCCTGGCAGCTCGCCCAGCGGGTGGTCAGCGCCTACGACGGGCCGATGGAGCAGATCGAGTGGGGTCCGGCCACCGTCACCCGGGCGGTGCTGGAGCTGGCCGGAGAGCTGTCGGAGCATCTGCGCTCCCCGCAGGACGTGCGGGAGGTCGGCGCGTGGCTCGCCGAGCGGTACGGCGAGCTGCCCGGCTCGCCCACCCTGGCCCAGCGCAGACCGCTGGCCACCCAGCGGGTCAGGGAGCAGCTGCTGCCACTGGTCGAGGCCTACGACCGGCTCAAGCGCAGCAGGGAGGTCGTCGACCACGGTGACCAGATGGCGCTGGCCGCCCGGATCGCCGTCAAACACCCCGAGGTCGGCGAGATCGAGCGGGGCCGGTTCGCCGTCGTCCTCCTGGACGAGTACCAGGACACCAGCCACGCCCAGCTCGTCCTGCTCCGCTCGCTGTTCGGCGGCGGCCACCCGGTGACCGCCGTGGGCGACCCCTGCCAGTCCATCTACGGCTGGCGCGGCGCCTCGGCGGGCAACCTCACCGGGTTCCCCCGCGACTTCAGGACCGCCTCGGGAGAGCCCGCTCCGATCCGCCGCCTGTCGGTCAGCTTCCGCAACGGCGACGCCGTACTGGACGTCGCGGCCCGGGTGCAGATCCCGCTCCGGATGGAGGCGCGGGAGGTGCCGGTCCTCGTGCCGGGCGGCAACCGGGTCGAGCGCGGCCGGGTGGTGTGCGCCTTCCACGAGACCGCCGACGACGAGGCGGAGTGGGTCGCCGACGGGATCGCCAAACTGCTGGGGAGCGAGAGCGCGCCCGACGGCATGCCCTGGGGCGACGGCGAGCGCAAGAAGGCCAAGCAGAGCGTCTGGGGCGGTCCTCAGTGTCTCCAACCTCACGACGTGGCGATCCTGGCCCGCAAGCGGTCACAGTTTCCCGTGCTGCGCCGGGCGCTGGAGGCCCGGGGCATCCCGGTCGAGGTGGTCGGCCTGGGCGGTCTGCTGACCGTTCCGGAGGTCACCGACATCGTCTCCACTCTGCGCGTGCTCTACGACCCGACCGCGGGGGACGCCCTGGTCCGGCTGCTGTCCGGCCCCCGGTGGCGGATCGGCCCGGCCGACCTGAAAGAGCTGGGCGAACGGGCGCGCGAGCTGAATCGGGAGAACTGGGACGACGGCCCCACGGCGGAGGACCCGCTGGACCAGGTCGTGGCGGACCTGGCCGAGGAGCGCGGGAGTCTGGTCGACGCCCTCGACGAGCTGCCCGACCGTCCCGAGTGGCAGGACCGTTTCTCGCCCTTGGCGCGGGTACGGCTGCTCGCCATGGCGCAGGAACTGCGGATCCTGCGTGCCCACACCGGCCAGCCGCTCCCCGACCTGATCACCGAGATCGAGCGCAGGCTCGGCCTGGACATCGAGGTGACGGCGCGGGGGACGGCCGTCGGCGTGTTCGCCGCACGGGCCGACCTGGACGCCTTCCAGGACGCCGCCGCCCGGTTCGCGGGTGACTCCGAGGATCCGACACTCGGGGCGTTCCTGGCGTTCCTGAAGGCGGCCGACGAGGAGGAGAACGGGCTGGACGCCGGGCGCGTGGGCGAGAGCAACAGCGTGAAGCTGATGACCGTCCACGCGTCCAAGGGCCTGGAATGGCCCGTCGTCGTGGTACCTGGCATGTCCCAGGCGTTGTCGAAGGCCGGGACGCTCACCGTGGGCACGATGTTCCCGGCCCGCCCCGTGACCAGCCCCAAGTGGACGGAGAACCCGCGCAAGCTGCCTTATCCGCTCCGCGGTGACGCCTCCGACCTGCCCCGGCTGACCGGGTTGTCCAAGGAGGAACTGGCCGAGTTCGACGAGCGCTGTCGTGACCGCGACCTGCTGGAGGAACGCCGCCTGGCTTACGTGGCCGTCACCCGCGCCCACTACCTCCTGATCGCCTCCGGCTACCGCTGGGGCAGCGCGACCAAGCCCCTGGAGCCGTCCGACTTCCTGGTGGAGATCCGCGAAACGTGCGGTCGCGTGGCGGTCTGGGCCCCCGAGGCCGAGGAGGGCGCCACCAACCCCCTCCTCGCCGAACCCGCCGAGTCCGCCTGGCCCGTCACCCCCGGCGGCCTGCGCCACGAAGCCATCCTCGACGGCGCCGCCATGGTCAAGGACGCCCTCGCCGCCCTCACCGGCCAGAGCGGCGGCCTGGCCGGTTCCCCGTCACACGGCCCGGTCGGCTCCCCGTCACGCGGCCGGGACCTGCCCCTCTCCGCTTCTTGGGACCGGGGGGTCTCCGTTCCGCTGGATCGGGACGCCCCTTTCCCCGAGCCCCCGCGGGACGACTTCCCCGAGCCCTCGTGGGAGGAGATCCCCTTCCCCGAGGCTCCGGACGACGATGTCCCCTTCCCCGACTTCTTCGAGGACCCGGACGACTTCTCCGACGTCCCGAGTGACTTCGCCGGTGGTCTGGACGGTGTTCCGGCCGACGCCGTACACCGGGGCGAGCGCGTGCCCGAAGGTGGGCCGGAATCGGGGAACGAGCACTCCGGGGCCCTCGCCGAGCTGCGCGGCTGGGACCGGGAGCGGGCCAAGGCCTGGGAGCGGGACACCGAACTCCTGCTGAGAGAGCGAGAGACGAACCGGCGGCGCGGTGGCGGGCAGGTGGAGCTGCCCAGCCGCCTGACCGTGTCGTCCTTGGTCACGCTCGCCGCCGACGCCAAGGCGCTGGCCCGGCAGATCCGCCGTCCGGTGCCCAAGAAGCCGGCCCCGCTGGCCCGCCGGGGCACCTCCTTCCACAGCTGGCTGGAGTCCCGGTGGGGTCAGCAGCGGCTGATCGACGAGTTCGAGCTGCCCGGTGCGACCGACGGTTTCGAGGAGACCGACGTCCAGCTCGACGAACTGCGCGACCGGTTCGAAGAGAGCGAATGGGCGGACAGGGAGCCGCTGGACATCGAGATCCCCTTCGAGACGATGATCGCCGACCGGCTGATCCGGGGCCGGATGGACGCGGTGTTCCAGACCCCGGACGGCCGCTACGAGGTCGTCGACTGGAAGACCGGACGACGTCCCCGGGGCAAGCAGGCCAAGGCCGCCGCGGTCCAGCTCGCCGCCTACCGCCTGGCCTGGTCACACCTGGCCTCCGTCCCTCTGGACCAGGTGAGCGCGGCCTTCCACTACGTCCGTCTCAACGAGACGGTCAGACCGGTCAACCTCCTCGACGAGCACGGCCTGGTCCGGCTCATCGAGTCGATCCCCGCCCTCGGCTGACCCGAGGAGACGGCGGGAAACCGAGGAGACAGCGGGAAAGGGGAAGGCTCCTCCTCATCGCCGATGCTCTTGTCCTCGGTCCGGCCGCCCGGTCTTTGCCTCGATCTACCCATCGCTATGGATGATGAGAGATACCTATCCACGGCGGGCTTCGCCGTCCCAACCGGTCCTGGCTTCTGGGAGCGCGGCGACGCTGAGGCCGAGGTTCGTGAGGACGGAGACCACGCATGAGCAGCGGAGCCGTTCCGAAGCCCATAGCGGGCGTGAGCAGCTTCATCGACGACCGCATCGGGGCGGGGAACTTCCTCAAGCGTAATTTACGGAAGATCTTTCCTGACCACTGGTCGTTCCTGCTGGGTGAGATCGCGCTCTACTCGTTCGTCATCCTGCTGCTGACCGGCACGTTCCTGACGTTCTTCTTCAAGCCCTCCATGGGCGAGGTCGCCTACGAGGGCTCCTACGAGCCGCTCAAGGGCGTCATGATGTCCGAGGCGTACGCCTCGTCGCTGCACATCAGCTTCGACGTCCGCGGTGGTCTGCTGATGCGGCAGATGCACCACTGGGCCGCCCTGCTGTTCGTCGCCGGGATGATGGTGCACATGCTCCGGGTGTTCTTCACCGGTGCGTACCGCAAGCCGCGTGAGTTCAACTGGTTGATCGGTGTCAGTTTGCTGACGCTGGCCCTGTTCGAGGGCCTGACCGGTTACTCGCTCCCCGACGACCTGCTCTCCGGCGCCGGTCTGCGGATCACCGAAGGTGTGATGATCTCGCTGCCGCTGGTGGGCACCTGGATCACCTTCTTCCTCTTCGGCGGGGAGTATCCCGGCGAGGATGTGATTCCCCGGTTCTACTCGCTCCACATCCTGCTCATCCCGGGCATCCTGCTGGGGTTGATCACCGCCCACCTCATGTTGATGTGGGTGCAGAAGCACACGCAGATGCCGGGCAAGGGCCGCACGAACGCCAACGTGGTGGGCGCCCCGCTTTACCCGGCCTTCATGGCCAAGTCGGGCGCGTACTTCATGTTCACGTTCGGCGTCATCGCGCTGCTGGGCACCTTCGCGCAGATCAACCCGATCTGGCTGTTCGGCCCCTACACGCCGGCGGACATCTCGGCGGGCTCCCAGCCCGACTTCTACATGGGCTTCCTGGAAGGCGCGCTCCGCCTGATGCCCTCCTGGGAGATCAACTTCCTGGGCTTCACGCTGCCGTTGAGCGTGCTGATCCCGGCGCTGGTCCCGATGGGCATCATCATGACGGGCCTGGCCCTGTATCCGTTCATCGAGCGGTGGGTCACCGGAGACCGCAGTGAGCACCACATCGCCGACCGTCCCCGCAACAACCCGCACCGCACCTCGATCGGCATCTCCGCGATCACGTTCTACGGTGTCCTGTGGCTGCTCGGCGCGAACGACGAGATCTCCGCGTTCTTCCACGTGTCGCTGAACTGGACGACCTACGTCGGCCGGGTGCTGGTCTTCCTCGGCCCGGCGCTGGCCTACGTCATCGCCTACCGGTGCTGCCTGGGTCTGCAGCGCGGCGACGCCGCGGTGATCGGGCACGGCGTGGAGTCCGGCGTCATCAAGCGCCTGCCTTCGGGCGAGTACATCGAGGTCCATGTTCCGCCGAACGAGGGCATGGAGGCCCACGTGCGGGGCAAGACCGCGGTTCCGATGATCGCCGGAACCCAGGCCGACACCGACGGCGTTCCCCCCAAGAGGATGCGCGGCCCGCTCGGCAAGCTCCGCGCCAAGATGAGCGAGGCCTACGGCGGCGAGAAGATCCCGCTGGACGAAGGCCACGGTCACGGGCACGAAGAGCACGCGGTCGTCGGCTCGGACGTCAAGGAGGACAAGTCACCGCCCTCCTGACCGGTTCCGGCCGGGGCCACGGTTCCGGCCGGCGCCTATCGTCATCGCTTCGAGGCGGGTGAACGACGAGTCGACCATAAGAGCGGTCCGGCTCATCCGGATGCGCTTCGATGCCGACCGGCCGCCCACGCCGCTGGGCTGCCGCTGGTGCGGCCACTCGCCGTACGCCCACGACGACCGGTGCCTTCCTCACAGGCCACGACATGACTACGACCGGCCGACCCAGGCCCAGTTCCGGGCGCGGTTGGCAGAGTGGTGGCGGCTGGGATTCGCGCGGCGGATGCCTTCGGCGGCGCCGGTAGGCCCGCTGGGAACGCCGCCCTTCGACGCCGTCACAAAGGGATTCCGGAATCAAGACCGTCACTTCCGGCTCGGGGAGATGGCGGACACCGGATCACCCGGCCTGTTCGAGCGGGGTCGTTCCCCGGACGGTTCTCCTCCTGTGAGATCACGCGAGCCGTACCCCCGTGATCGGTACGTTCGGAGGGCCGCGTGAAAGGGCGGCATCGGAAGGGATCGCACGCCGAACCAGGAGTTCGGCGGGAGTGGGACCACGGCCAGCGGGCGCTTGCCGCTCGTCTGGATCAGGCCGAGGTGGGTTGGACGGTGATGTACGGCGTGGGCGGACGCCGGTTCTATGCCATGGCCACCACGCAGATCCTGGAGCCACTGGTCGTGGAGGCCCGAACCGTCGAGGAGTTGCGCACACTGATCCGCGAGGCCGAATCGGTGACGGCGCCACCCTCACCCGCGCGGACGCCTGCCGTACCCCACCGTCACCGACAAAGAGCCTCGATGATCGCAAACACCCCGGAAGGCCTCCGGACCGTGGGCTGGGATCTCCCTTGCGACCCGGCGATCATCCACGAGGTCCGCGCGATGGTGCGCGAGACCTTCACCACGTGGGACCTGCCGCCCGATCTCGTCGATGACATGGTGCTGGTCGTCAGCGAGCTGGTGACGAACGCGGCCCGGTACGGCGATCCGCCGATCCGGCTGTCGCTGTGGGCCATGCCGGAGGGGGTTTGCGTGCGGGTCACCGACCACGGTCCTGGACGACCCCACCGGCTCGACCTCGGCCAGGACGCCGTCTCCGGGCGGGGGATCGGGATTGTCGAGGCACTCGCCGACCAGTGGGGCGTCGTCCCTGTCCGGAATAAGGTCGGCAAAACGGTGTGGGCCGCGTGGCGGCTTCCCTGCGAGCGGCCCGGAACACCCCGCACCGTCGGTTGCGCGGACTCGTTCCCGTCCCACTCCTGAGTCCATGCCTGACCGCCACCCCTGGACCAGGCGAGCGTAGCCTTCCACTACGCCCGTCTCAACGAGACGGCCCGCCCGGTGAAGTGGGCAGCAGCTCTGGGTTTCGAGATTCGGGGGCTGGACCGGTGCCTGCCACCGTTCGGCCCGAAGGCGGGCAGCCCAGGCGGCGGTATTTTCCGGGGGCCATGCCGTACTCGCGCTTGAAGGCGTTGGCGAAGGCGAACTCCGAGCCGTAGCCGACCGCGGCGGCGATCTCGCTCAGCGCGGCGTCGGAGTCGCGCAGCATGCGCGCGGCCGTGCCCAGCCGCCACCAGGTCAGATAGGTCAGCGGCGGCTGCCCGACGAGCTGGGTGAACCGGCGGGAGAACGCCGCGCGGGACAGCCCGGCGCGGCGGCCGAGCGACTCGACCGTCCACGGGTGGGCAGGGTCGCGGTGAATGCGGTCGAGCGTGGCGCTGATGGCCGGGTCGGCCAGCGCGGCGGCCCAGCTGTCAACCTTGCAGTGCTCCATCGAGACGTCGAACCAGGCACGCAGGATGTACAGCAGCAGCATGTCCAGCAGCGCCGACACCACCATGTCCGCGCCTGGCCGCGGGTCGTCGATCTCCTTGCCGAGCAGCTCGACGGCGGCGCGCAGCTCGGTGTTGTGCCCCAGCCTGGCGGGCAGGTGGATCATCTCGGGCAGGGCTCTGAGCAGCGGATGCGCCCGGTTGGAGTCGAGCTGGTAGCCGCCGCAGAGCGTCACGGTGACGGGCCCGGTGCCCTCCATGGAGGCCGAGGAGAACAGCTCGGCGTGGGCATATGGGTCGCAGTCGGGCTCCGCGATGGGGCTGGTGGGCGAGTCGGCCAGCGCATAGCCGTGCCCGTGGGGGAAGAACAGCACGTCGCCCGTCCCGACCGGGATCGGCTCGCCCTCCGGCGGGATCGCCCAGCACGAGCCTTGCAGCACCACCTGGAAGCCCGCCGAGCCAGGCACTGACGGGAACCGCTGCCCCCAGGGCGCCGGCCACTCGACACGCGCCGAGCGCGGCACGCCCATGCGCATGGAGGTGATCACGTCGCTCAGCACATCCATGACGTAAGTCTAATGTGGGAGACGATCGCGTATAAATCGCAGACAGAAACGCATTGGATGCCTCGCAAAGGGCTCCTATGGTTGACGGCATGACAAAAGCCCTGGTCACCGGAGCGCCCGCGAGCACGTTCGAGACGCGGGCGAGTGAGCACGCCGCGGACTTCCTCGGCACCATGCGGGCCGCCCGCATCCACAAGTACGGCGACGCCTCCGTGATCTCGCTGGACGAGGTGCCGGTGCCGAAGCCGGGGCCGGGCGAGGTGCTCATCAGGGTGGCCGCGACGTCGTTCAACCCGTCGGAGGTCGGCCTACGGATGGGCCTGCTGCAGGACGTGCTCGGCGTCACGCTGCCGCACACGCTCGGCTGGGATGTCGCGGGCACCGTGGTCACCGGGGCGGGTGACCTCGTCCCCGGCGACCGGATGATCGGCCTCATCGGCGGGGCGGCGGCCGAGTACGCGGTCGCGAAGGCGAGCGTGCTGGCCAGAGCACCGGAGCGGATTCCGCTGGCGGACGCGGCTGCCGTGCCGGTGGCCGGGCTCACCGCGTGGCAGGCGGTCTTCGAGCATGCCCGCATCGGCCGCGGCAGCCGGGTGCTGATCAACGGGGCTGGCGGCGGCGTCGGGCTGTTCGCCGTGCAACTGGCCAAGCACGCGGGCGCGCACGTGGTGGCGACGGCCAGCCCGCGCAGCGCCGCCGCCGTGCGGGCGCTGGGCGCTGACGAGGTCGTCGACTACACCACCGCTCCGCTGCCGGGCGGCAACGACGTGCTGATCAACCTGGTGGCCGATGTGCCCGCCTCGATGACGCGGCTGGCCAAGGAGTTCGTTTCGATCACCCAGCCGATTGAGCATCCGCGCGCCGTCCGGTTCGTGGCCCGCAACGACCCGGGCCAGCTGAGCGAGCTCGTGGCGCTGATCGACAAGGGTGTGGTGGACGTCGAGGCGGATGTTCGCCCCCTGGAGTCCCTGGCAGACCTGCACCGGGCTGCCGAGCGCGGCGTTATCCGTGGAAAAGTCATAGTGAAGGTGGAGACATGATCAAGATTGGCATCATCGTCGGCAGCACGCGGCCGGGACGCAATGGCGAGGCCGTTGCCCGCTGGGTCCACGACCACGCGGTCAGGCGCGGCGACGCGCACTACGAGCTGGTCGACCTGAAGGACTACGACCTGCCCCACCTCGACGAACCGCTCGCCGCGGCCACCGGGGTCTATGAGCACCCGCACACCAAGAGGTGGTCCGACACCATCGCCGGCTTCGACGGCTTCGTCTTCGTGACGCCCGAGTACAACCACTCGACCACCGGTGCGCTCAAGACCGCCATCGACTTCCTCTTCGCCGAGTGGCACGACAAGGCAGCAGGCGTGGTCGGCTACGGCGTCAGCGGCGGCGTGCGGGCGGCCGAGCACCTGCGGCAGGTGCTCGGCCAGGTCAAAGTGGCCGACGTCCAGGTGGCCGTGGAACTGCTGATGCACGTCGACTTCGAGGACTTCACCACCTTCAAGCCCGCCGCGCGCCAAGAGGGCATGCTGAGCAAGCTACTCGACCAGGTCGTCTCTTGGAGCACGGCGCTGCGACCGCTCAGAGTGTGAAGTGCCGCAGCACCTCAGGGTTGGCCATGGCGTCCGGGTTGGCGGCCTGCGACGTGTCCACCGTGGTGTCGCTGCCGACCGGCAAGGCGCTCACTGTCGTTGCGGCCCGCCGACCGAGGCGTGGGAGGCCGAGCGCATCGAGTGGGTACCACTCGCTGACATTCGCGAGTTGGTCGGCAAGGGCGACATTGTCAGTGGCACCAGCATGGCCGCGCTGCTCTACGTCCTCACCGAGGCATAGGAAGCGCTCCGTGCGCCTTTGAAGCCTTCCGTACTTCTCGCGCCCGGTCGGCCGACCCGGTGCCTGTTACTCGGCCGATGGCGGGGATGGCTTGGTGTCGGTCCAGCCGGAGGGGGTTTGCGTGCGGGTCACCGACCACGGTCCTGGACGACCCCACCGGCTCGACCTCGGCCAGGACGCCGTCTCCGGGCGGGGGATCGGGATTGTTGAGGCGCTCGCCGACCAGTGGGGCGTCGTCCCTGTCCGGAACAAGGTCGGCAAAACGGTGTGGGCCGCGTGGCGGCTTCCCTGCGAGCGACCCGGCACACCTCGCACCGTCGGTTGCGCGGACTCGTTCCCGTCCCACTCCTGAGTTCATGCCTGACCGCCGCTCGATGAACCTCCTCGACGAGCGCGGCCTGGTCAGGCTCATCGAGTCGATCTCCGCTCTGAAGTGGCCCGGGTGAACGGCGCCGAAGCCCATATGCCGGACCGCATGAGCCACGGGTCTCATTCCAGAGGCAGAGGACGGCGTGGCACGGGTGCGGTGTGGATGAGAGACGTGGTCGTGTGACCGTACGGGGTGAACAGGTCGAGGATCGGTTCGAGCTCTTCGACCGCCCGCAGATGCATTGTGAAGTAGAAGCAGTCGTCGCCGGTCATTCTGTAGCACTCGACGATCTGGGGGACCTCCTGGGCGATCTTGGAGATGCGTTGCAGCTCCCGGATCGCCGGACGGATCCGGACCATCACGGTTACGGGAAAGCCCAGGGCCCGCGGGTTGACCTCGGCGTGATAGCCGGTGATCACGCCCACCTCCTCCAGCCGCTGCACCCGGTCGGCCACCGCGGGCGCCGACAGGGCGACCCGGCGGCCCAGTTCGGCGAAGCTCACTCTGGCGTCGACCTGTAGCTCGGCGAGGATACGAAGGTCGAGGGTGTCGATTCCCTTGGGTTCGTATGCCCGCCCGGGTCTGATCTTTCGATTCGCCATTCTCCCAAATTACGGGCTGCTCGACGATGGAGCCATGCCGCTCACCGGCCCTCGCGCCGTCCTGTCCGAGGCGCCCCCATGGTCCTACTTCATTGGGAGCGCCGTCTTCCACTACCTCGGTCCGGCTTTCGCCGTGCTGCTGTTCTCCAGGCTCGCGCCACTCGGGGTAGCGGCCCTGCGGATCTGGAGCGCCGTGCTCGTTCTCGCGCTCTGGCGGCGGCCCTGGCGGATCCTCGCCCGGCTCGACGCCGACGGCCGTCATACGATCATCGCCTGGGGCGCGGTGCTCGCGGTCATGAACGTCTGTTTCTACCTGGCGGTCGCCCGTGTGCCCCTTGGGACCGTCGCCGCGATCGAGTTCCTGCCCGTTGTCGCTCTGGCCGCGTTTGGTGCTCGTACGGCTCGCAACGTCGTGGCACTCGTGGCGGCCGTCGGAGGCGTCTATGTGCTGACCGACATCCGGCTGGCTGGAGCACCGCTGGGTTTCGTGTTCGCCTTCGCCAACGCGGCGCTGTTCGCCGCCTACATCGTGCTGGCCCACCGTGTCGCCCGGCGCCTGCGCGGCGCCGACGGTATCGACGGGCTGGCCGCCGCGATGCTCGTCGCCTCCGTGTGCGTCGCGCCGATGGGTGTATGGCAGGCCGCTTCCGCACTGGCCGACCCGGTCGCGCTCGCCGCAGGGGTCGGGGTCGGGATCTGCTCGTCGGTGATCCCGTACGTCTGCGACCAGCTCGCGATGGCCCGGATGGCCCGTTCCACGTACGCACTGCTGGTGTCGCTGCTTCCCGCCACGGCCACGGTGATCGGCATCGTGATGCTCCGGCAGTTCCCCTCACCCGCCGAACTCGCCGGAGTCGGCCTCGTCGTGCTCGCGGTCGCCCTCTACCGCGAGCTTCGGGCTGCCCCTCATGAGGAGGGAGCCACCCCACTACAGGAAGGCAAGACGGAATGCGGTACGTGAAGCTGGGCTCGTCGGGGCTGAAGGTCTCCCAGATCTGCCTGGGCATGATGAGTTACGGCGATCCCGCCTCCTGGGCGTGGATGCTGCGTGAGGCCGCGGCCGAGCCGATCGTGCGGCGCGCGGTCGAGGCCGGGGTGACGTTCTTCGACACCGCCGACATGTATTCGGACGGCGTGAGCGAGGAGATCACCGGGCGGCTGCTGGCGAAGCTCTTCGCGCGCAGAGATGACTACGTCCTCGCCACGAAGGTCTACTTCCCCACAGGCCCGGGACCGAACGACCGGGGGCTGTCCCGCAAGCACGTGCTGGCCGGCATCGACGCCTCGCTGACCAGGCTCGGCACCGACCACATCGACCTCTACCAGATTCACCGCTGGGACTCCGAGACCCCGATCGAGGAGACCATGGAGGCCCTGCACGACGTGGTGCGTGCCGGGAAGGCGCGTTACATCGGGGCCTCCAGCATGTACGCCTGGCAGTTCGCCAAGGCCCAGCACACAGCCGAGGTCAACGGCTGGACGAAGTTCGTGTCCATGCAGAACCACTACAACCTGGTGTACAGGGAGGAGGAGCGAGAGATGATCCCCCTCTGCCTGGACCAGGGCGTGGGCGTCATCCCGTGGAGCCCGCTGGCTCGCGGGCTGCTCTCCGGGAGCCGGACGCGCGGTGGCGAGCGGCGGACGGTCCGGGCCGGTAGCGACCCGCTGGCTGAGACCATGTACGAAGACGCCGACTTCGACGTCGTCGACGCGGTGTGCGCGGTCGCCGACGAGCGTGGCCTCCCCCCGGCTCAGATCGCCCTCGCATGGCTGCTCGGCAGGCCCGCGGTGAGCGCGTCGATAGTCGGGGCGACCAAGGTGGGTCATCTGGACGACGCGATCGCGGCGGTGGAGGTGTGTCTGAGCGAAGCCGAAGCGATCCGCCTTGAGGCTCCCTACCGGCCACACCAGATCCTCGGGCACGCCTGAGGAACTGCTGCGGTCGCCCTCCGGGGAGCGAAAAACCTGTGCCGTCAATGGCCAATGACCGTCACTTCATGCAGGACCTCGGCGAGGTCACGCCCTCGCGGTGGCTCTCCTCGCTGAATGCGTTCGCTGACATCCAGGATCCGGTGCCAGTCTTCACGGTCGTAGTTGGCGATGACAGCGGTGCGCCACCACGATTCCAGGAATTCGTCCAGGGACATCAGATCGATCGGGCTGGTGGAGGTGAGCTTGGCCAGCCCGGCATCGAACGCCGCGATGTCGTCAGGGTGGAACAGCGCTTTACGGACGCTCGCGAACTTCTTGTCGATCGCTGGCATGATGCCCTGCTCGTGGGGCTGGGCAGTCATCAGGAGCCTCCTCCTCGCTCCGTCCTGCCCCCTCAGGGTACGGTTCACGCCAGACAGCCGCATGATTCTTCTTGATTTCCTCAACGATCACCTACGTCCTTCGACCACCTTAAGTGATCTTGATCGGTATATGGAGAACCCGTGTCCATCCGCCCCGCAACCCCCGGCGATCTCGAGGCCGTTACGGCCATCTACGCCCACTACGTCACCGACACCGTCGTCACCTTCGACGAGGTCGCGCCCACCGTGCCCGACTGGGGGCGACGGCTGGCGGACCTGTCCGATCGCGGCCTGCCGTTCCTGGTCGTCGATGTGGACGGGGAGATCGCCGGATACGCCTACGCGAGCCCTTGGCGGCCGAAACCGGCCTACCGGCACACGGTGGAGGACAGCGTCTACCTCGCGCCCGGCTGGACGGGCAAGGGGTGGGGGCGCGCGCTGCTTGAGGCGGTGCTGAGCGGATGCGCGAAGGCCGGGGCCCGGCAGGTGGTCGCGGTCATCGCCGACACCGGGGACGACGCCTCCGCCGCGCTGCACCGGGCCCTGGGGTTCACCCACGCGGGCAGGCTCGGCGGCGTCGGCCACAAGCACGGCCGCTGGATCGACACCGTGCTCATGCAGTGCGACCTGTCCGTCCGTGGTGGATGACACACGGACCGGTGCGCCCGCGGTGGAGGCGAACGCGGCCCGGCCGCCCCGCCAGGAGGTCCCGCTACGTCCTCGCCCGCACGTAGTGGAAGCCCGGTTTGGGGTGCATCAGGAAGTCGTGATGGGAGATGTTCCAGGCGTAGGCTCCGGCCATCGTGAACTCCACCACGTCCCCGGCGGCCAGGCTCACGGGCACCCGGCGGGCCAGGACGTCCTTGGGCGTGCAGAGCTGGCCGACGATGGTGACCGGCTCACCCGGCGGCAGCGCGGCCAGAGGCTGGGAGTGTCCCTTGGTGGCGGGTGTGCGCAGATGGTGGGTGCCTCCCGCGACCACGGCGAACAGCTCGCCGTGGACCCGTTTGACGTCGATCACCCGGGTCACGTAGCGGCCGCAGTAGACGGTCAGCGCCCGTCCCGGCTCGATCCGCAGCACTTCGCCGGGACGGCGCAGCCTCGCCAGGCCCTCGCCGTACGAGCGCCAGTCGAACCGCGTGTCCGGGTCGTCGTACGACACCGCCATGCCGCCGCCGAGGTTGATCTCACTCACCCCGAGGGTCCGGGCGTAGTCCAGTACGGCCGCCGCCAGCTCCAGCAGCGCGGGGGCCTCCAGCCCGCTGGCCAGGTGGGCGTGGATCCCGCGCAGCCGTACCGTGTCCTGGCCGGAGAGCAGCGCCACGCACTCGGCGATCCCGGCGGGGTCCATGCCGAACGGGGTCGCGCCGCCGCCCATGGTCAGTGACGCCTCGTCCACCGGCACGTCGAGGTTGACCCGCAGCAGCACGTCGGCGGAGCGTCCCGACGCCAGAAGACGGCGCAGCTCGCCCGGGCTCTCCACGTGCAGCCGGGTGACGTCGCCGAAAAGCTCCGCGTCGGTCTTCCCCGGGCCGCCGAGGGCCACGGGAACGCCGGGGAACAGCCCGCGCACGTGCGCCAGCTCTCCCCCGGAGGAGACCTCGAAGCCGTCCACGTGCCGGGCGAGCACCCGCAGCAGTTCCGGGTCGGGGTTGGCCTTCACGGCGTAGTACAGCTCGATTCCCGGCAGCGCCGCCCGTACGGCCGCCGCGTGCTCGTCGAGCGAACCGAGGTCGTAGACGTAGGCGGGCAGGTCGCCCGGTGCCAGGCCGTCCGTGACCGGCGCGGCCGGGACCGAGGCCGGGGTGCCCGAGACCGAGACGTTCGGAACCGGCGTGTCCGCGGCCGGGACGTCCGGGATCGCGCCGTCCACGATCGGGACGTTCGGGAACGGGACGTCCGGGGTCAAGAGAGCACCGCCAGAGGATTCGCCACGGGCACGTACTCGGCGAAGCGGTCGGCCGAGCGGGCCCACCGGACCGAGAGGTTGGCCTTGGCCGGCAGCGGCGCCCCGGCCAGCAGGTCGGACAGCGGCTGCGGCCATCCCCGCGCGTCGGCGTATCCGGCCAGCACCTCCTGGACCACCGCCCACAGCTCCCGCGTCGAGCCGGGCCCGGCGAGGGAGGCGGCGATCTCGGTGAGGTGATTGACCATCAGGCAGTAGAGCACCCGGTTCCAGCCGCCGGCCGGGTCGTAGGTGAGCGCCTCGGCGACCCGGTCCGGCACCCCGGACAGGTCGTGGCGGCCGGCGACGAGCTTGGTGCCCTCCATGTCGCGGAAGACGGCCTCCACCGGCAGCCCCGCCGCGTCCACACCGATCAGGACGTTCTGCAGGTGGGGTTCGAGCACCACGCCGTGGGTCAGGTAGGCGTCCAGCACCGGCAGCGCGACACGCTCCACGTAGGCCCGCCACCAGCGCAGAGGTTCGGCCGGAAGCTCGCCGGGAACGGCCAGCGCGCCGCTCAGCAGGGGAGTCACGCCGGGGCGGCAGACCGACCACGGGCTGGTCCGGATGATCACCCCCAGCCCCTCCAGGAGGCGGGTACCCAGGCCGGCGGAGCGGTAGCCGGGTTCGGGGAGCCAGCGGGTGCCCGGGAAGTCGGCCGACAGCTCCCGGAACACCGGTTCGAGGCGCCGGGTCAGCTCGACCGCGCCCGCCAGCTCGTACCAGGAGTTCTTCCTGACGCAGTTGGTGATCCGGACGTCCAGGCTGAACTTCAGGCACCGGTCGATCCGCGGCTCGTAGACCGTGCGGACCGACGAGGTGGGGACCGCGGCGTGGGAGCCGTGGCCCAGGTCGATCAACCGCCCGTCGGCCAGCGGGGCGGCGAGCTCGGCCGCGAGCAGGTCGAGCTGCCACGGGTGCGCCGGGAGCAGCGAGTAGCCGCGCGGCGCCGTGCCCAGGTCGTCGAGCGGGCCGGTGTCGCCGGCCTCGGCCAGCACGTCGTGCCGGACTCCCAGCAGCCGCAGCCGGAAGCTCGCGTGCGCCTCGGGGGCGTAGCGCAGCCAGTCGGCGCCGCCGCGCGCCTTCGGGCTGGGGTGGAACGGGTGCCCGAAGACCAGCCCCTGCTCGGAGGCCAGCCACGGGTCGGCCGGGGGGAGGGCGTCCCGCCGGACCGCGAGCAGCGCCGTCATGGCGCCCCGGCTCATGCTCACCTGGTCCGCGAACTCCTCGTTGGCGCCCCCGAGCTCCGTCTCGACGAGCCGGACGAGCAGGTCCGCGGAGAGCGGCTGCCAGGAGCCGCGTTCCAGCCACTCGGGCGGCCCCTGGAAGCGCAGCGCGAGCCCGCCGTGCGTCCGGACCCGCAGCAGGGTGTCCGCAACGCGCAGCAGCACGTACGGCTCGGCATGCCAGACCTGCCCGCGCGGTCCGGCCACCTCCCGGACGCAGCAACGCAGCAGCGCCGCCAGCGACGCCTCCTCGGCGACGGCGGCTGGGGAATCGAGCGCGAGGCTGGTCATGGCGTCCTCCGCATGATCACGTTCTGGATGGCCGCTGGGGGTTGGCGCAGGTAGTTGGGACCGCTGGTTCCGTAGAACTTGTTCACGTCGCGTGCCCCGGTGCGTGCCTTGTCCACCAGGGTCCCCGCGGTGATCATCGATTTTCCGACGAGCCGGGCGGCGTCGAGGGTCCTGGCCCGCAGGAGCCTGGCCATGGGGTCGTCCCCGTGCTCGTCCAGCGCCTCCGCGAGCGCGTCGCGGACCAGCCGGGAAGCCTGGGGCGGCGGCAGCGCGCCGAACGCCACCGCGGCCGCGGCGAGGTGCAGGGTGATGGTCACGAACACGTCCGCGAGCGCGTGCGGATCGTCGGTCAGCATCCGCTCGTCGGCGAAGTCCGGCACCGCGACACCCGCCGCCCGCAACCGGTCCGGCGAGGTCAGCAGCCCGTCGTTGTCCTTGATCAGCAACTTGGCGGGGCCGTCTCCCATCACCAGGGAAAGGTTCTGCTGATGGGCCTCCAGCGCCGTGCCGTACCGGACGAAGAGCCGCACGTTGAACCCGAACAGCAGCCGCAGGTACTCCGTGAGCATCTGGGTCACGTCCCCGCCGTACCACCGGCCGGCGAGCTCCTCCACGACCAGCCCGCCACCCGGCAAGGGGGCGAGCAGCGCGGCCACCGGCACGATCTCGTCCACCGGCTGCCGACGGACGAGCCAGCCCAGATACTCGTGCCCGGCGTGGCCGTAGGTCTGCTCGTCGGCCAGGAGCACGCGGGGATCGGCCATCTCGCGCAGCAGCAGCTCGGCGCGCGCTCCGTCGGCCAGCGTGTCCGGTTTGATCGACCGCCGGTTGCGCAACCCCAGAGTGCTGGTGGTCAGCGGGAGCTTCAGGTGGGTGCCCCGGAAGAGCTCGACCGTGCGCATCGACAGCGTGGGCCTGACCCGCAGGTACGGCTCCGGGCCCACGACCGCCCACGGGATCTCCTCGACCACCGGCACCGTCAGCGGATGCACCGGGAACAGCACGTGGGTCTCGGCGAGAGACCGGGCCAGCCCCACCGCCGGGAACTCCGGCGTGCCCGGCACCGCCGCACCGGTCACCCGTTCCCGGGGCACGGCCGCCCATCGCAGCTCGAAGGCGGGCGCGAACTCCGGCGCGTAGGTCATCAGCTCGTCGTCCGCCAGCCCGGTCCGGCAGCGCGCCGTCGGATAGACCGGGTGGTCGACGAAGGCCGCCAGCGTCTCATAGCGCATGGCGTCGAACCCGCCGGTGAGCCGGGCGAGCACCTCCTCGCGGTGGGCGTCGTGGAGTTCGAGGGCGCGCAGCGCCTCCTGGCACTCCCGGACGAACGCCTCGACCCCGGATGCGTCGGCCGGGGCGGAGATCTCCCTGAGGGCCCGCAGCACTTCCTCCAGGCGCAGCGCCTCCTGGGGCGCCACCACGAAGTCCTGGAACAGCGAACCCGGCGTCAGCCGCACCCTGCGGCCCCCCGGAAGTTCCAGGGCGACGCCTTCCTTGCTGCGGGTCACCAGCCTGGCCAGGCTGCCGTAGTCCTCGCGCAGGAGCGCGTTCAGGACACGCGTCGCCAGGTACGGCTCCCGCCCGCTCACCCGGTGCCCGCCGGTCATGCGATCACCCAGGGGTCGCGGGCGTTGAAGGCCGTGACGGCGGCGTCCACGCTCGCCCGGTCGGGGCCGATCGCCCGGATGATCCCCAAGTAGTCGCGGTTGGTGTTGCTCGGGTCGATCCGCTCGCCCACGGCGCGCAGCGGCCGGTGCCAGAGCCGCACCCGGTCGCCGGGGTCCGGCAGGACCGTGCCCGGGGCCGCCGTCACGATCCCCGGCCGGTCCGCCACCAGGCTCAGCACGGTCCCGTGCCCGCGGGCCCGGCCGGGGTCCTCCAGCCCTGCTCCCAGCCCCGATCCCAGGTGGACGCCGAGAATCCGCTCGAACAGCGGGATGCCCAGCAGGCTCCCGATGAGGAAGTCGCAGTGGTCGCCGATCACCCGGTAGTTCACCTCGATGATCCGGGGCCCGGCCGGCGTCATCACGTATTCGGTGTGGCAGGCCCCGAACCCCACGCCCAGCGCCGCCAGTGCCCGCAGCACGTGCTCCTGGGCGGGCGGGGGCTCCCAGTCGAGCCGCTCCTCCACGAAGTACGGCAGAGGCCCGAGCGTGGTCCGGAACCCGCCGAGAACCCGGATGTCCTTGCCGTCGCCGAGCGTCTCCAGCGTGTGCAGGGGGCCGTCGAGGTATTCCTCCACGACCAGCGCCTCGCCCGGCCGCCGGTCCCGGATCGCCCGCACCGCGGCCGCGAGCTCGCCGGCGTCCCGGACCAGCACGACGTCCTCGCTGGCCACGCCCTCGCGCGGCTTGACGACCGAGGGGAACGGCACGTCCGGCGGGACGGGGTCGCCCGGTGCCAGCCGTACGGAACGGACGGCCTCGACCCCGGCCGCCGCCAGCCTTCGCCGGGTGAGCGCCTTGTTCTTGGCGGAGACGCAGGCCCGCCAGTCCTTGCTCGGAAGACCGAAGTAGTCGGCGGCGAGGGCGGTCTCCGCCTGGATGTGGTCGGAGTTGGAGAAGATCGCGTCCGGTGTGTGGTGGTGCCCGATGACGTCGATGACCGCCCTGGCGTCGCGGACGTCGCAGGGGAGCACCTCGGCCCCCGAGGCCAGGTGCTGCTCCGGCCGGTCGGTCAGGATCGTGACGTCGCAGCCCAGAGTGCGTGCCGCGGGGAGGAACCCGTCTGTGACCGAGTCGGTCGGTTTGAGCGCGGTGAGGTACAGCCGCAATGCAGGGACCCCCGATATCAGGTAAGGCTAACCTAACTCGGATGCATCCTAGCCGGATGGAGATCACCACGCTGCTGTGATGGCGTATTCACCGTATACGTCCCCTCTTGCGGGGCGGCACGAGACCTGCGTCCCCACCGGAGCGGCCGGGAGAGCCCGACGGCGCCCGGCTGCGCGCCCACCCGTTCCACCCGCGCCTGCCCGTGGTTTCGGCCCGGAGACCTGGTGGGATGGGACGTGCTGAAAGTTGTCTCCGTCCTGCGGCATAGGATGTGCAGTCGGCTTGGGGAGGCGGGACGGCGTGGAGATCACGACACAAGAAGGACTACTGGGACCCCTACTGCTTGCGCGCAGTGCCATCGATCGTTCGGCGTTGCTCCGCGGCGACGCCGAATGGCTCAAACGAGCCTGGGAAGAAGGATCGAACCGGGTCGTGATCGTCGACGACGGGCAGGCGCTGGTCCGGCGGAGCGGCGGAGAGGTCGAGCTGGTGCTGCTCTCCACGGCCGACGCGCCGGAAGGCGAGCGCTACCTGCTCGGCGTGGACGCCGAAGGCGTCGTCTACTTCGCCGTGTCGGCCCCGCTGGCGGACGCCACCCACACCGGCACCCTCAGCCGGATCGTCGCCCCGCTCAGCTCTTCGGCGCTGGGAGAAGGACAGACCGTCACCGCGGGGCTCCGCCAGGTGGGTTCGCTGCTGGGAGACCTGCACGCCGGGCTGCTGGTCTACGCGGTCGCGCTGGAGGCCTGGCACTCCACCCACGAGTTCTGCCCCCGTTGCGGGAACCGTACCGAGGTGCGGGCGGGCGGGCACGTGCGCGTCTGTCCCGAGGACGGCAGCCAGCACTTCCCACGGGTCGACCCCGCGGTGATCATGCTGGTTCACGACGACGCCGACCGGTGCCTGCTGGCGCGGGGGCCGCAGTGGCCCGAGGGGCGGATGTCGGTGCTCGCCGGATTCGTGGAGCCGGGCGAGTCGCTGGAGCACGCGGTGGCCCGCGAGGTGCTTGAGGAGGTCGGGGTGCGTGTCACCGGCCCTCGATACCTGGGCAGCCAGCCGTGGCCGTTCCCGCGCAGCCTGATGCTCGGCTTCTTCGCGCGGGCCGCGTCGACCGAGTTCGTCCTCGATCCCGAGGAGATCGCCGAGGCGCGCTGGTTCAGCCGCGCCGAGTTGCTGGCCGCGCTGGAGAGCGGCGAGGTGCGACTGCCGCCTGAGGTCTCGATCGCCCGCAGGCTGATCGAGACCTGGTACGGCGAATCCCTGATCGGCGACTGGTGATCAGGTTCTCAGACGGAGCTCTGGCTGGGCACCGCGGACAGGGCCTTCAGGCGGGCCTTGACCTCGATCACTGAGGGGTTGGTCACGGCCGTGCCGTCCCCGAAGAGAACGGTCGGCACGGTCTGGTTGCCGTTGTTGACGCTCATGACGAACTGCGCGGCGTCGGGGTTCCGCTCGATGTCGATCTCCTGATAGGAGATGCCCTCGCGGGTGAGCTGGGCCTTCAGTCGCTTGCAGGGGCCGCACCAGGTGGTGGTGTAAACAGTCAGCGCCATTTCGTTAAATATCCCCTCATGTGATGTTCGGCCCTCTTGGCAACAAAAAGAAGGCCGATCATCTTCCCGCGGGTTGGAGAAGGCCTGGCCGCGACTCGCTCCGGCCTTCTCGCCGTCCGGTCAGAGGAGCCTGGCGGCGACCCACTCCTGGACCTTCTCCGCCACGCCCGGCAGCCGGTACAGCGGTGCGCTGTGCTCGGTGCCCGGCTCGGTCAGCACCGTCATGTCCACCCCGACCCGGCGCAGCCGCTCCTTGAGCTGGAGGCTGTGCTCCACCGGCACGAACTCCTCCTCCGAGTGCAGGGTCAGGGCAGGCGCGTCGCCGTGGCTGGCGTGGAGCGGCACCTCCATGCTGTTCCAGATCCTGTAGCACCTGCGGGGCTCGCACCCCCCGGCGAGACGGATGGCCGACTCGCGCAGCTTGCGCTTGTTCGCGTCGAGGGTGTCGGCCCCCTCGTTGTAGGCCGTGAGCGGCGAGACCACCGGGGAGACGCCGACCACGCCGCGCAGGCCGGGCAGGCCGTCCCGGTAGGTGCCGACGGCGGTGGCCAGGTGACCCCCGGCGGAGAAGCCGATGACCACGTAGTTGTTCGGGTCGAAGGACCACAGGGCGGCGTGCCTGCGCGCGGTGGCGATGGCGTCGAGCGTGTCGGTGCGAGGGGCCGGCCAGGCCGCGTCACCCGAGAGGCGGTAGTTGATGTTGAAGACCGTGTAGCCCTGCTCGGCGTAGCTCCGGCTCACCTCGGTCATGTATTTCTTGTCACCGGCCGACCACCAGCCGCCGTGGATCAGGAAGACGCCGGGCCGCTTGAGGCCGTCGGTCTGGTACCAGACGTCCATCCGCTGGCGGGCGTGCGGGCCGTACGAGACGGTGTCGATGACGGTGCCGTGGCTCAGGGGGTCGGACGACGGCGTCGGGGCGGGCGTCGGGTCGCCCTTCCTCCCGGGGGCCGCGGCGCCGCTCTGATGTGAGGCCGTCGAGGAGACCAAGGACGCGTGCGCCGCCGGGGAGGCGTTTGCCGCGGATCCGATCACCAACGCCGCCAGGGCGAGCGCACTCACGGTTACCGCAGTTCGCACGGGTCTCTTCCTTCCCCCCAGGCTCAGTTCGATCCTCATTGTGGATGAACATGCCCTTTTGTGCATCTCGGCGAACGACATAGCTTGACGGCGGCATGTTGCCAGAATGAACGGTGCTTGGCCACTGGCTGGGAAGATGTTTCCCTCCGGCCTGTTAACAGCGTGTAAGGAGTCTCCGTGGCGCCCGATGACGTACTGGCGGGGCTGGATCCCGAACAGCGTGAGGTGGCGGAAGCCGTGCGGGGCCCGGTCTGCGTGCTCGCCGGGGCCGGTACCGGCAAGACGCGGGCCATCACCCACCGCATCGCGCACGCCGTGCGCAGCGGGATGGTGGACGCCCAGAGCGTGCTTGCTGTGACATTCACGACACGTGCGGCGGGAGAGCTCCGGCAGCGCCTGCGGCAGCTCGGGACACCGGGCGTGCAGGCCCGCACCTTCCACGCCGCCGCGCTGCGCCAGCTCACCTATTTCTGGCCGCGTGTCATCGGCGGCGAGCCGCCCAAGGTGATCGAATCGAAGATGCCGCTGCTGGTCGACGCCTGCCGTCTTGTCCGGAAGAACCCGGACCGGTCCGAGCTGCGGGACATCGCCTCCGAGATCGAGTGGGCCAAGGCCACCCAGATCGGTCCCGAAGACTACGCCGAGGCCGCCAGGAAGGCCGGCCGCACTCCGCCGGTCCCGGCCGAGGAGGTCTTCCGGCTCTACGACGCCTACGAGAGGCTTCGCCGGGACCGGCACCTGGTCGACTTCGAGACCATCCTGGAACTCACCGCCGCGGTGATGACGGAGCACCGCGAGGTGGCGGCCCAGATCCGCCAGCAGTACCGCTACTTCGTCGTGGACGAATACCAGGACGTCAACCCGTTGCAGAAGCTGTTGCTCGACACCTGGCTCGGCGGGCGCGACGACCTGTGCGTGGTCGGCGACCCCAACCAGACGATCTACTCCTTCACCGGCGCGACATCGCACTATCTGACCGGGTTCTCGGTCGAATATCCCAACGCCGCCGTGATCAAGCTGATCCGCGACTACCGGTCCACTCCCCAGGTCGTCTCCCTGGCCAACCGGGTGATCGACAGGGCCAGGACCCCGCACAGGCTCGCCTTGGTCGCCCAGCGCCCGGACGGCCCCGAACCCGTCTTCACCGAGTACGACGACGAGTCCGCCGAGGCCGACGGGGTGGCGCGCGCGGTGAAGAAGCTCGCGGAAAGCGGTGTGCCGACCCGTGAGATCGCCGTGCTGTTCCGGGTCAACGCCCAGTCCGAGGCCTACGAGCAGGCGCTCACCAAGGCAGGCGTGCCCTATCTGATACGCGGAGCCGACCGGTTCTTCGAGCGCCCGGAGGTCCGCCAGGCGGTCGTGCTGCTGCGCGGGGCCGCCCGCTCCGCCGCGGACGACGACGAGCTGGTCTCGACCGTCCGCCACATCCTCGCCGGCATCGGCCTCACGCCCGAGGCTCCTGGCGGAGGCAAGGCCCGCGAGAAGTGGGAGTCGCTGAAAGCCCTGGCCGACCTCGCCGAGGATCTCGCCGCGGAGGGCGCCGACCTGGTGGCCTTCGTGACCGAGCTGGAACGCCGGGCCGGCGAGCAGCACGCGCCGCCGGTCGAAGGCGTGACGCTGGCCTCGTTGCACGCCGCCAAGGGCCTGGAGTGGGACGCGGTCTTCCTGACCGGGGTGACGGACGGCATGTTGCCGATCATCTACGCGGAGACGCCCGACCAGATCGAGGAGGAGCGCCGTCTCCTCTATGTCGGCGTCACCCGGGCGAGGGCTCACCTGGGGCTGTCGTGGGCGCTGGCGCGTTCACCGGGCGGCCGCCGCTCCAGGAAACCCTCCCGTTTCCTCGACGGCCTCACGGGCCGTTCCGGCGCGTCCAGCCGTACCTCCTCGTCCGGGTCCGGAGCCGGGCCGAGGGATCGCCGCACGGTCGCCGCGCCGGTGAGCTGCCGGGTCTGCTCCAAGACCCTCGTCGCCGCCGCCGAGCAGAAGCTCGGCAGATGTGCCACCTGTCCGGCCGACTACGACGAGGCCCTGCTGGAGAGCCTGAAGGCCTGGCGTACGGTCGTCGCCAAAGAGACCAAGGTTCCGACATATGTGGTCTTCACTGACGTCACCCTGCAAGCCATAGCAGAGCGGGCGCCAGCCTCTGAACAGGACCTGCTGGCGATAACCGGAATAGGACGCGTCAAACTAGAGCGGTACGGCGAGGCGGTGCTCGCCCTGTGCCGTGCTGCGGCAGCTAAGACGGAGGACGCGTGAACGAGGCGCTCAAAGAGTTGTTGGATCTGCTCGACCTTGAGCAGATCGAGCTCGACATCTTCCGGGGCCGCAGCCCCGAGGAGCGCATCCAACGGGTGTTCGGCGGTCAGGTGGCCGCCCAGGCGCTGGTCGCGGCCGGCCGGACGGTGCCGTCGGACCGTCACGTCCACTCGCTGCACGCCTATTTCATCCGGCCCGGAGACCCCGCGATTCCGATCGTCTACAACGTAGAGCGGGTCCGTGACGGCCGGTCGTTCACCACCCGCAGGGTCGTCGCGGTCCAGCACGGCAAGGCGATATTCACCATGTCGGCCTCCTTCCACCTCGTGGAGCCCGGCGTCGAGCACCAGGCCACGGTGATTCCGAGGGTGGCCGACCCGGAAAGCCTCCCGCTGTTCCGGGATCGGATGCTCGAGGTCGTGGGGGACGACCCGCAGTGGCAGGAGTGGCTGGCCAAGCCGCGCCCGGTGGACGCCCGCTACGTCACCCCCCTCACGTGGGAGGCCCACCGCGACCCGGCGCTGCGCGGCGCGCAGACGAACGTGTGGTTCCGCTACGACGCGGAACTGCCCGACGACCCGCTGCTGCACGTGGTGCTCGCCGCCTACGCCTCGGACTTCACCCTGGTGGACACCGTGCTGCTGGCCCACGGCCTGGCCTGGGGGTCCTCCAACGTCATGGGGGCCTCACTGGATCACGCGATGTGGTTCCACCGGCCTTTCCGCGTGGACGACTGGATGCTGTACGCCCAGGAATCGCCGTGGTCGGGAGGCGCGCGAGGGCTGGCCAGGGGGGAGATGTTCACCCGCTCGGGTGAGCTGGCGGTGTCGGTGGTTCAGGAAGCCATGATCCGCGTGAGTTAGTTGTAAAACTGCAGGTAGAAAATATGTTGCCCGCCCCCGCGGCGGGGGTTTAGGGTCTTGGTCAAGCGAGTCGGGCAATCCTGCCCGACGATCCAAAGATGGAGGTGAGTCCGCTGTGAAGATCAACATGATGCCGTCCCAGATGGGGCTCACTTCCGCCTGCCGTAGCACCGCCCTGCCCTTCGGCAGTCAGGCTCTCCTCACGGTCAGCCCGGCCGCCCGAGTTCAGCGGGAGAAGTCTGCCCGCGCCCAGGCCTTGGCCAGCCGCAACGAGTCCGCCCTGATCGCCTTCGTGGCGGCGGGTGTCTCGGCTGTCCCTGCAGCCGAAGCTGGCGACTACGCACCGACCAAGCAGCACACCGGAAATGGTGGTTCGCGTGGTCCGCATCCCTGGAGGCAACCTCCGGTCATAATCTGACCGGGAAAAGCCTTCAGGCCGCGGATCCGCACCAGGATCCGCGGCCTTCTTGTTTGTCGCGTCATTCCTGACCCCCACCCAGAAGTCATCAAAGATCAACACCTAACTGAGAGGTGAAAGCAGATGGGGGCCCAGACGGTCATGGACCTGATCGACGAAGCCACAATCCCCTGTCGTACCGACCCCGATCTCTGGTTCGCCGAGTCTCCGGAGGACGTGGAGTTCGCCAAGGCGCTCTGCGGAGGCTGCCCGATCCAGCAGGCCTGCCTGGCCCGCGCGCTTGAGCGCGAGGAGCCGTGGGGGGTCTGGGGCGGTGAGCTCATCCTGCGGGGAGCCATCGTTCCG
The DNA here is from genome assembly GCF_042898655.1 of Streptosporangium sp. NPDC000396. Classification (NCBI taxonomy): domain Bacteria; kingdom Bacillati; phylum Actinomycetota; class Actinomycetes; order Streptosporangiales; family Streptosporangiaceae; genus Streptosporangium; species Streptosporangium sp. NPDC000396. Next base: position 350,555 of record NZ_JBIAZA010000006.1, read on the forward strand.
CGGAAGCGTCCGCGCGGACGTCCTCGCAAGACCCCGCTCGCTGCCTGATCAACCGAGAGCCTGAAAGTTTCTGAAAGGACCACTTCCGATGACCTACTTCACCACCCAGAGCCTGGACCTGCCCTCTATTCACGAAGAACTGGTTCGGGACCGAATACGCATGCTTCACCGTGAGGCGGAGGAGCAACGTCTGGCGTCCGGCATCCTGCGCCTGCGACGCGCGCGCCGTAACGCGGAGCGCGCGACCTCGCGCCTGCACCGTGCGCTCCTGCGCGTGACCTGATCTCCACAGACCAGAGACGGATTCGTCTGATCTCCACAGACCAGAGACGGATTCGTCTGATCTCCACAGACCAGAGAGACGGATTCGTCTGATCTGTAGAGACCGGAGAGACGGATTCATCTCTGATCTGTAGGGATCGGAGATGAACAAGGGGTGGCCCGTCCGAACGGGCCACCCCTTTTCTTGTCTTGTCCGCTGGACTGTAGGCGGACCGGTGGGGCTTCAGCCGGCGATCGCCTGCTCCTCGGGATCCTCCTCGGGGTCCTCGGCGAATCCGGGAACCCAGCGGATCACCTCCTCGCGGAATCGGGCGGTGGTGCCGAGCTGGCAGAGCACGCCTATCCCGGCCGCGTGCACGCGGTGAATGAGAACGTAGGACGTTGGCAGGTTGAGCTGGCGCACCACATTGCCGGGGCGTAGATCGGTGGCCGTGGCCGCCTGCCGCTGGAGCCACTCGCGGCTGAAGGTGAACTCTTCGACCGCGGTCGGCTCGACGTAGGGGGCGAGGAACGCACGCAGAGCCTCGGTGTCGACCTCGATGTGCGGGAGGATGAAGCCCTCGTCGCGTAGTCCCCGGACCACGCTGTCCATGTCGCCGTTGTTGAAGATGCGGGTCAGCTTGCCGAAGGCCGGCGGGTAACCGTCGGGCAGGCGGTTGACGGCGCCGAAGTCGAGCACGCACAACCGCCCGTCTTCCAGGATCCGGAAGTTTCCCGGGTGCGGATCCGCGTGGAGCATGCCCACTCGCGAGGGGGAGCAGAACAGGAACCGGACGAGGAGGAGACCGGCGCGGTCGCGCTCCTCCTCGGTGCCGTCGGTGATGATCCGCGACAGGGGCGTGCCGTCCACCCACTCGGACACGAGCACCTGCTCGTTGGCGGCGATGACATCCGGGACCAGGAAGTCGGGATCGTCCTTGAACTCCAGCGCGAAGGCATGCTGGGCCTCGGCCTCGCGAAGGTAGTCGAGCTCCTCGATCACCCGCTGCCGCAGCTCGCTCAGCACGGCCTTGATATCGAGGCCGGGCAGTAGCACCCCGAAGAGCTTGCCGAGCCTGGTCATCTGGTTGAAGTCGGAGAGCAGCGCCTTACCGGCGCCCGGATACTGGATCTTGACCGCGACCGTCCGGCCGTCGTGCCAGACGGCCTTGTGCACCTGCCCGATCGACGCGGCGGCGGTCGGTTTGTCCTCGAACGACTGGAAGTTTTCCCGCCAGTCGTCTCCCAACTGTTCGACGAGGACCTTGTGTACGGTTCTGGCCGGTAGAGGGGGAGCCGAGTCCTGGAGTTTGGTGAGCGTCGCACGATACGGCCCGGCGATCTCCGGAGGCAGCGCGGCCTCGAAGATGGACAGCGCCTGGCCGAGCTTCATCGCCCCGCCCTTGAGCTCTCCCAAAACTTTGAAGATCTGCTCGGCTGTGCGTTGCTGAATTTCCTGGGCGACGATCTCAGCGGACTTGCCCCCGATTCGTTTTCCCAATCCGAGGGCGGTGCGGCCGGCGAACCCGATCGGAAGGGCCGCTAGCTTGGCGGAGCGCGCAACGGCGCGGCGCGGAAGGTCACTCACCTTGGTTTTGCGGCCTGTCCCCCGTGCGGCGAGACAACCGCTCCCTCCCTTCGGTGTGGTGTCTATCAGCGACAGTTGGCCGACGCGACCATTGTTAGCGAACCCGAGTCATTTCGGAAACAACTACATTGATGGTGAAAACTCCAGGATCGTTGCTTCCATCTCCAATCAGGCAATATATCCACTGTGCTATTGGTCACAGAAAGCTCACGACCGTCGATCAAAGCGAGCGCATGACCGGTCGCCGCTGCGGCCACCAGGGTTGACAGCGCCGCACCGCAGGCGATCTCACCCGCCGGAAAGCCTCCCAGGCGGGCACTGACGGTCGGCCAGCCGGGGTCGCGATCACGCCGGGTCAGGTCAAGGCACCGCAGGCACGGAGTCTGGCCGGGCAGCACCATCGGGCCGATGGACCCGAAGCCTTCGAAGGCGGTCACCAAGAGGTGCGGGATCTCCCAGGAGAGGAGGTCTCTGACCGTCAGGCCGTCCAGCGGCTCCACCGGTGCGAGCACCGCGAGGTCGGGCTGTCTGCCGCCGTCGGCGAGCCGTGCCGCGCCGTCCCCGGTCCACGCGATGAGCGCGGGCGCCAGGCTCCTGGCCACCGCGACCGCGCCATCCTGCCTGCTCATCCCCACCTGATCCCAGGTCAGCCCGCCGGGCACGACATCCTGGTTGCGGGCCGTACCGGGGTCGACGACACAGATCTGACCGACCCCGGAGGCGGCGAGCAGCGCGACGATCTGCGAGCCGACCCGGCTCGCTCCGTAGACCCGCACCTGGGCCTCGCGCCTGCGCTCCAGCGTGGAGAGCCCGCCGTCGGTCGTGCCGGGGGACAGGGAGAGCGCGTCCAGATCGGGCTGGAGCCGGTCGCGCTCGGCCAGCGTGAGCGCGCGCAGCGGGCCTGGCCGGACCGCCGCGTCGTCCACCAGACCCCGGCCGATGAGAAGGTCGAGCAGGGCCTGGCCGCGCCCCTCGCCGATCCCGGCCTCGGCCGCGCCGGCCAGCACCCCGGAAAGGTCACGCACGCCGTCCAGGCTCTCGATCCAGCGTCGGACCTCGGGTTCGAGATCGGTCAGCACCACCGCGTGCCGGGGGTGCAGGCCGAACTGCAGGGTGCGCTCGTCGCGCGCGATCCGGCGCAACGCGGGCTTCAGACGAGGTCTCATGCGGTCGCCCTTCCTCTGGAGGTGTGTCGGCTGGGGCGTGTCAGCGTGCCACGGCTCCGGAAGATCCCGAACGCGTTTCCTCCCGCCTGTGGATAACTCGTTCGTGCACTACGCTCCCGGACATGAACGAGCTCTTGGTCGACCGGCGGGACAACGGCGTCGTGGTGCTCACCCTGAATCGCCCGGACCGGCGCAACTCGATGACCGATGGGATGACCGAGCAGTGGCGCAAGGCGATCGCCGAGCTCCGCCAGGACCGGGACGCGCGGTGCGTCGTGGTCACCGGGGCGGGCAGCGCGTTCTGCTCCGGGGGAGACCTCTCCTGGCTCGCCGAGCGGGGCGTCGAGAGCGTGCCTGATCTGCGCGACCGGATGCTGGCCTTTTACCGGACCTGGCTGGCGATCGCGGACCTGGAGGTGCCGACCATCGCCGCGATCAACGGCCCAGCCGTCGGGGCGGGGCTGTGCTTCGCTCTCGCCTGCGACCTGGTCTACGCCTCAGAGGAGGCCAAGCTGCTCGTTCCTTTCACGTCGCTCGGCCTGCACCCCGGGATGGCCGCGACGTATCTGCTGCCCAGGGTCGCCGGAGTGGGGGTGGCCAGGGAGATGCTGCTGACCGGGCGGACGATGCTGGGCGCCGAGGCGGCATCGGCCGGGCTGGTCACCAGAGCCTTCCCCCGCGAGTCCTTGATGGCCGAGGTGCTGGAGATCGCGTCCAGGGTCGCCGCCAACGCGCCCATCGCCACCAGGCTCACCAAGGTGGCTCTGGCCGGGGGCGGGCACGCGGATATCGACGCCGCGTTGCGCTGGGAGTCTCTCGCGCAGCCGGTCACCATGGCTTCGGACGACATGCTCGAAGGGCTGACGGCACAGAGAGAACGGCGGGTCCCGCGATTCGGCAACTCGTGAGACGGGCGATATCCAGGTTAATTCGATAAGTCGCCGTCATAACCGATCGGTCTCGCTGAACATTCGGCGAACAGGGATTGACCTGCCAGAACGCGTTCTGCCCTCTGGTGTGAATTCGCCATTCTCGGCTACCGTTCATATGTGCCCCCCGAGACAGTCGAGGTCCGTCGAAGTTCTCGTCGCCGGCGGACGGTTTCCGCGTACCGCGACGGCGAGAAAACGATCGTGCTGCTTCCGGCAGGTTTGAGCAGTACCGACGAGGAGCAATGGGTACGGCGGATGCTCGACCGGCTCGCGGCGAAAGAGCAGCGAAGACGCCCTTCCGACGACGACCTCCTGGAGCGGGCCAGCGAGCTGTCAGCGCGCTATCTCGACGGCAAGGCGAGCCCGTCGAGTGTGAGATGGGTCGACAACCAGCAACACCGATGGGGCTCGTGCACCCCTGACCACGGCACGATCAGGATCTCCACACGGCTTCGGGGCATGCCGTCGTGGGTGGTCGATTATGTGATCATGCATGAGCTCGTGCACCTGCTGGTGCCCAGTCACGGCCCCCGGTTCTGGGCCCTGGTGGATCATTATCCGAAGGCCGAGCGGGCACGAGGGTTCCTTGAGGGGTTCTCCATGGCGGCCAACGGCGTCGCGGAGGAATGTTGACCGAAGAACGGCTGGTGGCGGTCCTCGTCACGTCCTCGATGGCGGGAGCGAGCCCGCCGGGGGTCGACGCCACCGAGTTCCTGACGGCCGTGGCCGAAGACACCTACGAGCTCGTCGCCGGGCTCGACTTCGTCACGCCGGTCCTGGTGACGAGCGTTCCGGGAATGGAAGAGATCGTCTGGCCGGGAACCCCGGTCGTCGAGATCCCCGAGCTGTCGGGGGGTGCCCTGGTCCGGGCCGCCTTCGAGGCCCTGCCGTATGGCAGGCAGGCGGTTCTGCTGAGCGGCGACGCCCCCGACCTGCCGCCTCTGCTGATCGGCAAGCTCTTCCGCGCGCTCGGCCGGGCACAAGTCGCGGTCTGCCCGGCCGCCGAGGGCGGTGCCGTGGCGATAGCCGCTCACCTGCCCTATCCCGGCTGGGCCGACGTGGGTTTCGACGACGTCGACCCGGTCAAGGCGCTGCGCGCCTCGGCGCCCGGTCCCCGGATGGTCGCCACCGGACCGGGCTGGCACCGCCTGCGCACCCCCGACGACATCCGGATGCTGGACCCCGGTCTTGAGGGCTGGGACAACACCCGGGCGCTGCTCTCGGTGTGAGCCGTTCGCCGGCGTCCGCGAACGCCCGCCTTCGACGCGTGCCCCGTGTCAGAGGGCGGGCAGGCGCAGGTCGGCGAAGACGGCCCGGTGATCGGTGCCGGGAACGGAGTGGACGCTGACGGCGTTCACGTTCACCCGCTGGTCCACCACGACATGGTCGATGGTGATGAGGGGCGGGACGCGCTGGTTGGCGGGCCAGGTGGGCGTGAGCCCCTGGCCGGTCCTGTCGGCCGAGTCCGCGTAGCCCCGGCTCAGGAAGCGGCGCATGGCGGCGTGGTCGAGGCTGGCGTTGAAGTCACCGGCGAGGATGCGGATCGTGCCGGGGGCGGCCGACGGGAGGGCTTCCAGCGCCGCCGTCCATTCGTGCACGTGGTCGCCCAGCGGCGGGTAGGGGTGGACGTCGATGATCTCGACGGGCTTGGCGCCGGGGAGAGTGATCGTGGCGGCGGGCATGTTGTGCCCGATCGGCCGGAAGAGGTTCTCCAGCGGGGTCAGCGGGTGCCTGGCGTACAGGCCGCTGCCGCGGGCGCCCCACTCCGGAGCCAATACCCGGTACGGCAGCAGCTCCTTCAGCCCCGCCGCGTCCAGCTTCCCGACCATCCCCGGAGTCAGCTCCTGGGTGCTCAGCACGTCCGGCTTCAACCGCCGGACCAGGTCCATCGCCGTCCCGGGATCGGCGTGGCCGAAGAGCATGTTGAGGGTCAGCACCCGCAACGGCGTTCCGGGTCCGGTCTCCGCCGAGCCGACGGCGCGGGGGAGCACGCTGAAGCCGAAGGCCGCCGTGGTGACCAGCGCGACGGCCGCCGCCGCGCGGCTGCGAGCCAGCGCGGCGAGCAGCACGGGGACGAGCGAGGCCGCCGCGACGTACGGCGTGGCGGTCATGGCCTGGGTGGCCAGCGACCCCCGCTCCAGCCCGGTGACCCTGATCACGGCCCAGACGGTGAACGGGGCGACCGCGACCCAGACGAGGGCCCGGGAAATCCGCCGGCGCCGCGACGATGGTGCCACGATCGCGCCGCCCACACCCGTGCCGGCTGTGATGTCCGCACTCACGATGCCCCGATTCGCTCGTCCCGCCAGTTGATGAGGACGTTACCCAGAGATCCGGAGAGATGTGGGGAGCATGGAACGGTCCGGCTATCGGGAGCGCAGGACCTCCCGCGCGCGGCGCGCCAGCCTCCGGGTCGCCTCGTCGGACAGTTCGGGGATCTCCTCCACCGGGAACCATCGCAGGTCGAGCGACTCGTCGCTGATCACGGCCTCGACATCGGCCGGGGCGACCGCGCCGTACTCCACGTCCAGATGATGGCTGTGCGGCGGGTGGCACCAGACCCGGTGCCGGTCGAGGGCCAGCGGGCCGGGCAGCAGCCGCAGGCCGGGGATGCCGGACTCCTCGGTGGCCTCCCGCAGCGCCGCGGCCTCAAGTGAGGTGTCGCCGGGCTCGCAGTGCCCTCCCATGGGCAGCCACATCCCGGCCTTGGGGTGCAGCGTGAGCAGCACCCGCTCGCCGTCGTGGGAGAGCACCGCGGTCGTGGCCGTCAGATGGCCGGGCACGCATTCGCGCCACATGGCGTTCTCGTGGGCGTGCACATGCTTCAGGAACTCCTCGCGGAGGAGCTCCTCCTCGGCTGTCGGGGCGACCCAGGCCGCGAGCACGCTCTGCGCGTGCGCGCGCAGGCTCACGCGCCGTCGCCCTTGTCGTCGCCCTTGTCCTTCTCGGCGTCCTGGTCAGTGCCCTTGCCGCCGTCTTCGCCACTGTCTTCGCCGGCGGAATCCTCCTTCAAGGACGCCTCCAGGCCGGACAGGTCGAGCTCCGGCTCCCCCCGGACGAAGCGGTCGGGGTTGTCGAGATCGTCGGCGGTGGGCATCAGGTCGGGGTGGCTCCAGACCGCGTCCCGGCCGTCGACGCCCCGGTCGGCCTCCAGCGCCTGCCACAGAGCCGCCGCCTCGCGCAGGCGGCGGGGGCGCAGCTCGAGGCCGACGAGCGTGGCGAAGGTCTGCTCGGCGGGGCCGCCGGTCGCCCTGCGGCGCCGTACCGTCTCCGCCAGCGCGGCCGACGAGGGCAGCTTGCCGTCGGCGGCGCCGTCCACGACCGTGCCGACCCAGCCCTCGACCAGGGCGAGCATGGTCTCCAGCCGGGTCAGGGCGGCCTTCTGCCGCTCGGTCTCCTCGGGCTTGAGCAGGTTGCCGCTGCTCAGCATCTGCTGGAGCTGCTCGGGGTTGTTGATGTCGAGCCCGCGGATCTGCTCCTCCAGGGCGGACACGTCCACCGTGATGCCCCTGGCGTACTCCTCCACGGCGCCCAGCAGATGCGCGCGCAGCCAGGGCACATGCTGGAACAGCCGGTGGTGAGCGGCCTCGCGGAGGGCGAGATACAGCCGGATCTCCTCGGAGGGCGTCTCCAGCCCCTGGCTGAACGCGGCGACGCCACCGGGCAGCAGCGCGGCGTTGTCGGACAGCGGCAGGCCGATGTCCGAGGAACCGATCACCTCACGCGCGAGCGAGCCGATGGCCTGGCCGATCTGCTGGCCGACCATCATGCCGCCCATCTGCTTCATCATGCCCATCAGCGGGCCGGCCATGGCCTGGGCCTCGGCGGGCAGGCCGGTGGCGCCGAGCGTGCCGCTCATGGTCTCGACCATGCGCGCGGCGATCGGATCGCAGAGCTGCCGCCAGACGGGAACGGTCTTCTCGATCCATTCCGATCTGCTCCACGCCTGCGGGTTGCTCACGCCGCTCGGAAGCGCGGTCGCCTCGTTCAGCCACAGGTCGGCGAGGTTGAGGGCGTCTATGATCTGGCGCCGCTCGCCTTCCATGACACTCGGATCGCCCTCGGCGACCACGACGTGCCGTGCGATGTTCTTCGCCATGTCCCAGTTGACGGGGCCGGAACTCGGCGGCGCGGAGAGCATGTCGGCGAACTGGCGCATGGCCGCTGCGATCTGCTCCGGGTCGCCGAACATGGCGAACGGATTCTCATTGGGGTCGTTTTCCCGACCTGGCAAGTCAGTCACCGCTCTACCTCGTGCAGGATGGAGGAGTCCACATCCGCCACGTTATCCGTCGCATGGCGGGTCAGTGCAAAGTGAGGACCTGGTGCCTACCTCGAAACGCCCTCGGCCCCCGGTCGTCGCCGTCACCGGCGCGGCCTCGGGGATCGGCCGTGCCTTCCTCGCGAAGGTCGCCTCGTCTGCGGATTTCCGCAGGGTCGTGGCCATCGACGAACAGCGCGGCGACGTGCCCGGCGTCACCTGGCGGGTGCTCGATGTCAGAGATCCGCTCTTGGCGAACCGGATCTCCGACATCGATGTGCTCGTCCACCTGGCGGCCGACTACGCGCTCGACGCCGATCCCACGGAGCGGCGCGCCTACAACCTGCGCGCGGCCCAGACGGTGCTCACCGCCAGCGCCGCGGCCCGGGTGCGCCGGGTCGTGCTGGTCACCAGCGCCATGGTGTACGGCGCGGCATCCGACAACCCGGTTCCCCTGCCGGAGGACGCCGCGGTGGCCGCCGAGCCCGACACCGGCATGGTCGGTGACCACCTGGAGATCGAAGCGCTGGTCCGGCGCTCGCTGCGCAGCCATCCGGGGCTTGAGGTGACCGTGCTCCGCCCCGCCGCCGTGGTCGGCCCGGGAGTGGACAGCGTGGTCACCCGCCACTTCGAGGCGCCACGGCTGCTCAGCGTCAAGGGCTGCAACCCTCGCTGGCAGTTCTGCCACGTGGACGACCTGGTCTCGGCGCTGGAGATGGCCGCGCTCGGCGCGATCTCCGGGGTGGTGGCGGTGGGAGGCGAGGGCTGGCTGGAGCAGGATCAGGTGGAGGAGCTCTCCGGGCTGCGCCGTTTCGAACTGCCCGCCGGGCTGACCTTCGGCACCGCCCAGCGCCTGCACCGGCTGGGCATCACCCCGGCCCCGGCCACCGACCTGCACTACGTCGTCTACCCGTGGGTGGTTGACTGCGCGACGCTGCGCGCGGCCGGGTGGAAACCGCTGTGGAGCAACGAAGCCGCGTTCAAGCAGCTCCTGGAGCTGCGCGAGGGCAGGCACACGGTCGTCGGCCGTCGCCTGTCCGGCAAGGAGGCGACTCTCACCGCCGCCGGCGCCACCGTCGCGGTCCTCGGCACCGCCGCGATCGTCCGCGCCGCCCGGAAGAAGCGCCGCGTGTGAGTCAGGTGAGTACGGCCCGTGCCCCGGGCGTGGTTTTCCCGGGGCGGTACTCTTTCTGACGTGGATGTCATCCGGCTGCTCGATATTCGCGACAGCGCGCTCTCCGTCGACGAGGTGTTCTCCGCCATCGGGGACCACGCCGCGGGCGGCACGACGCTTTTCGTCGGCACGGTGCGTGACCGTGATCACGGCAAGCCGGTCACGAGGCTGTCCTACTCGGCGCATCCGAGCGCCGAGGCCGAGCTGCGCCGGGTGGCCGAGAAAGTCGCCGCCGACTTCCCGGTGACCGCGCTGGCCGCAGTGCATCGGGTCGGTGACCTCGAACTCGGCGACATCGCGGTCATCGTGGCAGTCGCCTGCCCCCACCGCGGTGAGGCGTTCGCCGCCTCCCGGCGGCTGATCGACGATCTCAAGAGCGAAGTCCCCATCTGGAAGAACCAGCTTTTCGCGGACGGCTCGACCGAATGGGTCGGAGTTTGCGAGTGAAATCAGGACCAAGCCGTACTATCGGGAAGATGACAGCGCGTACGGGTGACTCCTCAACCGGTTACACGGCATAGGCTTCCTCTCATGTCCCGACGAGCGCTGACATTGATGGTGGCAGGCTTCCTCACGCTCGCGTTCGCCGTCGTCGGCGCCATCTTGCCTGTGCCGTACGTCGTGTTGAGTCCCGGCCCGACCGAGAACACCATCGGGGAGGTCAAGGGCAAGCCGGTGATCAGCATCGAGGGGCGCCAGACCTATCCGACCTCGGGTCAGCTCAGCCTCGTCACCGTCGCATACCAGGGCGGCCCCGGCAGCAGGATCGACCTGTTCAGCGCGCTCAGGGGCTGGCTCGACCCCACCGTCGCGGTCGTGCCAGAGGAGACGATCTTCCCTCCCACGACCACCGCGGAAGAGGTCGAGCAGCAGAACGTCCAGGAGATGACCAACTCCCAGGACGACGCGACCGCGGCGGCGCTGACCGAGTTGAAGATCCCGTTCACCTCCGTCGTGGCCGTGGCCTCCACCCAGAAAGGCCTGCCGGCCGACGGGAAGTTCAAGCCCGGAGACGAGATCGTCGCCGTGGACGGGGCGGCCGCGGCCGACCGCGAGACCATCTCCGCCGCCGTCCGCAAGCACAAGCCCGGCCAGACCGTGACCTTCACCGTCAACCGCGGCGACCGGAAGATGACCGTGGCCGTCCCGACAACGGCCGCCAAGGACGGCACGCCGATCGTCGGCATCACCATGCGGATCAGCTACAAGTTCCCGTTCAAGGTGAGGATCAACGTGGGCGACGTCGGCGGGCCGAGCGCGGGGATGATGTTCTCCCTCGGCATCGTGGACAAGCTCACCCCCGGCGACTTGACCGGAGGCAAGTCCATCGCCGGGACCGGGACGATCACGCCGGACGGCAAGGTCGGTCCCATCGGGGGCATCCAGCAGAAGATGGTGGGCGCTCGCAAGGACGGAGCCACGGTCTTCCTCACCCCTGCGGAAAACTGCGCCGAAGCGGTCAAGGCCATCCCCGACGGGCTGAAGTTGATCAAGATCGACACACTCCATGAGGCCGTGCAGGCGATCGACGTGGTCCGCACGGGTTCCGGCACGGCGCCGAGCTGCCCGGCCGGCTGACGGGTGCTCGACGGGCGGCCGACGGGCTGTTGACGGGCGGTTGACGGGCGGCGAGGACCCGGCGGGTTAGGCCGCGTTTTCGAGTGCCCGGACTCCGAGTGCCCGCGCCCTGTGACAGGGCACTGATTCGAGGGCTCGTGCGTTGGCAGTAGTGGACCCGAGACCTCCGGGGCTGTGGCCGGACCGTGCCTGACGAGCTGAGCGCGGCGCAAGCCCCGCCGGTGTAGGTTTCCAAACACGGACCGTGCTCTTACGACAAGGGGTTGGCCTTGAGCTTCCGGACCCCCGGAGCCGGTAGGGCAATGCGCTTGCCCCGCCGGCCACGACTGCTACTACCTGTAGCGATCGCCATCGTCGCGCTCGTTGCGCTGTTCTTCCTTTTCGCCGGCATCTTCACTGATTATCTCTGGTACGAATCGGTCGACTACACGTCGGTCTTCTCCGGTGTGATCGTCACGCAGATCCTGCTCTTCATCGTGGGCGCCGTGCTCATGGTCGGTCTCGTGGGCGGCAATATGCTGCTGGCCTACCGGGCGCGGCCGATGTTCGGGCCGGGGATGTTCGGCGGCGCCAGCGGGGCCGACCGCTACCGGATGGCCCTCGACCCGCACCGCAAGCTGATCTTCCTGATCGGCGCCGCCGTGCTCGCCCTGTTCTCCGGATCGTCCATGGCCGGTCAGTGGAAGACCTGGCTGGAGTTCGTCAACGGCACGCCGTTCCACGAGACCGACGCGCTGTTCAAGCTGGATCTGTCGTTTTTCATGTTCACCTATCCGTTCCTGCGGATGGTGCTGAACTTCCTGTTCACCGCGGTGGTGCTGTCGGCCGTCATGGCGGCCGTCGTGCACTACCTGTACGGCGGATTCCGGCTCCAGTCGCCGGGAGTCCACGCCTCCCGCGCGGCCCGGGTGCACCTGTCGGTGCTGCTCGGCGTGTTCGTGCTGCTGAAGGCGGTCGCCTACTGGATCGACCGGTACGGTCTGGTCTTCTCCGACCGGGGCTTCGTGTTCGGCGCGTCCTACACCGACGTCAACGCGGTGCTGCCCGCCAAGACCATCCTGGCGATCATCGCGCTGATCTGCGCCGCTCTCTTCTTCGCCGGCATCGTACGGCCCGGCGGCATGCTGCCCGGCGTCTCCTTCGGCCTCCTGGTGCTGTCGGCCGTTCTGATCGGCGGGGTCTATCCGGCTCTGGTCGAGCAGTTCCAGGTCAAACCGAACCAGCAGGCGCGGGAGCGGGAATTCATCGACCGCAACATCGACGCCACCAGGAAGGCCTACGGCGTCGACAAGACGGAGGTCATCGACTACGCGGCGCAGGGCGACCCCACCAAGGTCAACGTCACCGCCGACAGCTCGATCTCTGGTGTGCGTCTGCTCGACCCCAACCTGGTCGCCAAGACCTACCAGCAGAAGCAGCGCATTCGCGGTTACTACGACTTCCACGACCCGCTCGACGTCGACCGCTACCCCGATGAGTCAGGGAAGATGCGCGACACGGTCGTGGCGGTGCGCGAGCTCACCGGCCCGCCGCGCGAGCAGGACAACTGGATCAACCGGCACCTGGTCTACACCCACGGTTACGGCCTCGTGGCCGCGCCGGGCAACGAGGTCGACTCGCAGGGCCTGCCCAACTTCGACGCCAAAGACATGCCGGTGACCGGCCCCCTGGCCCAGCGGACCGGGTTGAAGGAGTCGCGGATCTACTTCGGAGAGTCCCCGGCCGCGCCCGAATACGTCATCGTGGGCGGCGACCGGAAGCAGGAGCTGGACTACCCCGAGAGCAGCGGCACCGGCCAGCAGAAAACCACCTACACCGGCAAGGGCGGCGTCCCGGTCGGCTCGTTCTTCAACCGGCTGCTCTACGCGGCCAAGTACGGCGAGAAGAACCTGCTGCTGTCGGGTGACGTCAACGACAAATCCAAGATTCTTTACGAGCGCAACCCGCGGGAGCGCATCGCCAAGGTCGCGCCGTTCCTGAGCCTGGACGACAACCCCTACCCGGCCATCGTCGACGGAAGGGTGGTCTGGATCGCCGACGCCTACACCACCTCCAACGCCTACCCCTACTCCGACAGCAGGAGTCTGGAGGCGATGACGCGCGACACCGTCACCGATCCGCGTCTGGTGGTGCAGCAGCCGCGCGACCAGATCAACTACATGCGCAACTCGGTCAAGGCCACGGTGGACGCCTACGACGGCACCGTACGGCTGTACGCCTGGGACGAGAAGGACCCGATCCTGCAGACCTGGCGCAAGGCCTTCCCCGACATCATCAGGCCGCAGACCGAGATGTCGAACGACCTCAAGCAGCACCTGCGCTACCCGGAGGCGCTGTTCAAGGTTCAGCGCGACGTGCTGTCCCGCTACCACATCGAGGACCCGGACGCGTTCTACAGCGGTGAGGGTTTCTGGAACGTCCCGAACGACCCGTCCTCGGGTGAGCGGGACATCAAGCAGCCGCCGTACTACCTGTCGGTCAAGATGCCCGACACGGAGGCCCCGGTGTTCTCGTTGACCACCACGTTCGTGCCGCGCTCGGGCCCCAACCTGGCCGCGTTCATGTCCGTGGACGCCACTCAGGGATCGGACTACGGAAAGCTCCGCATCCTGCGGATGCCCTCCAACACCACGATCCCCGGCCCCGGCCAGGTGCAGAACAACTTCCAGAACAAGTTCTCCGGTGAGCTCAACCTGCTCGGCATCGGTGGGGCGAAGGTTCGCTACGGCAACCTGCTGACCCTGCCGTTCGCCGACGGATTGGTCTACATCGAGCCGGTGTACGTGGAGACCGCGGCGTCCTCCTCCGGCCAGGAGCCGTATCCGATCCTCCGCCGGGTTCTGGTCTCCTACGGAGACAGGGCCGGTTTCGCCGACACGCTCAAGGGCGCGCTGGAGCAGGTCTTCGGAGAGGGCGCCCAGCAGGCCAAGCCGGAGACGGGCAAGCCGAGCACCGTCACCCAGCCGAACACGGCCCTGAGTCAGGCGATCGACGAGATGCAGAAGGCTTATGACGACAGTCAGAAAGCCCTGGCGAAGAACCCGCCGAACTGGACGGAGTACGGCGCGGCCCAGGAGGCGCTGAAGAAGGCGCTGGAGAAGCTGAGGGGGGCCGCCGCGGTGCCGTCGGCGACCGCGACCCCCACCCCGGCTCCTTCCGCGACTCCCACGCCGTCGGGTTCCGCGACTCCCACGTCATCGGGTTCCGCGACTCCCACGCCGTCGGCGACACCGACGCCCGCACCGACTCCTTAGGAATTCATCGGGCACAGAGAGCTGTCTGATTCGCATCCACCGCCAAAGCCGGGTAGTCTTTAGACACACCGACGCGGGGTGGAGCAGCTCGGTAGCTCGCTGGGCTCATAACCCAGAGGTCGCAGGTTCAAATCCTGTCCCCGCTACTGCAGAGGGCCCGGATCTTCTCGAAGATCCGGGCCCTTCGTGTTATCCCGATGTTTCTGCGTTGGGCAATCAATTTGCTCTCCACCGCCAAGGCCGGGTAGTCTCTAAACATACCGACGCGGGGTGGAGCAGCTCGGTAGCTCGCTGGGCTCATAACCCAGAGGTCGCAGGTTCAAATCCTGTCCCCGCTACTACGAAAGGCCCTGATCTCACAGAGATCAGGGCCTTCTTCGTTTTTCCACCGAAGCTTGCCCAAACCCGCACAATGCGGACGCTTACATGATTACATTGGTTGCGTAGATCACATCTCCCTTGAAGGGAAACCAATGATCGTCGAATACATCCGCTATCGCGTTCCCGAGGAGCGGTCGGCCGAGTTCGAGGCCGCATACCGGCGTGCCGGCGAGTCGCTCGCGAGCGCTCCCCAGTGTGTGGACTACGAACTCACCCGGTGCGTGGAGGAGCCCGCCTGCTACATCCTGCGGATCACCTGGACCTCCGCCGAGGAGCACCTCCAGGGATTCAGGAGTGGTCCCTACTTCGCGGCCTTCTTCGCCGAAATCAAGCCCTACGTATCGGACATCGAGGAGATGCGCCACTACGCGCCCACCGGCATCCGTGGTGCGGGCTCCGCGGTGCCGACGCTGTACGACTGGGCCGGCGGAGCCGAAGCGTTCGAACGGCTCACCGAGACCTTCTACGGCCACGTGAAGAAAGACGACCTCGTCGGGCCGCTTTTCGCCAAGATGGACCCCAATCATCCCCGATACGTGGCGATGTGGCTCAGTGAGGTCTTCGGCGGTCCCGATCGCTACACCCGCGAGCGCGGAGGCTACCCGCACATGCTCGCTCAGCACATCGGCAAGGCCATCACCGAACCGCAGCGTCGCCGCTGGGTGAACCTGCTCCTGGATGCCGCCGACGAGGTCGGCCTCCCCTCCGATCCGGAGTTCCGGGCCGCCTTCCTCGGTTATATCGAGTGGGGGACCCGCCTGGCGTTCGCGAACTCCCAGCCCGGCGCGACCCCGTTTCCCAAGGCGCCCGTGCCGCACTGGGGATGGGGTGTGGCGCCGCCGTACGTGCCCAAGGCCTGAGCGGTTAGCGTGCGTGTGTGACTGACACGCCCGAACCGGTCCTGCGCTGGCGCGTGCGCCGGGAACTCCTCGTCCTGAAGGTCGTCGCGACGATCGTCTTCGTGCTGATCGCCGTGCTGAACCTCGACGACCCTCGCGGGGTGATCCTGGCAGACGGCGCGGCCGTCATGGCGGCGGGTCTGGCCCTGCGCGACATCCTGGCCCCGGTACGGCTCAGTGCCGACGGCGAAGGGCTGGTCGTGGTCAAGGGCTTCGCCGGTACGGAACGAGTGCCGTGGAACGAAGTCGAGCGAATCCGTGTGGACACGCGGACTCGTTTCACTTCACGCACGGAGCTTCTGGAGATCGACACCGGGGAAACGGTCTTCCTCCTGAGCCGGTTCGACCTCGGTGTCCCGTGCCGGCAGGTCGCCGACGAACTGCGCTCCTATCGGACCGGCTCCTGAGGGCGTCAGGCCTTGACTCTGCGATGCCGCGCCGGAGCCTTCCTGGTGAGGCGGAGCAGCACGCTTGCCTTGTACAGGGCCCAGCCCATCAGGAAGGCCCCGAAGGCGACCTGCCCGATCCGGGTCCACTTCGGTGCGTCGATGGACGCGAACACCACCACGCCGATCCAGAGGACGCCGAACACGCCTACGAGGGTCGTCGCAGCCCAATTCAGCTTCCGCTGCCACATGCCCGAAGTCTTACAGATCTTGATTCAAGACCAGGTCAATGACGCGGAACGCCTCATCTTGGGAGGCTACGACTCGTACCTCCGCACCTGCGGGTGCGGGGCCCGCCCCTGGTCGCCCCAGCCGGCTGGTGCTCCAGGCAGGCCAGGAGCGCGGCTGCGGTGCGCGCGTCGGCCAGGATCCGGTTCACCTCGTCATCGGTCGCCGGCAGCTGGCCGCGCTTGGCCAGCTCGTCGGTGAGGAAGGCGAGGGGCTCCGGATAGCCGGCCGCCTCAGCGGCCACCGTCGCTCGGGCGGCGGTGAGGAGACGCAGATAGTAGGAGCGAAGGGTCGCCTCGCGCATACGTGCGTCCTCAAGGTCGCTCAGCAGAGACCTGGCGACCTTGAGTAAGTCCCCAGGGTGATCGGCCTCCGCGTCGATGTGCGCGCGGATGTCGTCGAACTCCGAGCGGGTCATGGTGCTCACCTCCACGGTGGAGTCAGGATCCTGACCCTCGTGCCTACTTCGTATCCAGAGTCGATTGCGGATGACTTGACGTCTGCTTGCGCCCTCCGACCGCTCACAAACGTTTGGGACGCGCGAGTAGCGGGAATGGTTGGCAAGTTGTCTTTGTTACGCGAGAGGCCTGGTAATGTTCTTCCTGCAGGGCAACGAGCCCCGGGAAGCCAGAAGGCCTCCAGGTCGGCGAACTGCCTAGCACCTCCCTCTCTCTGATCTTCATCAAGAAGGCGTGTTCGCACGATTGGACACGAACCGGATGTTGGAGTAAGTTGGAGGGGTTGCCCTGGAGACAGGGTGGTCGATCCGGAAGGATGCGACGGTGGGTGGGTCAACTGGGACGAAAGCGACAGTTTGACACAAACCGGGCGGATCTGATAGGATGGACACATGGAATGGAGCGCCCCGGGCGCCCGGCCCCCCGGCCGGGACGACGGTGTACGCGTCCGTTTCTTGAGAACTCAACAGTGTGTTAAAAGCCAGTGCATGAAGCACAACCCCGTCCCACCCACCAAGGTGTGGGGGGAAGGGATTCCTTTGGTTGACACATCCATGGTTTCGTGGATGCTTTCAGCCGGGGTGAACACATCCAGACATTGTTTGGAGAGTTTG